>JBEULK010000092.1:7812-10124 GCA_041287325.1 Pyrobaculum sp. | reverse complement strand
TAGAATGCAGAGGCTCTGTGCTCGACTACTGACAAAAAAGGACGAGCCTCGCCCTTTAGGGTTGGGTAAGGTTTTAAACGTCCGTGTTGTCCTCTGTGACTTAGGGTTTCAGCTCATATGTCCCCTCACGCTCTACATATCCCCGAGTCCCGAAGTAGCGGGAGTCGGGGGCTTCCGAGGGTTAAGAGGCTGAAGACCCGGCCCGCGCCTGCCGCTGGACGAGTGGGGCTGTAGCCCCACCAGCCATGAAGCCGTGGGGATGAAGGCGGCATACTGCAGACCAGTGAACCGCCCGAAGGGAGCCCCCACCCTTCAGGGCTGGGTGGAGGTCAGGTAGGCCCCAGCGCCTCCTCCGTGCTGTCCAGACTCCGCGCATCCTGCCGTCAGTGCGACCCGTTGGGACGGCCGAGGTGGGACAGCCCCGAATGCAGGTCCTCCCTGTTAGAAGTTTTCCTGGTTACCTCTTCATTTTAACGCATTTGGTGGTCGTCAACTGCCGGCGCCGGAGTTTATTACTTGTTCTGCGTACTGTACCAACCATTCTGCAAGGGGCAGTGTGGCTTTTACGTCATCAATTCTGTACTTCGTCTCGTGGAAGCCCCACACGTGGACGTCGTATGCGTCTTTCCACGCCAGTCTGACTCTGTCTTCTTTAAGTCTTTTAGACAAGTCGGTGGCCGCCATGCCTAAAAGCCATGTGTCCCACTTGCCTCTCCTCCTGACCTCCTCTAGTTGCGGCACGTTTAAGGCCTCGGCCAGCGCCTTGATGCACTCCTCGACGGCCTTATACAACTTCTCGCTTGCCTGCACCACGTCGTTTTTCTCGACGTATTCCTTAGCCTCGCCGAGAAGTCTCCTGGCTAACTCCAGACGGGCTTCGGCAGAGTCCTTGGGGTCCAGCTGTAGTTTTTCTATCGTCTGTATCACTAAGTCCTCGACGTCAATACCCCGTCTAATCGCCTCGTCGTAAAGCCTCTTGGAGATTTCCAACACTACACAACACACTTCTGATGAAAATATTAATTTTCTACGAGGCGGTGCACGCGATTAGCACTACTGCGGCGGTTATAAGCGCGGCCACAGCGAGCACGGGACCTAACGCCTCATAAGAGCGGCGGCGTGCGTCGAGCTGGTAGACGGCGAAATAGTTGAAATCTGTAAAGAGGCGGGACGGCTTAACGCTTATCGCAAGTTTTTCGGCGAATTCGAACTTGCGACGCAGGTCTAGAGGCGGCAGGGTGGGCGCTGTTGGCGGCGGCGTCGATACGCTTCTTCACATACGGCGCAAGTCGTCTGTCCCCTCTGGCTGTATATAAAAACGGATTTCACCTCAGCGAGGCGTGACCCCCTTCGGGCTCCGCACTCCCATCTTATACCCTACACGATTTATGGAGTCCTACAAGACGCTGTCAGAAGGCCTCCGTCCCGGTTCCCCAAGGGGAAGAGGAAGGCGTTGGTGGAGGCGCTTAGGCGCGTCGAGGCTTTGGGAATCCTCTGGTCTCGTGGCTACAAGGTAGCACCTCCAGGGATGGAATTGCGAGACCTCTACGCCGCCGTATCTGCCGCCCTCACCTACGCCTACTGCGCCTTCATGAGAGCAGAGATAAACCCAGCCGATTGGCCCAGGCCCATCGCTTAGCCAACAGATCCGACTCGTATTGGCCGCTGGAGGCTTAGGCCACCTCGCCCGCCTGTCGGCACAAAGCTCCCGGGGGGCCTAGGTACATTTGCGACAAGTAGCTCAGTCGTATTCAAGGGAGTTGCCTCAGAAGGCGTGGGCCGGATGGGCGTTGTCAAACGTCGAGTCACAGGTTGTGCGAGACAACAACTCCTGGCCCCGTCCTCGGCTTCTATCCGACACCCCGCTATGTGGAGTTCATCCAGTCGCCGAGCTCTTCAACGCGCCGAGTTGTAGAAACTCGCCGACGCCTCATGACGTTGGACAACACGCCGTGGGGCCCGCCTTTAACGCGCGGCGCCGTGAGGACAAAAGCCTAGACAAAACCGAGGCGCACGTAAGGCCCATCCCCACCGAAAAAACGTTTAGAGTTATCGGGACTCTACGCACAGCCCCGCGGGCACCTGATACGTACACGTATTGCCCCAGATGTCTCTAGCCGTATAGCTGTACTTGCCCACGGCGACGTATATGAACTCCGGCGCGTTGTAGTCGTTCGGAACGCCGGGATGATCTCCGTAGTTGTATATATCACCAATGACGTAGATAGTAGCTCCTTGTACAGATAGCGAGACCTCTACGCCGGGAATGACGCCTTTCGGTAACGCCAGCGGTATAGGCGACCTCGCCAAGA
>JBEULK010000092.1:0-7712 GCA_041287325.1 Pyrobaculum sp. | reverse complement strand
CCTCTTCTCCTCCCGGTCTACTCTCGCCACGTATCCTCTCACCTCGCCTTTGCCCTTGGCGATGTGGAGGGTATAGATGAGCTCTGTATCGCCCCGCGCGATTTTGGCGGGGGGATAGTCGAGGAAGTACACAGAGTACCATAGTAGCTTCCTGTCGGTCTTATTGACGACGGCTATGCTCACGATTAGCGCTGTGAAGAAGCCCTCGGGGTCTTGCCCTCTGGCCCTCAACAAGTCCGTCCAGTTTTTGGCCGCGCCGGCCAGCGCCGAGGCCGGTATATGCACGATCCCGTTCGTGGGCCCAACATATACGGGGCCTCGCCGTCTGGCGTGATGGCCCTCACAAAGACGGCGGCAGCCACGTCTGACCTCCCTAAGAGGTCCGTCTTCTTCACGCCGTCTTCATACAGCTCGAACTTTATGGTGACGCCGGGGCTCGGCGTCTGGTATGCCGCCAGAAGGACGGCCGCCGTGGCCAACAGCGCGAACAACACAGCCCGAAACGCCCGACGCCGCCGAGCCCTATCCAAAGACATGTTTATTCTCCACATGCGGAAAAGAAAGCCTCCACTATTTTTTCCTTTAGATTATTGATGTATAGCTTTTCGACGATAATCGAAATTTCTAGTGATAGGTCTACCGCCCGTGGTCCTCCGTACGTCGCGACGAGCTGACAACAAGGCGGCGCGACCTCTTCGCCATTTATGCATATCCGCGCCGCGGGCGGCTCCACGTGGGCCGTTGCTCTCGAGGCTGGCGTGGGCTAAGAACGCGGTACCGCCTCAGAGGCGACGTCCTCATGACACTTGACGCTAAGAGGTACCATATTAAACGCCTCTCTGAACTTCTTTTGCACCCGCCCCCACTGTTTACATGCGGAGGCAGGAGCCGGGCTGCGCGGGCGCTAGGTCTGCGCCTTGGAAGAATGCGTCTGGCGTTATTGCGTTTTTAGTCTGGGACCTCATGTCAGAGTAGGCGTATTATAACAGTTGAACCGACGCTTGGCAACTTGTGCGTGCGGGGAAGAAACGGGGGGTGGTTAGACGCCGATCTGCCGCCTGTCCGTCTGTTGGGCCGCCACCTCGATTGCCAGGTCGCCGCTGTAGGAATCCCGCGGCGCTCTGAGGACCAGCCTTATCTCGGCGGTCTTGCCCGGGGCGATTGGCGTTGCGACTGGCTCGGCCTTCACAAGCTCGGCCCCCCTGACGGAGGCGAGCGCCACGTAGATCGCCGGGCAGTACCTGCTGACCTTGATCTCGACCGTCACGTTGAACTGCTCTCCCTGCAAGTAGCTTCTGCCTATGGACCGGGGCTCCGCGTCCGCGTAGACGCAGTCCTCCTCGACGCCTGTCACCTTAACGTCCACCCACTTGTAGTAGGACACGAAGACCACGGACATGTTTATCGGCACTTCAATCGTCACGCCCTGCCAGTCGTATATCAGCACAACGGGGCTTGCGTTTTTGGGCAACTCGAAGGCTATTTGAAACGGCGCGTAGCCGTACTTAATGGCCCTCTTGCCGTCGGTCAGCTCGTAGCGGAACCTGTCATCTAGCCTGTACGGCACGGAGACCGGGCCGTACGCGTTGCCGTCGTCCGCCACGAGCAAGAAGCCCTCGGCCCGGACAGTCCAGTTCCCGCTGCCGCGGTACCTGGTCCTCACGTCGAACACCACATACTTGACGTCGCCGTCTACGTAGACGTAGACCCCCCTCACCCTCAGCTCGGCCAGCGACGCGTTGACCTTCGCCGCGCTGACGGCGGCTGAAGTTGCATTGATTGTAACTGGAGTCGCGTTGACGACTACGGTTACTGGCGCCTTGCAGAGGCACAGCACAACTGCTATTACAAGCGCCACGGAGGCTATTGCTATAGCCACGACGTGGGTCGACATAGGCGCCTCCGCCCCGCGGCGCCTATAGATCAACGTCGGCGGTTGAACGCCTTGAGCCGCCATGGCTAACTGTTAGAATTTGGTATTAAAATTGTCGTAGCGAGAATCGAATCAGAATGCAGGCCCAATACGACGTTTTTAGACCTGTAATGCAGGTCCAAACTCGGCGAGCTGGACTTGTATTCAGCTTTCAATTATCCCGAGCTACTTGCCGATAAACGTTCGTCGACGCGCCTCGGGGGCGGTAAGGGTGAGGAAGCGATGGGGGAGGCTAGAGGTTGAGCTAGAGCCAGACGTCTTGGAGCGCTACGGTTGCGTCTACGTAGACGTGTTTTCGATGGCGACGTCGCTGAGAGGCGCCGGGAGCTGTTCAGAGGCTTTGCGCAATTCCCTGGCCGGGCGGTATGCCGAGATGTACAGGAGGTGGCTCGTGGAGTGCGCCCTCTCCGAGGACAAGCCAGCCGAGGAGAATGCGGTGAAGCTGGCGTGCCGCGGGGGTTGCGCTGTCTTGACCAGAGACCTCGACGCTGTGAGGAAGGCCCAGGAGCTGACTGCCTAAGCCGTCGCCGGCGGCATATTTGTGGCGCAGATGCTGACCTATCCCGGGGGCACTTCGTAGGCGGCGCCTTTGCCTCCATGTACCTCGACAACCCCGCCAGGACTACGTTCCTGGCGTAGGGACCTCCCTAAGGACATTTATGTCAAGCATGGCGACCGTCGCCGCGTACGTCATCGTGCCCGCTGGCACCAAAAACCCGAGGTAGTTGGTGATCTTAGATGCGGCGTATTGAGACGCCGTCAAGAGCACCATGTAGAACGATATGGCGAGGACTGTCGGGTCCACCTTGGTCGTCGACAAGAGGGCTCTATACATCACCGTAGTCAAGCCGAAAGCCGCCAGGGCCTCCGGCAGGAGGGCTATTTGCTCCACCACGACCAGGTCGGCGCGGCCGCGTTTAAATAAACAAATTCGACTTCGTCATTTTCGACTAGGTCAAAGCCTCTTCGCCCTCCATAACAGCTCTAGGACGGCCTCCTTGTCCCTCCTGTTCATGTCTTTAGTGTACTTGTTGACGTACATGTCGTCGTATCTCGTCATGTCTTCGAGCTAGGCCTAGACGACAGAGAGGTTGTGAGGAGGCTTTTGTCTTTTCCCGTCGTGGTTGTAGCTGAGTACTACCCTAGCTCTGGGCGCGGTGTGTTGGTGGCGGTGTCGGGGGCCTCGGAGGAGGTGATGGGGGTTTTAATGTGTGTTTTTGGCGACGTCTCGTTGGAGTCTGTCTATGTGTGACCTGTTATGTCTTTTGGTTAAAATACCTGTTTGAAATTTAAGACTGGGCGGTGGCTGGGCTTATGCCTACTCTTCTTCTTAAAGATGGTAGGATCTACGTGGATTTTAGAGAAGAGGACTTGGATTTGGTTGACGAGGGGTGGGAGCCTGTGGCTAGGTTTAAGTCGCATGTTCACGCTCTTAGGGCCGCAGTTTTTCTTGCCGACCGTTTTGAGTACGTGGTGGAGTGGGGCTAGTATACGAAGGCTAGCCCTCTTCTTAAAAACCTCTGTAGTATTACATATAGGACTACTGGGGGTATGGCGTATAGCAACGCGGCGGCGGCGAAGCGGTTCCACTGGACTGCGTATATGTTGGACATGAGCGAGTAGATCCAGAGGATGAGGGTCCTGTTGTCGCCTGAGAGGAAGAGGTTGGCTAGTATTAACTCGCCCCAGGCGCCGATGAAAGTTAAAATCGCCGAGACAGCCAACGCAGGGTACATCATGGGGAGTACTACCTTGGTCATCACTGTGTTTATCCCGGCGCCGTCTATTAAAGCCGCCTCTTCTGCAGACTTGGGTATTATGTCTATGTACGTCTTAAGGAGCCAGGTGTGGTAGGGCACGGCGCCGGCGGCGTATATCGACGCCAGTGCTATTAAGTTGTTGCGGAGGCCTAGTGCCGAGACAATTGCGAATAAGGCGATTAGACCGGCTATGCCTAACCCGCCTGACATTTGTGTAAAAACTACAATGACATCAAGGCATCTCTTCCTCTGAAGCGGTATCTACTAATTGCGTATGCGCCTGGCAGGGCTAGGGAGATGACTATTAAAACCGTCGTGCCTGCGACGATTAGGCTGTTGACAAGGCCCTTCCAAAATTCTGACTGCGACAAGACCCATTGAAAGGCCTCGAGCGTGGGGACGAAGTCTCCGCCGATTCTGAAGTATGGGAGCTTGTTGAGAGATAGGAGTACTATCTGTAGGACGGGGTAGAAGAGTAGGAATGTGGTTAGCGCCGCTACAGATGTTTGGAAGAGGCTAGCTCTCATACATTCCTCTCATTAGTCCTGCCAGTCTTATTGCAATTATCATGGAAATTAATAAAGCCGCCATAGTCAGCACAGCCGCCGCTAGGCCGTATTCTCTAAAGGGGGAGCCTAAGGCCCAGTAGTAGCCGTAGGTTAATACGAAGCGATCGTATAGTTGGATAAAATTCCACAGGAATGCGACGAGGAAAAACTGAAGCGATGCGCTAGTTTTTTAGAAATTTTAAACCTCGTGTCTGTATAAGTCCCGTTGGCGTACCAGTTTAACTGCTCGATTAAACTCCCAGAGAGGGTGAAGGCTACAGGTACTCCGGACTGGTTTATTAAAAGTGGGACTTTTAAGTAGTTTCCCACTGCGTGCATCCTCGCCCAGGGAAGGACTAGCTCGTTTTTTTCAAAGTCCAGGTACCAGGGCTGGTGGTTGTGAAATATGAAGATAACGTTTATTGGTTGTGCCGCTAGTATAACGGCTGTTAGTAGAAATAACATCCACTTCATATATCCGTAATGATAGAAGGTTATATATGTAGGTTTGTGCGTTGTTGTGGCTGTTTTAGTGGTCTTCGCAGGTGGGAGGTCTCTGCGGTTTGGTAGAGATAAGTGTACGTATGTGCACGGTGGTAAAAGGCTGGTTGACTACGTCGTCGAGGCCGCGTCGCCGGCGGTAGATGAGGTGTACATAGCCGCTGGGCAGAACGCCGCGCTTTACAGAGGCGAGAAGGTGCTGGCCGACAGCCCCCGGTTCTCTGGCCCGCTAGCCGCCGTGGACTCTACCGTCGCCTTGTTTAACGACGTGATGTTGTTCGCGCCTTGTGACACGCCCTACTTAAGGACTGAGGTTTTTTCCCACCTCTTAGAGTGGGAAGAGCCCTTCGTGGCGTGGGTATACCCCAACGGCCGCGTGGAGTCGACCATTTTCAAGGCCTCGCCGGCGGAGGCGAGGAGAGTACTCGACTTCTTGGCGAGACACAATAGGAATAGAATCGACGACTTGTTTAGAACTGCTCCCACTAGACTACTCTCCATGGTTAAACACGGGGTGGACCCCGCGTGGTTTGTAAACATCAACAGGTTAGAGGATTTTGAGAAAAAAGTAGAGGTGGCGTCTGTCGTCTTTCCTGACGACGTGAAGCTGGAGTGGCCTACGCCGCCTCTGTTTAAGTGGTTGGAGGAGGGAGATGTTGAGGCGTTGGAGGCAGAGTTTTTAAGATATGTCAAGCTTGGCCTTTTCTCATTAGCTGCTCATGTTGCTAAAGACCTAGCGGTTTTTTATAAGAATTTTAGATTTGTTGGTGAGTTATTATACGACCTTGTTGATATAGAAAAAGCGCGGTAGGAGTTGATCGAAACTTTTGACATACTCAGAAGAAAATTGTAAGCTGAAAAACCCCGGTTTTTTAAACCAGTATACGTATACGTATATGTTCCGGGTCTACCTAAACCCCAAAGAACAGAGAGTCCTCATATCCAGGTTCAGAATCTTAGAAGACGACTGGGTCCTCATATCTACATACCAAAATTGGGAAAAGGCCTACAAAAAGGCGGCATACATAGCCAACAAATTGGACTACGTCTTGGAGTGGTATCTCGAAGACCAGGTGGAACAGGCCTTACAAGTTTTTAAAAACTAGAAGCCGCGACTAAGGCGTATTTCTCATGTACGTATTGCTCTCCTACGCAAAGCCATGGGCTGTGCCAGGGCTGACTCTGGGCCGTGTTGATGCAGATTTGCCCCTTGAGGGGCGCATGGCCAGCAGACGCTTAGTTACAGACCTCCCGTCGACGCCAAGGCGTCGTGGAGTGGAGCTCTCGGCGCACTAGCCGGTATTTGACATACAGTGTTTGAAATCTGTCATGTTGACACAACTGCTTGGCTATCGACGTGGTGGACACGCGACGTATACATCTGTGTTGAAAGAACTTTTATACTTGTCTCTTAGATTTCTTGTGTTTCGGCGGTATGTAGAGCGTAGAATTCTTACTCCTGGCCCTACTCCTCTTCCGCAGAGCGTAAAGGCGGCGCTTGTCAGAGAAAGCACTAACCCGGACTTGGACCCCAAGTTTTTCGAGGAGTATAAAGAAGTCGTCTCTGCGCTCAAGGTTTTGCTAGGCGTGTACTCGGGCGAGGTTTTCGTCTGGGCGGGCGAGGCCATGTTGGGGCTCGAGGCCGCGGTGGCCAACGCAGTTAAGCCTGGGACGAAGGTGTTAGTAATAGACAACGGCGTATACGGCGCCGGCTTTGCCGATTTGGTAGAAATGTACGGGGGGAGGGCGCTGAGGCTGGGCCTCGACTGGAGGAGAGGCATCGACCCGGCGGCGGTGGACAGGGCGCTTGAACGTGAAAAAGACGTGGAGGTGGTCACATTGGTGCACTGCGACACGCCCTCCACTGTGTATAACAACCTTAAAGAAGTGGCTAAGATCGTTGCCGACCACGGCGCATTTCTTATAGTAGATGCAGTGTCTTCTGCGGGGGCGGACGAGATATACTTCGACCAGTGGAAAATCGGCGTGTTAATAGCCGGGTCTCAGAAGGCTCTAAACTCGCCGCCGGGGCTTACCATCATGGCTCTTAGCAAATCTGCCTTTGAGAGGGCGGCTGAGGTTAAGAGAGGAGGCTTTTACATTAACTACTTCGTATGGAAGGAGTGGCTTGAGAAGGGGGGCTTCCCCTACACAATGCCAGACGTCTTGATCTACGCGTTGGGAGAAAGTCTTAGAAAAATCCTAGAAGAGGGCTTGCCGTCGGTCTACCAAAGGCATAGGGCGTCTAGACTGGCGGTGAGGAGGGCTCTGGAGGCTATGGGCCTAGAGGTGTACCCAGCCTCTCTAGACTGCACCTGCCCTACCGCCACTGCCTTTAAGCCGCCTATAGACCCGATGAGGTTACGTTTACACATTTGGGAGAAATACGGCGTCATGCTAGGCGGAAGCTGGGGGCCCTTAGAAAAAGAAGTCGTAAGAATCGGCCACATGGGCATGCAAGCCTCTCTGGACTACGTAGCCGCGGCTATCACCTCACTGGGGCTTGGGCTTAGAGACCTAGGCGTGGACGTAGACCTCGGCAAGGCCCTCGACGCGGCGGCCGACGTCTTTAGGTAATGGAACGGCTTGCTGGCGTACACCTAAAGTGGTATCAACGCCACATGTCCCACATGGCCGAGGCGTTTGAAGCCGCCGAGAGGGGCGACTTGACAGAGGCTTGCTACCACTCGTACCACGCCGTGGCCGCCTTGGCAAAGGGAATACTAGGCCTCGACCCATACGCCCCAAGCCCTCTGGTAAAAACCCTCCCGTCTATGATACGCGAAATTGACGAAGAAACTCCCAGCGAGTTGATGCGATGCGCAAAACTCCTCGAAGAAAAATACGGAAAGGATGAGGAAGAATGTGTAAAATGTGCCGAGATTCTCACAGACTACCTACACAAATTCTTAAATCTGGCCTCTTAACTTCATTGCCTTGTATATTCTTTCTAGTGCTGTTACTACTGCC
>JBEULK010000091.1:26465-58951 GCA_041287325.1 Pyrobaculum sp. | reverse complement strand
GAGGCGTAAAGCCTCGGCGTTGCCTGCAAGATATGCCGCTATATAAGACTTAAGAGACATACAAAAATACTAGATGTATATAATGATGACGAATTCTCAAGGGTAGCCGTGCCCGCGGTCCAAAGCGCTGACTTAAATTTAATAAGTACACAGTGTTGACTTCCGTGTCCTGTGCTACTGTGATTCAGTGCAACCCTGACGCAAGTCGTGAAGACGAGATGTCTACAGACGTCCTAGTTGTGGGAGGAGGACTGGGCGGACTCGTTACCGCTCTTGACTTAAAAAAACACGGCTACACAGTAAAGGTCGTATATGTAGGCGCTTTGGGAGGTCACCACCTTTTAGGATCTGCGCCCCGCCTATCCGACGTAGATGTAGAATCGTTAGTGTCCAAGGCTAGTGAGTTAGACGCATTAGAGGGGTTTTTCGACGGTTTTTATGTCTATAGCAACGGCATTAAGTACAGAGTACGTTATAGACACTTAATATTAGCCACGGGAGGAGTCGACGTGCCTATAACTTTCCCCCAGAGCAGGAAAGTGCCTCAAAAAGTGGCCGAGGAGGTCTTGGCGCGCCCGCCCTCTGGCCTTAAAATTCTTGTATGGGGGACTACCGAGTGGGGCCTCAGAACTGCGATTTCCCTGCGCCGTAGCGGAAACGAAGTGGTCGTCATGGACAACTCGGCGTATATAAGAGACGTGAAGTACTACGAAAAGGTAAAATCGATGATAGACTTTCCAGTAATTACGTCTGTGAGAATAAAGGAGTTTAGAAGTGGGTTAAGATACGAAGTGGTTACTGGAAAAAAGAAAAATCAGATCGGCGAAGTTAACATAGATCTCATAGTATCTGCAGTTAGGCTAGTAAATCCGTACGTGGTGACGAGGCTGGGGTATAAGGTCTGGTATAGCTTTGAGCTTAACTCGCTTGTCCCAAGGAGGACTAACTACGGCGAGCTCCTAATTTTAGACGAGTCCGGCAGATCTGTGGGCGGTAGCAACGTATATGTTACCGGACACCTCTACGGCGCATTGAGGGAGTCCCACGTCGTAGAACAAGGAAAGCTGTTAGCGGCTTACATAGCTTCAAAAGACGGCGTAGAGAGCGGAGACAAGGCAAAAGACTTGTTAGACAAATTCCTAGTAACGCTTACGATAGAGGCTAATTGGCTGTATAACTTAGGTAACAGGCTTGAAAAAGGCACTGACGACACTAGGCGGTACGTAGAACCTAACGTCATAGACGTGCCGTTTTGGGCCTCGTATTGGCCCCAAATAGAAGAAGTTGAAGAAGACCTTGTAATATGTCCATGCGACGGCTCTACAATTGGCAAGTATCTCGAAGAGGTCAAAAGGTTGAATAATTTAAAAGAAGTTAAGATTAAAATTACTCACGAAGAAACTGACTTGTTAAGACAGCTCAAAATCCCCGCGCTACAGTTCGGCGGCTCTGTCTGCAAAGAAGCTGTCTGTCTGCCGTATGCGGCCATTATTCTGGGGGCCGCCTTGGCACAACGGCCCTCGTACTTCCTCTACGGCAAGCCGCAGATGTTATACGGGTAGAAGCCTAGATAGTAACGATTTTAGGCGGTCTACCCCCTCTTTGTGATAAGCCTCTATCTTTGCCCTGACCACAGGCTCCGTATTGCTCGGCCTTATTAAAAGCCTGCCGTCTGTCGTTCTTATGTCGATGCCATCCACCTCGTAGTACTCAAGACCCCTTGCGTTAGACTTGGCCTTTTCCACAGCTCCTCTGGGGTCTGCCGTTTTTATGTCAATACGCTCTTCGTAGACCTGCGGCGCCCTTCTCAACATCTCGTCTAGAGACGTGCCGTGTTGTGTCAGTATCGAGAGTATTTTTAACGCGGCGTATATCCCGTCGTCGAAGTAGTGGTGCTCCCTAAAACCAATATGGCCGCTGTACTCCGCCCAGAATAGCGCGTTTGTCCTCACCGCAGTAGGCTTTTGAAAGCTGTGGCCCACTCTCTGCCTAACCACCTTTACCCCCCTCTCCTCGGCCACTTTTTCTAAGTATAGGGGCATCGTCACGTCTAGCACAACTACGTCGCCTGGCTTTGCGTATAGCTCTATCAACGTGTACACCATCTTCTCAGGCCTGAAGATCTCTCCAGAAGCTGTCACCATGCCCACTCTGTCGCAGTCCCCGTCTAGCGCAATGCCTGCGTCAAGCTTGTTCTGCACAACTATCTCTTGTAATTGTCTAAGGTTCTCTGCCTTCTCTGGGTCTGGCAAGTGGGCCGGAAAGCGCCCATCGGGATAGTCGTTAATTGCCACCACTTTTTTAAAAACTCGGAAAAGCAAAGTCTTTAACACAACTCCAGCGGCATTGGCCGGATCAAACCCAACTGCCAGCAGCAACTCGCCGAATAGATTAGCCACGTGGTCTATGTATTTGTTTAAAACCTCGCTGACGTAAACCACGCCGCGCTTCTTAACTGGGGGCTGTTCCAACATCGAGGCTAGCTGTTGTATTTCATGACTCTCTAAGTCGAGCCCCCCCATCTTCATTATTTTCATACCGTTATACTCCGGCGGGTTGTGAGACGCCGTCACCATCACTGCCGGCTTATTTAACATATATGAGGCGTAATGTGCGACTGGCGTAGTAGACGTCCCGATGAAAATTACGTTACCGCTTGTCAGCAGTCCGCGCGAAAGAGCTTCTGCTATTTTAAACGAATGTGTCCTCACGTCCATGCCTAATATAACATCGGAACCGTTGAAAAACTTCGCTATAGCGTACCCTATCTTTTCCACGATGTCCATTGTCAGATCTTTGTCTACTACGCCGCGGATGTCGTACGCCTTGAACACAGACATGACAGATTTATATCTACACCTTTATAAACATGTGAAAATATCTGGCGTAGCCGACCTCCCTCTACATAGCGGCCGCGTCCCTCCTTGGCTTCTAGAAAGAATGAAGAAGCTCGCCTCGCCTGTCCTCAGAGCAATGCACGACTTACACGGCCCCGACGGCATAGTGGAGAGGTTTAGCAACCCGACGTTCTTCCAAGCCTTTAATAACATAATCGGAATGGACTGGGACAGCTCGGGTTCTACTACAGTCACAACGGCGGTGGTGAAGGAGGTTCTCAGGAACTCGGACATACCGGTTAGAGTCGCCGGGGGTAAGGGCAGACAAGCCTTGAACACGCCTGGCGAGTTAGCGGAGATATCTAAACTATTTCGCCTAGACGCCGAGTCTCTTATACTGGCCTCAAGACTGACGGCAAAGGTAGACAACGTCTTAGTCCAAGACGGCTACGACATTTACCACCACGCTTTCATAGTCTCAGAGACGGGGAAGTGGAGCGTGGTACAACAAGGAATGAACCCGGCGGTGAAAATAGCTAGGCGGTATCACTGGGTATCTACAGACCACTTCTTTGACAGTCCTCACACCGGCGTCGTAGGAGTTAGACAACAACACGTGTTAAACCTAGCCTCTCGCCTAAGTAGAGAAAATCGCAAAGTAATTTTAGAATTAGTTAACGAGGGCGCTGGCAAAATAGGGCGCTACTTAGCCCTTCTAAAAGGTCAGACTACTTTAATTGACGTTCCATACTACTATCCGTATGTCAAAATAGACATTGACATTAAAACCGTTCTTAGAAATTTGCCTCCTCCAAAGTCTGTGACAGACTTCAAAGAATTACTATTAAAGTATAGGGCGGGGCCGAAGACTCTGCGCGCATTATCTCTAGTAGCAGAGCTCATATTCAAAGCGCCGGCCGATTGGAACGACCCGGCAGTTGACCCGTTTAAATTCGCCTTTGCAGTAGGCGGAAAAGATGGGGTGCCATATCCAGTAGACCGCAAAACTTACGATGAGTTAATAGCCCTCCTAGACGCAGTCGTCGAGAGGGCTAAAAACGATGTAGGTATTTACAAGTATTTATTACATTTGGCGAAGAAGGCAGAGCAGTGGCGGTATCCGCAGGAGAGGAAAAGACCGACTCTCTAGGGCTTTTCGTAACACGTAGGCCTATATCCCGACCACTCTGACACCCGGCTTGGATCCTCCAGCACGTACCTCCCCACGATTTCGAAGTCTGCCCCAGCCTTTAATGCGTCGCCTGGCTTGCCGCCCTGAGGCCCAATACCTGGCGATATTATCCTATATCTACAACCGATTTTCTCACGGACTTTTCTTATCGTAAGAGGCTCATTTCCAGGCAGGACGTAGCCTCTTACGTCTTTAATCTCTTCTACAAGCCTTTCCCACATCTGGTCGTATAGCGTCGGCGTTGTCATTTTAACTAAGACGTATGTGCTGGGGCCTTTTGGTACCGAGGGGTTGAGGAAGCCGTGTACGATTACACAACAAGCGCCTCTTTTTATAAGCTTTTCGATAAGTTTTAAGGCGATGTGGGGGACGTCTGCTATTTTTAAGTCAACTATTAGATCTCCATATCTCGAGACCTCGCTTATTATAGAAATAGAGCCTTCAAATATGAGATCCCACCCCACCTTATAGCCAACCACCTCGTCTTTCAACTCCTTAACGACATCTAACGCCTTTAATATGTTTACGTCAAGAGCTATTATCAGAGGATACACGCACCCTAATTTTTAATACTATAAAAAGTTGGCTTTTGTGTGGCGGGGCCGAGACGTCATTTCGGCCAGAGATTTCACCAGAGACGACGTGGAAGAGCTATTTGAAACGGCTAAGTACATGGAAAAATACGCCAAGTCGCGCGTAGACTTTTTGAGAGGGAAGATCATGGCAGTGGCGTTTTTTGAGCCGTCCACTAGGACTAGGCTAAGTTTTGAAGTAGCAATGAAGAGACTAGGCGGCGATGTGATTGGCTTTTGGGGCGCCGAGGGGACGAGCGTAGAAAAGGGAGAGACGTTGGCAGACACGATTAGAATGTTAGATGCGTATTCCGACATAATTGTAATCAGACATCGTTACGAAGGTGCCGCCAAGCTTGCATCAGAGGTGGCAGAAAGCCCAGTGATAAACGGGGGCGACGGCAGCTTTAACCACCCCACCCAAGCCATGCTCGACGTATATACAATATGGAGGGAATTCGGCACAGTAGACGGACTAAACATCGGACTGATGGGCGACTTAAGACACGCCCGCACAATCAACAGTTTATTAGAGCTGTTAGTGAATTTTAATGTAAGAGTCTTTTTAATATCTCCAGAATTTTTAAAACCTAGAGTTGAAACTATTAACTATGTACAGTCCAGAGGCTTAAGACTTAGTTTTCACCAAAGCCTTGAAGAAGTAATAGGCGAGTTAGATGTTTTGTATGTTGTAAGGATTCAAAAAGAGCGCTTTTTAGATCCCTTAGAATATGAAAGAGTGAAGGGCAGTTACAGGGTTACTTTAGACTCTTTAAAAAATGCAAAAGATAAACTCATAATCCTCCACCCCTTGCCCCGTGTAGATGAGATAGACATACGCGTCGACTACACGGCCCACGCCAAGTATTTTAAACAAGCCGCCCTAGGGGTGCCTTTAAGAATGGCCCTTATATACCTAATTTTGTCTTAACCATGGTGCTAGATGTGGTAGTAGACAGGCCTCAGAAGTTTGTAGGAAAAGATGGGAAGACTGAATATATAGTGCGTGAGGCAACATTAAATGATTTAAACGACTTAATTTCGATAAATCGTAAAGTATTGCCAGAGAACTACCCGCCTTGGTTCTTCTTAGAGCATTTAGAGCAGTTTCCTAAGGCTTTTATCGTTGCCGAGATAAGTGGCAAGGTGGTGGGCTACGTCATGTCACGGGTTGAGTATGGCTGGAGCAATCTGACGCAGGGAAAGCCTGTAAAGAAGGGACACATAGTGTCGGTAGGGGTGTTGCCCGAAGCAAGGCGGTTGGGCATAGCCACTGCGATGATGAGCAGAGCCATGAAAGCCATGAAGGTCTTTTACGGAGCTTCGGAAGTGTATTTAGAAGTACGCGTGTCGAATACGCCAGCGATATCTCTATATGAAAAACTGGGATATAAAGTTGTGGGTCGCGTCCCCAGATACTACAGCGACGGAGAAGACGCATACATAATGGCATGTTCGCTTTAACAAGCGTCAGACGTTGGTATAAATTGCTTCGCACAAAGTAAAATATATAAAAAGAAAATACGGAGTGGTTTGTGCTCAGTATTATCACAAAGTGGCAACTTAGTGGCATTGAAAAAACAGACCTCGACCCGTTAAGGTTTAGAAATACTGCTAGGCTTTTTACTCTTCTGGGCATGGGAATAGTGAGCGGGGGAGCTTTGCTAACGGTACTTGGCGCCCTCCCCCTTGGGCCTATGTTGCTTGGTGCGGGGGCTCTTGTGTTTTTCTTGCCTAAGCTCTTGGTGTCAGTACGGTCTGGGTCAATCCGCGAGTTGTTAAACACAGAAATGGTGTTTTTCACAGCATTGGTACAAATGGCTTTTGCCACAAAGGCCCACCTAAGTCTTGTGATTGAAAGAATGATGCGCTACAAAGAACTCCCGGGGGTTAGGACTTTGGCCATAGCCGCGTGGAATAACGCTAGGATGATCGGGATGGAGCCCATGGACGCCATGAAAAGAGCCGTGGAGAAGCTGGCACCGCAGAAGCTGGTGTATAGATTTAATTCGCTATACACATCGCTTAGAATTGGCGAAGACGTTGTGGCTAAGCTCTCTCTCTACATGGACATGGACATTGTGGAATTCGCCTCTACAATGCAGAGGCGAATGGATAGGCTTACGTCGCTTGTATCTTCTCTTGTGGTCGGCCTCGCGATGTTGTCCATAACTGCGGTGATTATAGGGAAGGGCAACCCGGCGTTGCTTATGTTAATGGGCGGCCTACTTCCAGCAGTCCTCGGCGTGGTAATGGCCTTATTTATAAACGTGCCTCTCATGAAGATGGAATTTAGAATGCTTCCTCTTCTATTCGCAATAGGCGCGACGGCAACGCTTATTTTAGCCCCAAGTTTGTTACGCCCGCCAGAGTATGCCGCTCTACTGGCGTTTGGAATAACGCTCGCTGGATGGATCTTGTCAAAGGAGAGAATAGACTTGAAGTCCTTTGAGAGGGGGTTTATGGATTTTGTTTATACTGTATTCGACGAGTTAAAAAGGGCTCCTTCTGTATACAGAGCTGTGGAAAACGCAATAACTTTCGGCAACTACGGCGCCTTTAACAACAAAGCAGCAACTATATTACAGACGATGAAAGTAGGCGACGCTCGTTTAGAAGACGTGGCGCTTCGCGGCATGCAACCTGTAATGTCTGTAGTGCTTAGGATGCTCTTAGATATCCACAGGTTGGGCACTCTTCCGCGCGCTACGGTAGACCAGTTGCAAAACTTTGTAGTAAAACTTTTTGAATACCGTACAGAGATTGGGAAAACGTTAAACATCACTAGGTTTCTAGCCTTAGCAGGCGCCGCCATGGTGGCTTTTGTCAACACTGCGATGACAAAGCTTACCGAGGCCATGAGTAAAGTGACGGGCGGGGGACAGTTGGGAGGCGTCGGCATGGCGACTCTACTTCAGGCTCTTGCAATTATGGCACTCGGCTACTACTTCTTATTTGCAAAAATCAGCTTCTCTACGCGCGGAGGGCTTATCTACCTTGCTATTTTGTACTTGGCTATCTTCATGGTGACAATATTTGTAAGCATAATTCTCAAGGTGTAAACATGCTAGACTTTAGAATAGAAAGTTGTGAAGGCGTCTTAGTAGAGGAGTACCCATCCGAAGGCGCCCGCATTCAGATATACCAGTCAAAGGACGGGTACTGCTACAACGTATCATACGCCTTTCCATATTCGGAGAAAATCGGCGAGTACGCTTACAAAGTCGTGGAGTACCTCACCGCTCACCAAGTAATAAGGCCAAATATAACGAGAGAGGAGCTTGGCAAGCTGATTGAGACTGCGATGACCGATATCGGCGTGCCTAAACAGTTACGCGCAGCCGTTAGGTATTATGTTCAGCTAGAGGCGGCGGACTACTCGTACCTGACGCCTGTTCTTTACGACATTAGGCTTGAGAACATAAACATTAACGGCGTAGAGGCTCCCATGTACGTAGACCACAGAGACTATGGCTACAACATTAGGACTAACGTCGTGCCGACGAACCGAGAGACGTTGATAAAAATCGTGGGGAGAGTTTACGCAGAGACTGGCCGTCCTCTTAACGAACAGTATCCCGTCCAAGATACTTACATCAGGCTTAGAAACGGGGCTTTGTTGCGCTTCGCCACTGCAATGTCTGGCAGAGTGGCTAGAAACCCGCCGTATGTGTCAGTGCGTGTCCAGCCGCCGTTTCCCATCTCCCCCACCGAGTTAATTAAACGTAAGACTATTTCGCCGTTGGCGATGGCATATTTGTGGTACCTCTTTGAACATCACAAATCGGTGATGGTCATAGGCGGGACGGGTACTGGGAAGACTACTTTGCTCAACGCCTTGTTGGTACTCCTGCCTCATAAACGCTTGGCGATAGCAGAAGAAACTCCGGAGATAAGAGTGCCGCCCAGTTTTCAAAACGTAGTCCTGCTCTTCACCTCTCCGATGTACGACTATATGAAGCACTTGCCGGGCTCCGAGTCTGCGATATACCTCATAGACTTGGTGAAGTACCTACTACGTGCCAGGCCCGACATTATTATCATAGGAGAAAGCCGCGGTAAGGAAATACATGAGTTAATCCAGGGAGTGTTGACAGGCCATGGCGGCGCAACTACCTTCCACGCCGAGGACATCATGGAGGTCTTCATGCGTCTCACTGGCGAGGCCATGGGAGTCTCCGCAGAACACTTGTCTGCCTTCCACGTTCTCGTTACTATTAGACGTTATGACTTTGGCAGGCGCGTGTCTGGAGTTACTGAGGTGGTGTGGCTAAGGGCGTATCCTTACGCCGCGCCTGGTAAGATAAAAATTAAAGAAGAAGAGTTTGGGCTGATAAACGTGGGGTGGTACGACCCGCGGACAGATACAGTGGAGGTAGACTTAAGAAGGTCTTACTGGCTACAGAAATTGGGAGGATACGACGAAGTGTTAGAACGTGCCAAGCTCTTAACGTCGCTTGTGGAGAGGGGCGTGTTAGACGCGGAAAAAGTAGCCGAGGCGGTTAGAGAGTACTACAGGTCGAAGTATGCTGTTGTACGGAAGGCCTACTGAGCTGGCGAAGTACATAGCCGAGGAGATTGAGCTAATCGCTACACTTCAAAACATTGATAAGAAATTAGATGAGTTTATAAAAAGAAAGATAGAAGTCCTAAAAAAATGTATTGATGAATTGAAAAGGTGTGAAGAAGATAAAGAATACCAAGTAATAGCAACTGAGACTTGTACGATTATTCCCCTATGATAGATCTGTTAATAACTGCGGTTTTTGCATTAATCTCAGCGCTGGGAGGAATTTTCATAAAAGATATCAAAGCACTGGGCCTTTTTACAATGTTAACAGCTGTTGCAACATTTCTTAGTTCTTATCTTTTAAACATGCCGACGGTACTACTAGGACTTGTGGGTCTTGCCACAGCGGTTGTTAAAATATCTATACATGGAAAAAAGGTGGTAGAGAGGACTGTCAGAACATACCGCTCTCGCAGAAGGCTCGTCAAGTTAGAGGAGTCTGTGAAGACTATGCCAGACATGATTATAGACGTCATACCGGCAGGTTCTCGGAGAGCCGTACATCCGAAAATCCTCCAAGTATTCCAAGTGGTTAACGAGGCGTATAACAGGGGCTATGTCGTTGAGGAGCCTGAGTGGCTAAGGATAATCCGCATTTACCAAGCCTCAGTGGGCTCCGAGGTTAGGCCTAGCAGGACTAAGATAATTTCAGAATACGAGGTGGTGGAGTTGTGACCAGCGGCGTTTTTGAAATAGAGGCAAAAGACTTGGCTGGGAGGGTGGGGAGGCTGTATGTGAAAAGCGGCGTAGTCGAAACACCTGCACTTTTCCCCGTGGTAGATCCCAGAAAGCAGGAGGTGCCCACCGACGTTTTAAAAAAATACTTTATGCAAGTCATTACAAACTCTTACTTTATATACAAGCTGACAAAAGGCAGTGTTGTAGATGTCAAAAAGTTGTTGGAGTGGGATGGGGTAGTTATGACAGACTCAGGGGCGTATCAGATAATGCGATATGGGGCAATCGACGTAGATCCCGACGAGGTTTTATTATTTCAGTCAAAAATCGGTAGCGACATAGGCGTTATACTAGATCTGCCCTTTGACTACGAAGAGCCTTATACAAGCGCCTTGCTAAAAGTGGAGGAGACTATTAGAAGAGCCAAAAAGATTGCCACGGTTTTGAAAAACTTTGAGATGTTAGTAGTAGCCCCAATCCAAGGCGGGGTGTACCCAGACCTCCTTGCAAGATCTGCCAAAGAGCTTAGCAAACTGCCTTTCTCCATCTACGCCATAGGTAGCCCCACTACGTTGATGGAAGATTACCGCTTCGACTTAGTACTAGACATAGTCTTGCAGGCAAAGGCCAACATGGCCAGAGAGGCGCCTCTTCACTTATTTGGAGCGGGTCACCCGCTTATTCTGCCCTTTGCGGTGGCGCTAGGCGCGGATTTATTTGACAGTGCGTCTTACATACTCTACGCACGGGACGACCGCATAATGCTTAGAGACAGGACGCTAAGACTAGAGGACGTAAAGACAGAGTATTTACCGTGCAGTACAAAACTGTGTAACACCCCCGTGAAAGAGCTAAAAGAAATGCCGCGCGAAGAACGTGTATTGTACATAGCTGAACACAACCTCGCCATCCTAAGAGAAGAGTTGCTAGAAATAAAGCAGAGAATTTACGAGGGCACTCTCTGGGAATATCTCGAAATTAAAGCCAGAGCCCACCCAACTCTGTACAGATTCTTACAAGCACTTAGGAAGTACCGTAAGTTTTTAGAGTTGTACGACCCAGAGACCCACCCGAGGCCGCACGGCCTTTTCTTTTACCACGACACTGCCACTTCGAGACCGGAGCCGCTCCGCCATTACACTAGACTCAACAACGTGACGCCGCCCTCTAAAGTGGCCGTAGTGATTAAAGTAGAGGAAAAGCCTTACAATAGGAGCTGGCAGTATAGATACGTAAAACAAATTCTGGGAGATAGGGTACATGTGCTTTTTTACGACCCCGTGTTTGGAGTCGTTCCTGAGGAAGTCGCCGAGGTTTACCCACTGTCGCAAAACGAGACAGAGGGAGATAACGAGGAGGCCAGGGCTAGACTATACGAGTGGTTACAACAATACGACGTGGTATATACAAATATCGACATACCTCTCATCGGGAAAAAAGTTATAAGGATAAGCTCACTAGACGACCTAAGAGGCGACGAACATGGTCTGTCTTAGCTATATGTATAGTTTTGACTCCTCCCGCTTGCTTTGTTCCTCAAGCCTTTTCTTTGCCTCTTCAAACTCTCTTTCGAGCTCCTCGGCCATCTGCCGGAGGCCGCTGGTGTCTACAGGATAGTTGAAAAGTTTTGAAAAGAAATCTAGGGCGACGCTGGCTGCGTAAGGATCGGCGGGCCTAGTCACGTCTGCATAAGGCAGTATGACTAGGGCGGGGAAGTCGAGTTCTTCAAAAAACGACGTTAATAACGCCAGGGGGCCCACCACTTGTAGGCCTTGTTCTAACAACTGCGCTCCGCCTGTGGGAAGCCCCGCTCTCTTATAGGCGTTTGTATAAACTATTCTCAGAAGGTCGGCCCCTCTCCTCAGCCGTCCGTCGAGACCTCCGAACAAGGCCGCCGCCTTAAAGTCGTTAGCTACCACCCAGTTAGCCAGGGCTTTTGTATAGTCGTACATCGCGGCTTCGCGAATCCCGTAGTTGTTTACCACGCCCACTACTCTTCCACAGGAAAAAATCTCATTTTGTAAAAGGAGCCTCCCGCCCTCCACCGAGACTATGGGAGGCTCTCCCTTGTACCTCACCACGCCCACTACTTCGCAACCACGTGAGAGGTACTTAGTGGCGATGTGCCCCACAATGCCTATCCCTGCAAACCCAGTGATAAACCACTCGTAGTCCTCCACAGGCTTGTATATTCTAAACTCCACTTTCATAACTTGTCTAGTTTCTGGTAAACCTTGGTCAGCCTATTTATCTCGTCTACGCTTTCTACATATTCTAAAGGTGTGCCGCACACGGGACATACGCCGCCTTTGTTGACGGCGTCTTCAAGTTGATACCGCATGTGACACGTTGGACATATATAGAAGGCGCCTTCGGTTAGGGAGCGGATTAGCATAGAAATCTTCTCCTTAGCTACCTTAGCTCTGTATTTAATTGCCTGGTTAATTATATCGTCGTCTACATACCACGTGTACTCGATCCTGTAGTCCTCCGTAGTCCTCTTCTTTACGCCGACTAGGTTATGTTTCATTAGGTATTGTAAAATCCGCCTAGTCTCTGCCGTAGAGATGTTAAGCAAGATCGCCACTCTGTCGTCTGTCAAGTCCTCTTTACGCTCGTGAAGTAACTCCACAATCTTACGCGCAAGCCTGCCGTACTCAGGACTGTCGAACTCCCACGCCACTATCTTCTCCACGATGTATAAATACACGTCTCTTGTCACCGCTACGCGTCACTACTATGCTTATAAACATTTTGCGGAATAGCTACAAACGTGACGTCGCCCACTTTCAGCCCTCTGACCCCGTCGCTGTTGTGCAAACGCTGTATTACATAACCTGGCACTTTGAAAAAGAGTACGGCCTTCAAAGCCTCGATGCCAAACCCGGTGAGAGCTGAGATTGGCACAAACCACGTGAAGTACTTGCCTACGATGTCTCTAACGGCTCTCACAGAGGCGACTTTGTCTATTTTGTTCACCACAGGGATAATCTTCTCCTTTGCTACACCTACTTCGCTAAGCGTCTCTAACGACGTCTCAATTTTTCTTGTTACTTCCTCAGGCGGCTCTGAGCCGTCTACCACGAGGAGAACGGCGTCGGCGTCTACAATTTCTTGTAACGTAGAACGAAAAGACTCCACCAAGATGGGGGGCAAGTCGTCTATAAACCCAATTGTGTCTGTGATTACTACTTTCTTGCCCCATAGGTCGAGCGCGCGGCTGTACGTCTCTAGCGTGGCAAAGGGCCGACCGTCTACAAGCTTCTCCTCGCCTACCAACCTGTTGAAAAGAGTAGTCTTCCCAGCGCTTGTGTATCCCGTAATCACTACCTCGGGGATGCCGACATCTTTACGCTTTTTTATATGCATGAGTCTGCTACGTCTCACCTCCTCCAGCTTTCTTCTTATTGTAGATATGCGCTTCAACATGTGGCGGTAGTAAGAGTCAATTATGTACTCGCCAGCGCCCATGAAGCCCAGCTGCTCGCCCATTTTAGCTCTCCTTAAGTACTCCTTTATCTTAGGCAACTCGTATCTAAGCCTTGCCAGCTCGATCTGAAGCTTCGACTCAATGCTACCAGCCCTTTTTTCAAATATTATTAGTATTACATGTATCCTATCCAGGACGCGTCTACTAAACAACTTTTCTAAGTTAAAAGTCTGGAGGGGGGTAAGGCTGTGGTACGCAATAAACACGTCGAAGTCTCTTCCGGCCACCTCTCTCGCCTTGCCGGCGCCTAGGTAAAAACGCGTATCGGGCTTGTCGTACTGAGTCACTAAGTCGGCCACATCAAAGCCCGCCACCTCAACGAGCGACACAAACTCCTCAAGCTTATACCCAAGGTCCCTCGACTTGGGGCCTACATACGCCAAAAGAGCCCTACTCTTCCTCATCCCGTATCTCAGCCACCTCGCCAAGCGTCAGCCCCCTCTCCAACCCGCCGCTTGCCTTCGCCGCCCCCTCCTCGGCGGCCTCAACCAAAAGTTTGACGCCAAGAGCCTTTTCAAGCTTTCTAGCCAGCGCTAAGTCTGGCTGTAGTTGACCTGCCTCTACGCGTCTCAACACGGCCTCTTTAACTCCCAACATAGCCGCCAGCGCCTCTCTTGAAAGGCCGAGGTTTTCCCTGGCCCTCCTCACCACCTCGCCGAAGTTCTCCACCAGCTCTAACTCCGCAATCTTGGGCTGCGGGCGTGGCTTAGGTTGAGGAGCTCTTTTCTGAGGAGTCTGGACAGGCGTTGCGCCGACCCTCTTGCCGTACTTAGCTGCGCAACTACGACATACGTACAACACGGCCTTGTCCACCTCCACGGGGATCGGTTCACCTTCTATGGGGCGTCCACAGATCTCGCAATACACGCTCACACCTAGGCCGTGTTTAAAAAGGTTTTTAACCAAAGCAAAGGAGGTCATGTGCTTGCGCAAGTTGTCACGTTGCTTTCGTATTTATACGGCAGGGAAGTCGTTGAAAAAATCGCGGGGCGAAACATCGAGGTGGAGTATAACAAACAAGGGAGGATACGCAAAGTCTACATAGACGGTAAACTGGCCTTTGTGTTGAGAAACAACGACGGGTACCTACTCCCCACTTTATACGGAGCCTTGTTTATAGACAAGAAGGTGATAGTGTCTGAAGAGGTTGCTGAGTATATACGACAAGGGCGGAACATCCCCGCCAAATATGTAACTAAGACGGTGGGGGGACTCAGAGCAAACGGAGAGGTTGCTGTTGAAACCCCAGGCGGAGAGGTGATTGCAGTTGGCAGGCTAATATACAGTATCAACGAGCTCAGTCTAGGAAGGGGGTACGCGGTGAGGGTGAGAGAGAGCGCTAAACAGAGGCGAGAGCCTCTTCAATAGTTCTATACTCCCCCACAAGCTCAGACCCCCTATAGACCTCCACCTTCTTTAACACACATTGAGCCAGTATGTTCTGCGGAGCGACACCCGGAAACACGCGCGGCCAGGGCGCTGGCCTCCCCTCTTCGTCTAGAGCCTTTATCTCTCTGTCCACGCCCACTTTGCCGCGACACTTGGCGAAATGCAAGACGAAGCGCACTCCACGGCTCCTAGAGACCTCCACTAAGCGTTCAAGTAGCTTCAACATAGTGAATATTCTTAGGAAGCCTTATCCTCCGTGCAAAATAGTAAGTCACCGTGCCGTCGTTGCTCACCAAGGCCAACACCACCTGCATAGACAAAGTCTCGCCCATGTTAATAACACTCATCAACGTAGGTATATTCACCTCGACGCCCTCTACCATTACATAGAACAAATAGCGTTCTTTTTTCTCAGCCACAAAAAGCCTATTGTCCAGCCTCTCTACGATGCGGAAGCCCCTAGCGCGTAGGTCGGCGGTTACTTGTTCTAATAAGACGTCCGAGGACACCCGTGTAACGAAGTCCCTCTATATAACCTTTATCTTGGCAAGCCCTAAAGTTTAAATATGCGCTCCAACAGTGGGTCATGGCCACAGACATGTCGAAGTGTTTCGCTACTCTAGGCGCTACTCTTCAAGACTCCATAGGAAAACAAGTACTTGTCAAGCTAAGAGACAGCCATGAAATCCGTGGCGTGTTGAAAGCATTCGACCAACACGTAAACCTCTTACTAGACGACGCAGAGGAGATCATAGACGGCAACGTCTACAAACGTGGAACGGTCGTCGTAAGAGGAGAAAACGTGCTCTTCATCTCACCGGTGCCATGAAGGGCACACCCTCAATGGGAAAACACAACAAGGGGAAGACGCACATTAGATGCCCGCGTTGTGGCAGGCACTCGTACAACGTGACTAAGAAGTACTGCGCCTCCTGCGGCTGGGGCAGGACAAAGAGGTGGAGGAAGTATGCCTGGGCTAAGTAAATAAATCTCTGCACAGAGACGAGTAGATGAGGAGGGCCCGTCATCGCCGACAGAGATGAGGTGAAATCTGGGTTCTGAATGAACGACGCTGTGATTTCCATCATTGTCTTATACACAGTCGTAGATCCTATAGGCAACATTCCGCTATTCCTCGCCGCGACAAGTCGGCTAGACGCCGACAGAAGGCGTAGAGTCCTCCTACTCTCTGTGTTAATAGCATCGCTAGTACTGACTGTATTTGCAACGTTTGGCGCGAAGCTCTTCTTGTACTTTGGAGTAACCGCTGGGGATTTTATGGTAGCCAGCGGCTTAGTGCTCACGGTATTCTCTCTGCTGTACCTGCTTAAGCCCTACGAACAAGGCGTCGGCAATGAAGTAGAAGTAGCCGCCGTCCCCCTAGCCGTGCCCTTCTTGGCAGGCCCCGCCTCGATATCTTACGTGTTGTTGCTGTCAAGTGAAAAGGGGCCTATCTTTGCACTCGCCGTAGTTGCCGTGGTCTCGGCCCTCACTTTAGCCACGCTCATGGCCTCGGAGAAGATGATCAAGCTACTAGGCATCCTGGGGGTAAGGGTGATAGAGAAGATAATGCTGATCTTAAGCGTGGCTATAGGCGTTTCACTCATTAGACGTGGGCTAGAGACGTGGCGAGCCTAAGCCCTCTTCTTCCTCTTCTTCGCCTGGTAGTTTAAGTAACGACAACCGCTTTGGCTTCTCTTGCCTCGCCGCGGCTACTTGCTGTGTTAGTTTTTCTTTATAGATGTCTATTAACTTGTCTACAATTGACAAAATAGCCCTCGACGTCTCGCTATCTTTAGTTAAGAACTCATGCAACTTGCCGGAGTCGAGATGTTGCGACAGCTCTGGGTCGATGGGGATACCGCCTAGGAACGGCACGCCGGCGGCGTCTGCTATTTTCTTCCCGGCGTCTTTTCCAAATATGTAATACACCTTGTCGTTGTCGGGGCATTTGAAGCAACACATGTTCTCCACAATCCCCGCCACTCTTATGTTAAGCTTACGCGAAAAGTCGATAGCCTTCAGAACAATCCTCCTAGATATGTCGCTGGGTATTGTGACTATAACGCTACCGTCAAGACCTCCCTGCAGGCTTTGCGCAATCGTTAGGGGGGCGTCCCCCGTGCCTGGCGGCAGGTCTACTACCAAGACGTCCAGCTCTCCCCACTCCACCTGTGCAATAAAGTCTCTTAACGCTTGGTTTACTAAAGGAGCCCTCCAGATCACGGCAGTGTCGTCGCTAGGCAGGGCGAACTCGATTGACACCACTTTCACCCCCAGCGGCCCTGTGACTGGGATAATCCTTTCTGTCTTCTGGTCTACATACAAAGTGGCGTCTCTTAACCCCAACATCTTCGGCACTGTCGGCCCATATACATCGCCGTCAAGAACACCCACTTTGTACCCCCTCGTGGCAAAGCCCAGCGCCACTGCGGCCGTCACAAGCGACTTGCCAACCCCGCCCTTGCCAGAGATTGTAACTAATTTCAGCTTAACCCCCTTGAGGGCATCTGCGAGAGAGCCCGGGGCGGTGGCTTGACCACGTATATTAACCTTAACCATATATCTAAAGGTGCTATTACCTTAATAGGTTTTCCCTTGAGAAGGCCTTGGGTAGTAGGTCTCTCAGACTGGCCTCTTCGACTTTAGTGCGGCTTGCCATCACAATTCGCGCGTTGGGGTTAAACTCTGCGATTACCTGCCGGCACGCGCCGCAGGGCGCAACTGGCTCCTCTGTGTCGGTGTAAACTACTACGGTATCTATTTCTCTGTCGCCTTCTGACACGGCCTTAAAGACTGCCACCCTCTCGGCGCACATCGTAAGGCCATAGGAGGCGTTTTCCACATTCACTCCTGTGTATATCCTACCGCTTTTTGTCTTTACCACGGCCGCGACTCTGAACCCCGAATACGGGGCATATGCGTTTTTCAGCACAGACTTGGCCACCTCAACGAGTTCCATGTCTGTATTTTTAAACGGGTATTTAGACTTGGCTGTGGCGACTACGGCTGAGGAGGTGCGGAGGCGGCTTGTGGAGCACGGCCTATCGATTAGAGATAGAGTGCTGGACACCATGTCTTACAGCTACGGCGTGTTGGCGGAGCAGATCAGGTCTATTTCTAGGACGTATAAGACTGACCTTGATTCTCTTATTCATAGTCTTTCAACTGTAAAAAATTTAGATTTACTAGTCATTTATATTATGTTAATATCTATTTTATATAAGTATAAAAACTTGAGTGATGACGATTTGAGAAATATTAGCAAGTTTTACGAAGAAGTTATGTACGACGTGTTCTCGGCTTCTAAGACGCGTAGAGTTTTAGAAGAGGCGGGCGTCGACAAAGAGGTTGCCAACAGCGTGGTTTCAGACCTCGTCAAGTCGCTAAACGCCGTCTCTCGTAGGCATAACCCGCCTTACCTCTGGATTGTTAAACAACGTAAAGTGGCTGATTTTGAAAACGACATTAGGAGGTTGATTTTCCGCGGCGAGGGGGGCAGTAGGACGGGGAGGGGGGTCAAGCTCTTCTTACGGATGTTTATACACGAGACTAACATACCCCTCGCCGTGCGCATTGCCTACGGCCAAGAGGTTAAGAAGTACATACTTCACGGCGACATGTACACAGCGCTTGTAACACTACGCTCCGGCGCATTTGAGGACGTACAGAGCATAACTGCGGAGAGGATAAAGACGCGTGCGGCAAAAAGAATTCTCTGTGAAAACAGAGGCGGCAGGTGCGACGACGTAGTGTTGAGACTAGAAAGCGTGAGGGGGCTTGTCCGACACGTTGGCAAAATCAGCGGCGACCCCGTGGCGTATGAAAGAGGCGCGTACGATGTCGGAGTTAAGTACTGTAAAGACTTGAAATGCGAGTTGTGCCCAATGCGTAACGTGTGTAGAAAACTTACATTTATAAAACTAAAATAAATTTAAGCAATTGCCAAGTTGATGCTATGCTCCTAAAAGGCAAGACATCTATAGTAACAGCAGCTAGCAGAGGCATCGGCGCTGGCGTCGCCACAGTCCTAGCCCGCGAAGGCTCTGACCTCGTGATCGCCGCGCGTAGCGTGGAGAGACTTAACGAACTAGCTCGACAGCTTTCTGCTCAATACGGCGTCAGCGTCGTGCCAGTGCAAGCAGATTTAACAAGAAGAGAGGATACGAAAAAAATTGTTGAAGAGGCATTACGCAACTTTGGTAAAATAGATGTATTAGTCTACAACACAGGTCCGCCTAAGCCTGGGACCTTCCTAGAGTTGTCAGAAGAGGATTGGGATTACGGCGTGCGGCTGTTGTTATTAAGCGCAGTTTGGATAACACGCTACGTGGTGCCGCATATGATCGAGAGGAGGCAAGGCCGCCTCATATACATCACCTCCAGCACGTTAAAACAGCCTATTCCCACGCTCACCCTGTCTAACGTTATTAGAATATCCCTGGCCGGGCTGGTGAAAACTCTTGCGTATCAGCTCGGTAAATATGGCATACTTGTCAACGGCATAATGCAAGGCTATATAGACACCGAAAGGGTTAGAGAGGTGGCGAGCGCCAGGGCCCAGAGAGAGGGACGAAGTGTAGAGGAGGTGTTGAGAGAAATTGGAGAAGAGGTGCCCCTGGGCCGCATCGGCAAGCCCGAGGAGGTGGGCGAGTTGGTGGCTTTTCTGGCTTCAGACAAGGCGAGCTACATATCTGGCTCACTTATATTAATTGACGGAGGCCGCACTCTTTGTATCTAGCGCATAAGATTCAACGAGTAGAAGACTTTTTCTACTAGCTCTCTGTCGATGGGGAAGCCGTATTTAATTTCTAAAAACTGTTGCCGGAACTTCACCACCTCTTCTCGCACCTCGGCGGGGTCCTCCCCCTTAGCAATTCTTGCAATAAACCGCGCAATTGCCCTCATCTCGTCTTTCCCCATGCCGAAGCGAGTCATTTCCTGTACCCCCAGCCTAATGCCGCTGGGCTTCACAACGCTTTTGTCCCAGGGCAGGGCGTTCTTGTTTACTATGATGTTTGCCTCTTCAAGTAGGGCCGCCACTTTGTCCCCGCCGCCGAATTTAGAGACGTCCACCGCCACTTGATGCGTCTTAGTAAACCCAAGCCTCTCGCCCACTACGTCTAGCCCCTCTTCTGCTAAAGATTCCGCTAACGCCTTTGCGTTTTGTACCACTTTTGTTGCGTATTCTTGCCCGTACAACTCCATTTCTACCAAAGTTATGTACGTAGCGGCGTATCTGTGTAAGTGGTAGTTAGAGGTAAAAGTGGGAAACACCCCCTTCTGAATCTGCGCATTTAGCTCGTCGCCGAGCATAGACGCTATTAGCCCCCCTTGGGGCCCTGGAAAAGTCTTGTGAGTAGAGGCGGTGGTCACGTCGGCGCCCTCTTTAAGCGGGTTTGGGAACGCGCCTCCTATTATTAGCCCAAAGACGTGGGCCGAGTCGTGAAGAACGTAGGCTCCCACCGTCTTCGCGATTTGCGAAATCTCTTTAACGGGGTGTGGAAAGAGGTATAAAGAGCCGCCTAAGACGATTAGGTTGGGCCTCTTCTCCTCAATCAACTTCTTGGCAGCGTCTACGTCGACGTTGAAATTTTCTAAGTCCCAGGGGAGTTCCACAACCTTTACTCTCAACGCCCTAGGCCCCCCTACGTTGTTGTGCGAGATGTGACCTCCGTACTTCACAGGCAACGACGCTATTAGTCCGCCGTCGGGCACCAAGGCGAAGTACACGGCGAGGTTTGCAATAGTGCCAGACACGGGCCTAACGTCAACAAACTTCGTCCCCAGAAACTCGCCGAATTTTCTAACTAGCTTGTCCTCAAGCACGTCTACGTACTTAGTCCCCTGGTAATACCTACTCCCAATTGTGCCCTCTGCATAGCGCCCAGCTAGGTCGTTTATGTAGAAGAGCTCGGCAAGAGGAGACATTACGTTCTCAGAGGCTATGAGGTTTATCGTCTCTCTGCGCCTCCAGCTGTTGTGTCTGAGCACCACTTCTACCACCTCCTCTACTTCGCGGTGCATGAGACCTATAATTAGTTACATATTTAATTCTATACTAGCTCGGTTCTAGCCTTAGGTACGCTATCTTGGTATGGGGGTACTGACCGCGCTCGTCTTTTTCATATTTTTTAATCATGTCCCATATGGTTAAGAGCGCCACTCCTGCTGAGAACAACGCCTCGGGAGCTGGTGATAGGTCTCTGGCTTTTGTAAAGACATCTATAATCACAACATCGCCTACCACAATGTCAATTTTGAAGAGTTGTATCTTAGGGCAGTCGCCTCCTACTAACTCGCACAGCCTCTTCGCGCTTAGCGAAGCCGCGGCTTTTGCAGAGTGGAGTGGGTGGCCCTTGTCCACTACGGAGTCTACTAGATGGGGATTTCTCAACTCCATGACGCCCCTCGCCGACGCCTCAAGGTCTCCTTCTCTCGCAACGGGAACCTCGACAGCGGGCATCTCTGCCAGCTCCACATCGGCGTCTTTTATCTTTACGTCTACCACCAAGTTCTTAATCTCTCGGGTGCTTGAGGCCACTGCGCCTACTAATGCGCCAAATAACACGTCCATTTCTACGCCGGTTTGCCACTTAGTTAGCCCCTCTACATACAGCCTACCCCCGTTGCAGGTAGAGACAGCCCTTAAGGGAAGCGGGTGGAGAAACGGTAAGAAGCGGTATGCATTTAAGGCAGCTCTCACAGCTACGGCGGTGTTGCAGTGCGCCACGTCTAACTCGGCTGACGCCTTGGCGTATCGAACTACGTCAGGCTTTTTAGAGACGTCAACTATCATTTTCTACATTGCTCAGCCTCTGAGTACAACTTTGCCAACTCGGCATGCGTCAGCTTCCGCCTCTCAGCCCTTTGGAGTAAGATCTTCTCGGCGAGAAGTCTTGCATTTTTTTCATCAAGTTCTTTCAAAAGTAGTGTTAATAACTCTTTACAACTCTCAATAGGAGAATCTATGTATTGTTCAAATAACTTAGCTTTTTTAATCTCAATTTCTATCCACGAGTAGTCTGGCTGTGGTATAGGCCAACGGTAGCCGCAACGTTTACACATATATTCGTTGCTAGGCAACAGAGTAAGCTCTCTAGAGCCGCACTTAGGACAACTCACAGATGTGCCAAGGGGCGGATTTAAAAACTCAACAACGGAGACCTCTCTGCTCAATCCAGTTCTTCAGCCTTGCGCCGTACACCCGCGGGACTTGCCTTAAATCTTCAACGCGCCTTGCGCCAGTGAGAAACAAGGCGATTTTTAACTCCTCTATTACAGCCCTAATCTCCTCCCTCAGCCTGCCCTCCAGCGCCGCGCGGAGGAGGGGCTGAGACGTGGTGAAAAAATCGGCTCCGAGCGCAAGCGCCTTTGCGCCATCGAGGCCGCTCCTAATGCCTCCTGAGGCAACCACAAACCCTCCGTATACAGACCTCACCTCACATATAGACGCGGCCGTGGGTATGCCCCACGTCTTAAACGTCTCTGCTATTCTCTTATGCAAATCGGCGCCAGCGCCGCCCGCCCGGGCGCCTTCAATTGTCACAAACGACGTGCCGCCGAACCCCCCTACGTCTATCGCGTCTGCCACCTGTAAGAGGCGCAACGCGACTTCTTTTGAGATCCCGTTTCCAACCTCCTTCACGATCACAAGTCTGCCCGTTGCCTTTTTCACAAGCTTTATCCTGTCCAAGACTCCTCTAAAGTTGGGCTCGCCTTCTGGTTGCACAACCTCTTGGGCGGGGTTTAGGTGAATTGCAATGGCGTAGGCGTCTATCATCTCCACAGCCTCTACGGCCCACTCGACGAGCTTCTCCTCTGGCAGAGCCGCCAGCTGTGGCGCGCCGAGGTTTGCAATCTTCGGCACAGTAGGGGCGTTGTGTTTAACCACCTCAAACGTCCACTTGACGCTGGGGTTTGCCAACGCCACTCTCTGCGACCCCACGTACATCGGAATGCCGAACTCCTCGGCGGCTTTTGCAAGCTCGGCGTTTATCTTTCCCGCAAGCTCTGTGCCGCCGGTCATGGCGCCAATGCCCATTGGCGCCTTCACCCTAGCTCCTAAGAAGTTAGACGTGAGGTCCACTTCTGACATGTCTAATTCAGGCAAGGCATTGTGGATAAGGACGACCTCCTCTAGCCAAGAAGAGCCGACTTGAGAAGCCTCGGAGCTCGCCAGATATATGTGGTCGTCTTTCCTCTTGTTTATTTCCATTACTGCTTAGCTTGTTGCGCCCTTGCCCTAACACAACCGCGGCCTGTGCAACGAGAGCCGACAAACCCAACTTTTTGACCGGGAGGCGCCGTCTTTGGCACAGGAGTCCCGCCCTTCTGATGCGAGCCGCCGCCGTGCGGGTGCGCATATGGCGACATGGCCTTCCCCCTCACTGTGGGATACTTCCACGCCTTCGCCCTAGCTCTGTGGTACTTCTTACCGGCTTTTACAAACGGCTTCTCAATCCTACCGCCGCCCGCCGCAATGCCCACAGTAGCCCGGCCCCTGGAGTCTACCTCCACGGTACGGCCGCTTGGCAGTCTCACGATTGTTTTGTTCTCCTCAAGTTTGTGGCCGATCACCAGCGCATAGGTGCCGCCTGCTCTGGCGAACTTGCCCCCGTCGCCGGGTTGTTTTTCCACGTTGAAAATCATAGTGCCTTCTGGTATTCTGCCAAGCGGGAGGATGTTCCCAGTCTTAGGGCTGGCAGACTCCCCGACCTCCACCACTTGGCCCACGTAGAGGCCCTCGGCCGCGTAGTTAAAGAACTCTACGCCGTTTTCCATCCTAATCCTAGCTACAGGCGCGTTTAGCCCAGGCTCGTGCAGAATCTCAACGACGTACCCTCTTCCAGAGACAGAGATGGGCGGGTATCTGACAGGGCCGTCGCGTTTCCAGCTTGGCGACCTAAACTGCGAGCCTCCGCGGCCCCTTCGCTGAACTAAAATACGCTTACCCATCGCAGCCAAAAGTTAAGTTAGTTTATAAACATTTCCAAAAAAAGACGTGTGACGAGATGCACCTAAGCCGAGTTGTGACGACCACACGGCACACTGATCAGCGTCCAAATAGCACTACCGACGCGCACAGCCAGCGTCAACGCCGTCGGCCGAGGCGGCGGCTGAGGTTTAACGCGGGGTCGGGGCGTATTGCGCTAGCCCTCACAGCTAGCGTGTTGTTATATGTCGGCTAATGTTTAAATACTACTCACAGAGGGGGCGCCATGGGCAGAGTCAGGCCTCGGTACATCAAGTCTCTGGGCGAGAAGCTGTTAGAGACGTATCCTGACAAATTTACCGAAAGCTTTGAGGAAAACAAAAAGGCCGTCGCCGAGCTGGCCGACATCCCCAGCAAAACTGTGCGCAACCGTGTTGCTGGGTACATCACTAGGCTTATAAAAAGAAGAAAGGCGCGAGAAAAAGCCGAGTCAGCCACGGCGTAATATGCCACTTTCAAAAGGCGATTACATCTTATTTGACTACACTGTTGTGATAAAAGACGACAACAAGATCGTCGAAACTACTCAAGAGCATGTGGCTAAGGAGGCTGGCATATATAAGCCCGAGGAGGTCTACACCCCCCGCCTCGTCATTCTAGGAGAGACGCCTCTCTGGGAGCCAGTGGAAAACGCCATATTGTCCGCAGAGGAGGGGCAAGAGTTTGAGGTAGAGGTGCCGCCTGAGAAGGCGTATGGGGTGAGAGACCCTAACAAAGTCAAGACTATATCCATAAGAGAGTTCCACCGCCACGGGATGGTGCCTAGGGTCGACGACATAGTAGAGTACGAGGGGCAGAGGGCGCGGGTTGTGTCTATCTCAGGCGGACGAGTCGTGTTAGACTTCAACCATCCCCTTGCAGGCAAGACCTTTATCGTCAGAGGCAGGATAACAAAACGTTTGTCTACACTAGAAGAAAAAGCCGCGGCTTTGCTTAAGACGTACCTCCCGCGCGTGCCTGAAGAGAAGATTAAAGTATCTATAGAGAGCGATACGCTGACAGTAGCCTTGCCAGCCGAGGTTCTGCTCTACGAAAGAGTCGGCGGCGTTTTATTACAATACGTCTCAGAAATTTCGACAAAATTCAGCGAAGTTAAGAAAGTGCGGTTTACGACGGAGGTGGAGATCAAGAGTTAATACTTTTAAAACAGAGACAAGGGCCTCGCAATGACAACTACAGTAGGAATAGCGGTGAGAGAAGGCGTAGTCTTGGCGACAGACAGACGCGTAACCGCTGGGTATTACATAGCGCATAAACACGGAGAAAAGATATGGAAAATAGACGACCACGTCGCTGCTACAATGTCAGGCGGAGTGGCAGACTTGCAGTCAGTCTTGTCTTTTCTCACGTTGCGAGCACGCGAATATAAGCTAGAATATAAGAGGCCTATCCCAATCCACACGTTAGTTAACTACGTCTCTCTAATACTCTTTTACTCTAGGCCTTTTATCTACTTAGTCCACTCCATTATCGGAGGCGTGGACCAGGAGGAAGGCGCCGTGTTATACATGGTGGATTGGCTTGGGACGACTACTAAGGAGAAGTACATTGCCACTGGTAGCGGCTCGCCCTACGCAAAAGGGGCCTTGGAAGTGGGGTATAGAGACGACATGACGCTAGAGGAGGCTGTGGACTTGGCGATTAAGGCCGTTAAGGCGGCCATCCGCAACGACCCCGGCTCTGGGGAGGGCATCGACGTTGTGGTCATAACTAAGAAGGAGGGGTTCCGCCGCGTATTTGCCGCGCAACAGAAAGTAGTTTTGCCTGAGTAATCTTTTTAAAACTGCTTAACAGCATGGCTATGTCAACAATAGAAGACGTTACGATAAGAAAAGTTTTTACAGGACGCGGCGACGTTACTATAGAGGTCGAGATTTACACTGAAGACGCGGTGACGAGAGCCGCGGCGCCGGCTGGCGCCTCTAGAGGGGCTTACGAAGTGGCGTACTTCCCCGAGGGAGGCGTAGACGCCGCTATTGCGGCTTTTGAAAAGCTTGTGGCGCCTGAGCTAGTGGGCCTCGACGTGACAGAGCCCTATGTAGTAGACGGCAAGCTCGAAGAGGTAGACGGCACGCCGCGTTTTGAGCGTATAGGAGGTGCTGTCGCCATAGCCACGTCTTTTGCCGCGGCTGACGCAGGGGCCGCGTCTTTGGGAATGCCGCTGTTTTTGTTTATAGGAGGAGCCTACGCTAGAAGGCTACCTCTCCCCCTGGGCAACGTCATAGGAGGGGGGAAGCACAGCAGAGGTCTTGGGCCAGACATTCAGGAGTTTTTAGTCTTGCCACTAAACCCGCTTGACATATACACTGCTGTCTACGTCAACGCAGAGATTCACAAGAGGGCTTTAAAACACATTCTCAAAGTAGACCAGACGTTTACTGGGGGTAAAAACGACGAGGGCGCGTGGACGCCACGTATCTCCTCGCGCACAGCTTTGAAAATTTTAAAAGAGGTGGCAGGCGAGGTGGGAAAGGAGGTAGGCGTCGAGGTGGGGCTGGGCGTAGACATAGCCGCCTCTAGCTTGTGGAACGGCGAGAAGTATGTGTATAAAAACGAGGGCGTGGAGAGAGGGCATAGAGAACAGCTCGAGTTCGTTGCTAAGCTAATAGAAGAGTTCGACCTTGTGTACGTAGAAGACCCGTTTCACGAAGACGACTTCCAGTCGTTTGCCGAGCTCACAGACAGGTTTAGAGATAGGCTAATAGTCGGCGACGACTTGTTTGTAACAAACCCCGAGAGGATTAGGCAGGGTGGGAGGGCGAGGGCGGCCACGGGCGTGATTATAAAGCCGGATCAAATAGGCACGCTGGCCAGGGCGCAACAAGCCGTCACCGTGGCAAGAGAATATGGCATTAGGCCTGTGGTGTCTCACCGCTCTGGAGATACGGAATACCGGATCTTAGCCCACGTCGCCGTGGGCTTTGGGGCTGAGATAATAAAAACCGGCATAATGGGTGGCGAGAGGACTGCCAAGCTCAACGAGCTTATTAGAATAGGGGAGTACTTGGGCAAGTGGGGTCTTGTTTCTCGCATACGTTAACAATAACGTATATAATTTCTACTCTGTGCAGGTCTGTGTCTGTTAAGATTAAGTTAAGAGTTTGGGTTGACAAAGGGGGCCAAGAGGTCATAGGCCCTGGGATTTATAACATCTTAAAGGCGATAGAGGAAACAGGGTCTATCGCCTCAGCTGCAAGAAAACTTGGCTACTCATATAAGTTCATATGGACTTATATCAAAAAGCTGGAAGAAGTTATCGGAGCCCCCCTTGTGGAGTCGAGAAGGGGGGGCAAGGAGAGGGGAGTGTCTGAGCTGACCGAAGTGGGCAAGTTGCTCGTGACGTACTATGAGTCTATGCTAAATGACGTCGAGCACGTAGTCAAGAAGTGGGAGTCTAAGTTCTTAGAAGTTGTAGAAAACGCCCCTACTTATATAAAGCCGCGTGGCGAGGAAGAGCTACCCTACTACGAGGAAGAGTGATTGAAAACGCGGCTCTGCGTCTCGACGATTTCTTTGGTTTTCAAGTCGTTGAAGTATTTAAAACGCGGTTCTCGTAACCACAAGGTTTGTCGCACGGCGTGTATCATCCCATCTACGTCTCTGTTTTTAATGTATTGAAGAAGGTCGACTTTAGGCTCTGCGTAGATGCAGGTCTTTAACTTGCCGTCGCTTGTCAGTCTCATAGTCGTACAGCCGTTGCAAAAAGCAGGGTTGTTATAATTTTTCACTAATTCCACCACCACGCCGCCTATTTGAAACAGCGGCCTGTTGTGAAGCTCGCGCCGCAAGTTCAGAGGCCGGCCCCCGAGCTCTGTTATCAACGGAATTAGGGACTCTATAGGCTCGTAGTACTGGCTGAATATCTGCTCTCCCCAGCCGGAGGGCATTAGCTCAATGAACTGAAGCGTTGCGTCGAGCGAAGAGGCGAGTCTTATAAGGTCCTTAACGCTCTTCTTGTCGACGTTTACGCCTTTTAAAACAACTACGTTAAGCTTAATGGACACCCCCCTCGCCCTGCTTTCATACAAACCGCGTAACACTTCTTTAAACGCGAGACGAGACGTCGCCGTAATCTTTGCATATTTGTCAGGATCTGCGGTGTGTATAGACACGTTGAGCCTGCGTAGCCCAGCCCTGTAAAGCCTGTCCACCCATTTTCTCAGGAAGTAGCCGTTGGTAGTAATCGACACCGATGCCCCCGTCTTAGCCACCTCAGCGACTATTAAATCAACGTCGTGTCTAAGCAATGGCTCTCCTCCAGTTATCTTAAAGTCCGCGACGCCTAGCTTGTAAAAAACAGAAGTGGCAAAGCCGTAGTCCTCGGCTGTTAGCACAGCTCCCTGTTTTCTCAACTGCCCTTCAAAATGACAAAAGATACAGTTGTAATTACACACGTCCTCGACGATATACCTCATCTTCAGGAAAGGCCTGCCGTACCTATCTACAAGCACTAAACTAACACCGATAGAGGTTAATATGTATACGTACTGAACACGTATACTTAAATCTCAGGTTAACTAAAGAGAAGTGTGGACTGACGCCCTGTCGAGCTTTTTAACTGCAATGCTGGCGTGGGCTATGTATAAAAAATACGTAGCGGCGTTGTGGACGACTCTCTTAATAGTTTTGTTAACATTTTCGAACTACATACTGATACTTGTCAACAGCTTATTAGTTGCCCTTGTGATTTTCAGAGGATTGTTTGACCGATTTAAAAAAGTAGCCATAGCCGCCTCTTTTTTAGTTATTATTTTAAAAATTATTATTTTAACAGATTTATATCTTGATGAAAAACTTACATATACTCATTATGTATTAGATGGAATGTTTACAGGAATTTCTATATTCATGGTTTTTGCATATGAGTTTAAGCCACCCAAGCTGGAAAACGTCACGTTGCTGACTTCTCCAGCGGTTGTCCTCGCGACGCCCGCCTCTACCCCCGCCGCTTTAATACTCGGCGTCGTGTCTGCCGTTCGTGACGCCAGTCCCTATTTTGTACTGGCATTAGCTACGTTAAATGCCATATATCTATACCTACGCGGAGAGGCACTGTTCTTCCTGCCGCCGCTTTTATTCTTGGCGGCGTACGGCGCGACGTATAAAAGAGTATTCTACACAGCGCTACGGCCGCCAGCTGGGTGGTTGTACTCATGGCTGGGCGGGAGGTACAAAGTCCTAAAGGTGTTGGGCGTGGGGGGGTTTAGCTTCGTCTTAGCCGTGAAGCACGGCCGCGCCTTATACGCGGCAAAGATCCTGAGGCTCCGCGACGACTATGGAGCGCCCCTGGCAGAAGACGAGAAGATCTTGGCGCTGTTTGGACAAGAGATGAACAGATACCTAGAGATAAAATCACCCCACGTGGTGAAGGCTTTTGAAGTATACCTACCCGCCGTGGGGTACAGAGACTTGTCGCAATATATGCGAAACCCGCCCTACATACTTCTAGAGTACATGGAGGGCGGCACGCTAAGAGACTTGCTACGGGCCAGAAGGCGGTTGCCTGTCGACTATGTGATAGAGCTATTTAGACAACTAGCAAGAGGGCTTGCCGACATACACAGCCACCGAGTGGTCCACCTAGACATCAAGCCTGAAAACATCATATTCGCTAGAGATAAGAAAGTGGCGAAGATAGGCGACATGGGCATCGCCAAGGTCATCGCCGGGAGCTACGTGAGCAGTAGCTATATGTCCCCTGCCTACGCCGCGCCTGAGGTGAAAAACGGGACAGCCACATTTGCATCTGATGTGTACTCGCTTGGGTGCGTCGTGTACGAGGCATTAACGGGGATAAATCCCAACGTATTCGTCGAAAACAAATATGCCATCCCTCCGCCGAGCTCTTACAACAGAGACGTGCCGCCGTGGCTTGACAGCTTATTGCTTCGAATGCTTGAGATAGACCCCTCAAAGAGACCTAGCGCAGAGGAGGTGTTGCGAGAGCTAGAGAAATACCTTTAATATATAGAGAAACACCCACAGCCGATGCCCTGGAGATGTCCGGTCTGCGGCACCGAGAACAGCGACGAAGTTTTGACTTGTAGAGTATGCGGCGCCTATAAGCCAGAAGCCACAACAAGAAGAGTCAGCCAAGTCGCTAAGGAGGCGGCAACTGTAGAGGTCGTGGTGGAAGTATTAGAGAGCCCCGTGGAGTCGCTGAGAGGCAAGCGCTATGAATTTAAGGCCTCAGCGCCAGGAGCTATTGTTACAGTGGGCAGGGCAGTGGACAACCACGTCATTATACCAGACCCCATGGTGTCGAGGCGGCATTTAAGGCTTATAGCTACGTCGAATGGGATTGTGGTAGAAGACCTGGGCAGTAGCAACGGGACTTATCTCATCGCCGAGGGAGGCGAGCGGCTTGTAAAAGTAGAAAACGTGGGGAGAAGCGCCGTAATTAAGATCGGCAATACGAAGTTGAAGATCTCGACGAAAATTATATAAACTAAGGGTTGGCAGGCGACGTATGACAGAGGAAATGCAGTACGAGTATTTAGTGCCGTTGGAGAAGTACCTAAGCGCAGGCGTGAGGCTGGGCACAAGGCTGTCTAACAAATACCTAGAAGACAGAGGCTTCATCTTCGCCGTCAGGCCAGACGGGCTCAGAATCTTCGACATAAAGAAAATAGACGAGCGTTTAAAAATAGCAGCCAAGTTCATAGCGAGGTACTCCCCAGACAGAGTTCTCGTACACACCACAAGGCCCTATGGCTTTAAGCCTGTTCAGATGTTCTGCAAATTTGTAGGCTGTAAGGCTCTGACAGGGCGTTTTATCCCAGGCATGTTGACTAACCCCAACCTCCCCGAATATCAGGAGGTAGACCTCCTCTTTGTAGTAGATCCGCGGCTCGACGCACAAGCAATCACCGAGGCCGCCAAGATGGGCATACCCGTCGTGGCCCTTGTGGACACAGACACGCCCTACCAATTTATCGACTTGATGATACCGTGTAACAACAAGGGCCGTAAAAGCCTTGCATTGATCTTCTGGATTCTCGCAAGACAAGTCCTCAGAGAGCGCGGCGAGCTAAAGCCTGACCAGGACTTGCCTGTGCCGCCTGAGGAATTTGAGACGAGGCTTGTCCAATAATTTTTAAATCAGCCTCTATATTTACTTAATGCGTATAAGGAGACCCGCCGTCGCTGGCTATTTCTATGAGGAAAGCAAAGAGAAGCTAATAGAACGGATAGAGTGGGCTATAAAACACGAGCTTGGGCCTAAGGCGCCTCAGTTGCCTAAGCTAGGCGCCGAGGTGCTCGGCGGCGTTGTGCCCCACGCTGGCTATATGTACTCCGGCCCGGTAGCGGCGTGGATTTACTCAGCTTTGGCAGGCTTCGGCAAGCCTGACGTCTTCGTCGTGGTGGGCCCCAACCACTACGGCGTGGGGGCCCCCGTGGCCATAATGAAGTCTGGGGCTTGGGAGACCCCCCTGGGGAGGGTTGAAATTGATGAGAAAATGGCGTCGCTCATCATGTCGCATTATAGAGACGTAGAGGAGGACTTCAGCGCATTTGCGAGAGAACACTCGATAGAAGTGCAGTTGCCTTTTATACAATACTTCTTCGGCGACGTGAAGTTCGTGCCTATTGTCATGTGGCGCCAGACGCTTTCCGCCTCCCGCGAGTTGGGAAAGGCGCTGGCTACCGCAGTTAAGGAATACGGCGGGAGGGTCTACATATTAGCTAGTAGCGACTTTAACCATTACGAGCCTCACGACGTCACGGTCCGGAAAGACGACATGGCTATAAGCAGAATTTTAAAACTAGACGAGGCGGGGCTGTTCGAAGTAGCTTCTAAATTCGACATCTCTATCTGCGGAATAGGGCCTATCGGCACTGTGATTGTGGTAGCTAAGGAACTGGGCTTTACAAACGTAACTTTGTTAAAACACGCCACTTCGGGCGATACCAGCGGGTATAAAGAGGAGACTGTGGGCTACGCCAGCATCTTGTTTTATCGTTAGAACATTAGTTTAACGGTATAGGCGCCCCCGCTTATGCCGTACGTAGCCACATAGGGCCTCTTGTTTACAAGACTTATCAACTTTTCCAACCCCTCTTCGTAGTCTCTGGCAGGTAGGTAGATGGGCTCTAGCGCCCAGATTAGTCTAAGCGCTCTCGCCGTCTTAACATTCGCCGTCCCCACGTATACCGCGGTGAGAGGCCTTTTGCAATTCTCCTCGCCAAGGTTCCGCTCATGCTGTATACAAGTAAAGGCGCGCCTAGGTCCTGCGCCATTTCGACAAGGGCTTTAGCAAATCTATCTCTGGTGTTCAGCAGAGGCGGCCGCTGAGCAATGTTGTAATCCACTTTAAAATCTTAGCAAGCCACCTCACGGCCTCAAGTGGATACCTCCCAGAGGCAGTCTCGTTGGTGAGCCAAAGGCTGTCTACCCCCATAGAGGCCGTGGTATACACGTCGTTTACCTCCGCCCGCGTGGGCGTGGGAGAGCTCTGCACAGAGTCTAGAAGCTGGGTAGCCACAGCCACAAGCTTTCCAAGCCTTAGCGAGCTCTCCACGACGGCTCTTTGAACCTTGGGCAGCGCCTCAAGTCCGTAGTGAAGCCCTAAGTCGCCTCTTGCCACTACAATATAGTCGTTGCACTGAGCGAGTTTCTCTACGTTGTCCACGGCGCTTTTTGTCTCCACCTTGACCATAACGCTGGCCTCTATGCCCAACTCCGCTAACAGATGCCTTGTGTTTTCCACATCTCTACAACTTTTCACAAGGCTTGCGGCTACGTAGTCCGCCTCGCCGCTT
>JBEULK010000091.1:14442-26365 GCA_041287325.1 Pyrobaculum sp. | reverse complement strand
AGGCTTGCGGCTACGTAGTCCGCCTCGCCGCTTAGGCGTGAAATCCTTCTAAGAGCATTTATGTCGTCTTCCGACGGGGTAGGCAAGTCGTAGTCCTTGCCCTCGACTACAACAGCCTTCCCAGTCTCCACAACTCCCGAGGACTCTGCCTCCGCGATAACAGAGTCTGCGGCTATGTCAATTACCTTAAGTCTTAACTTCCCGTCTAGCATTAGGACGTAGTCGCCTTTTTCCACTACTTGGAAAAAGCCCTCTGCGGCACGGGGATGTAGCTACCATCAGACTTGTCGGCAAATCTAAAAACCACTACGTCGCCCTGTTGAAGAGGTATCTGAGGCGTCGTAGCCACCCGCACACTAGGCTCCTTCAAGTCGAGTATGACGGCGGCGACACGTCTCTTCTCCTCTCCGTACTTCCTAACTGCTTTCCGCCTCTTCAGGGCTGGCGTGGGCTAGGTTTATTCTTACTCCGTCTACGAGGTCTAGTAGCTTGTAGAGGCCCAGCGCGTCTGTAGAAGGGCCAAGCGTGGCTACTCTCTTTACAAACATCACAAAGCGCGTATTCTCTCTCCTACTTTTGGTATTATCGTCGTAATTTTGTACTTAAGCTCAATCGACGTGGCCAAGCTTATTATCTTCGACGGCTCTCCGTGGACTAGGACTATTTTCTTAGGCTTTGGCTCAACGTGTTCTACGTATTTCATCAACTCCCTCCTGTCGCTGTGCCCCGAGAAGCCGGGGATCGACACGGGCTCTGCCCTCATGCCGATCTTGACCTCGCCCATGGTGAGGCTCCTAATTACAAACTCCCTCTCGCCGTTTAGTATCCTCCTGCCGAGGGTATTCTCGGCCTGGTACGACACGAAGACGAGCTTATTCCTCTCGTCGGGCGCCAGCTGTGCAAAGTAGTCGAGCACGGGGCCTCCGTTTAACATGCCGTGGGGGGCTATGATCACGGCGGGCTCCTCGCTTTGGGCTATCTTTGCCACTTGGTTGATCCTATCCTCCACTCGTTTTGCGCGGTCGACTATTACCACGGTGCCTGAGGTGGCGAAGGGGTTGACCCCCCCGTACACCTCCTCGGCCACTTCTGGGTTTAGGTAGTGGGGGTACATGAGGTAGACGTTTAGAGTTTCGACGATCATCCCGTCGACGTATATCGGCACTCTTGGGATGAGGCCTCCTTCCATCATTTTGTTTAATATGTAGAGTATCTCCTGCCCTCTTCCGGTGCTGAACGCTGGTATTAAGACTTTGCCTCCCCGCGACACTGCCTCTGCCACATGTTTTGCCAAGGCGTTTTCCGCCTCTACTCTAGGCGGTTGCAAGTCGTCCTTGCCGCCATATGTAGACTCCATGATCAACATCTCCACGCGTTTAAACTTATTAACAGCGCGGTTTAGTAGTCTCGTCTTTCCGTACTTAAAGTCGCCGGTGTATAAGATGTTGTACCTCCCGTTGCCGACGTGTAAGTGGACCATGGCGGAGCCGATCTCGTGGCCTGCGTCATAGAAAGTGAGCTTTATGTCAGGAGTTATGTCAGTCACCTCTTCGTAGTCCAGCGTGATCGTGTGGTATATGACGGCCTCCACGTCTGCCCTAGAAAAAGGCGGCTGCAACCCCTCGCGCTCTTTCAGCTCTACGTAGTCTGTGAGAAGTATAAACGTCTGGTACTTAGTGGGGTCTGTCATGTATACAGGGCCTCTGTAGCCGTATTTATAAAGCAGAGGGAGACAGCCCACGTGGTCCATGTGAGCGTGCGTCAGCACAACGGCGTCTAACTTGTCTAAGTCCACGAGGTCTAAGAGGGGGAAGTCCTCGTCGTACTGCCCCGGCTTCAGACCGCAGTCAAGCAAGACGTTGCTCTCGACTGTGCTTACAAGTATTGAGCTCCGCCCCACCTCCATGGCCCCGCCCAAGAAGGAGACTGTGATAGGGCCTTCCTTTACCACAGACTCTTGGTGTATGTAACGGGCGAGCCTCTCCATAAGCTCTTTTCTTTGCTCATAAGCGCCGTGGTATATCTGCCTAACTCCCACAATCTCGTGAGTAGGAAGCTTTACGCCTCCTCTAGGCACGCCGCTTTCAATCACGGCCCGCCAGCCAGTTTTTAAAAACACCTCTCTCGCCAAGCCTTTAATATCTTTCTCGCGCATAGGCTTGGCCAGGTATATGTATACGTCGCCGCTGTCTTCAAATACGACGTGTTCGACGTCGGGTATGAGGTCCTTGATAACCTGCTCCGCCTTTCTCTCCGGCATGCGGCTCCCGGCGTCGGCTCTTATGACCACCCGCTTTTTAAAGCTCTTAGCCACCTCGCCCACGAGGTCCAGCGCCGCCTCGGAGGGCTTTTTTACATATACACACAGAGTGGGGCCTTCGAAAGACACTCTGCTTACCTCAACGCCTGATAGAATAGCCTTTATCTTATTCTCAACGTCGAAATAAGACACGCCGAGGTAAACACCCCTGTATTTAAATTATTTTAAACCCAGCCGAGTAACGCCTCATGCGTATTTACAACACCGCCACAAGGCAGGCGGAGGAGTTCGTGACCTACACGCCGGGGGTCGCGAGGGGCTACGTCTGCGGAATCACGCCGTATGACCACGTCCACGTGGGCCACGGCAGAGTGTACGTGTTTTTTGACATGTTTAGGCGGTATTTAGAGTCGAGGGGCTACGACGTTAGGCTAGTGATAAATTTCACAGACATAGACGACAAGATTATAAACAGAGCAAGAGAGGAGTTCGGCCAAGAGGCGTACAAGAGGTGGAGAGAAGTGCCCGAGAGGTACATCGCCGAGTTTTTTGAAATGTCCAACAAGCTGTTCATAAAGCCGGCTCATGCATATCCCAGAGTGACAGAGAACGTGGAGGACATGGTCCGCTGGATCTCCGCCCTCGTCGAGAAGGGATACGCCTACGTGGCGCCAGACGGCTCCGTCTACTTCGAAGTGGGGAAGGTGCCTAACTACGGCGTCCTCTCCCGCCAGAAGATAGAGGAGCTGATAGCCGGGGCCAGGGTGGAGCCAGAGCCAGGGAAGAGAAACCCCCTAGACTTCGCCCTCTGGAAAAGCTGGTCCCCCGGAGAGCCTTGGTGGAACTCGCCGTGGTGCCCCGGCAGGCCCGGCTGGCACTTAGAGTGCGTGGTGATGTCTACAAAACACCTAGGCGTGCCCTTCGACTTCCACGGCGGAGGCGCCGACCTCATCTTCCCGCATCACGAAAATGAAATAGCAATCGCGAAGGCGTACTTCGGCGTCGACAACTTCGCACGGTACTGGATACACGTGGGGTACCTCACTGTGAGGGGGGAGAAGATGTCTAAATCCCTAGGCAACGTGATAACGCTTAAAGAAGTCTTGTCAAAACACAGCGGCGAGGCGCTGAGGCTTGCATACGCCATGAGCCACTACAGAAAGCCCATGGAGTTTAGCTACGAGCTGCTAGAACAAGCAGAAGACATTGTCAAGACCCTGTACACGGCGTACGACGAGCTAAGCCAAGCGGTTGAAGACGCAGGCGACGAGGACAGAGAAAAAATCGACTTTAAATTCCCCGACGCCTTCTACGCCGCGCTGGAAGACGACTTCTCGACGCCGGAGGCCGTCCAGCATCTACACGCGGCGGCCCGTTTTATAATATCCACGGTGTTGCACAAAATAGACAAGCTGTCCAAGCAGACGGCGCTGGCCGTGTTAAGCCAATACGTGAAGATGGCCGACGTCTTAGGCGTGCTCGAGAGAAGAGAAGTGCCAAAAGAGTTGCAAGAGGCGGTGAAAAGCCTCGTCGAAATACGCACAAGACTACGCCAGGAGAAGCTCTACAACTTGGCAGACTACATAAGAGAAAGGGCAAGAGAACTCGGCGCAGAGCTACACGACTTCGGCCCGCGCACCTACTACACAGTAAGAAGGCGGTAGTCTTTTAAACCGACACGCACGAGACATGTGTCAATCGTCCACCCCTGGAAAAACTTGCGCAGGTACGTAGAGATTAGGCTCGACGAGGCTGAGGCCGACTTGGCGTTGCGCTTTCTCGAAGAGGGGTTGCACAGAAACGCCGCTGGGAAGGCCTTCCAGGCGTGGAAGGCCGCCTTGACTGCGGCCCCTACTGGCAAAGACGGAGGTACAACAAAAGACAGGAAAAGCCACAGTCCCATTACTAACAAGTACGCAGATTGGGAAGGAGGTGGAGGTCTACGCCAGGGGGAAGGGCGTGTTGATGCACTATTAGAAAAACCTCCTCACGGTTGCGAGCAACACGCCTCCCAATACGCCGAGCACCGCCGGCTCGACTTTCTGCAAGGCGAGGGCTGCGTCTACGTTAGGCTCCTTCCCCGCGGCTAGGCTCTGTTCTACCAAGTATCTGGCGGCTATGGTAAACGGCGTGGGCGGATCTGCGTACAGCTTCGAGATCTTGTCCACCGCCTCCCACTGACCGGTCGCCACGGCCCTCTCCAAGAGGTATTGGAAAAACGGCCTCGCGTCCGGCGGAAGAGCCTCGGCGGTTTTAAGCGCGGCTTTGTAGCTACCAGCCGGCACCGCGAAGCCTACGAAGCTGGTGGAATTCACAACGCCCATATACTCCACGTAGGCAGTTAAGTTTACAAGTCCCAGCCTGTCGAAGTCTCCTACCAACACGACGCGCCCCTCCACAGGGACGCCTCCCAGCACAGCTCTGACGTATATACCTCGCTGTGGAAAGAGGGGCAGTCCGTGCAAGATGCCTAGCCTCGTGAAGTTAAATAACGCCGATAGAGAAGCCCACCTAACCACGGTGCTTACGGAGGTGCGGTTTGTATATGCCTTCAACACAGCAGAGCAGGTACGGTTAAGACTCACTGTAAAAGTATAGTTCAGAGGCACCGCTGTTTTGACATCGCCACACCCCACGGCTTCTACTACCACCGAGACGGGGACGCGCGGCGATACAAAGCCTGAGACGCTTATACGGGCAGGCGCGCCGACGGGGAGCAGAGAAGGAGCTGAAAGCGATAAGTTCTTCACTTCGTAGAACACCACTTGTGTGTAGTTCACATAAGGCCCAAGCCTTAGAGACACGTTGTACACCCCGGGCAAGTTACCTTTAACGGGAAGGTTTAGCGTATAGTTACCAGACTTGAGACTTACGTCTACCCCCGCCCCCGTCGACGCGGTGAGGCGGCTGTTTATGTAGAGACCTTGCGGCACGCGTACACATAGGCGTAGCGAAGCGTTCACGCCTACCTCGGCTGCCAATGGGTTGGCTGACATGTACAACACAGGGCGTTGGAGGTGAATTACGCCGAATCCGTAGTTCACGGTTGCCGCCCCCCCTATGGCGTCTACCGTTGTGTTTATAACAACACGCCCCCTCACCTCCCGGCCCAAGACTATGTATGTATAATTAGGCGGGGTCAACACTAGCAGACTCACGGCCGCGCGTTCTGCGTCGCCTTCTACAACCCATTTTATAAGCTGGGCGTCTACGCGAGGCTTAGGCAGGCTCAGGACATATGGGACAGGGCCCAGCGAGGTGTCAAACAAGGCTACTACGCGCTCTGCATAGCCGCTGTGCCACTCAGCCAATGTGTAGTTAACGCCACACATGCCCGCGCGGGCTGAGACGACGATAGGTCTGCCCCCCGCCTCGAGGACGTACCGAGAATCTATAGAAGGCCCACACACAGAGACTGTGATGTTAAACACGCCGCGGAACTCCGATGGCGATACGACCCCTTTCACTAGCGAGACTTGGAAAGAAGGCCTCGGAAGCGCCACTTTTACGACATCTACGCTGCCTGGCGACGAGTAGACGATGTCCACCGTCTCGTTGTACCGGTACTTAACAACCACGAGGCTCTGCCCAATGTTGACAGATCCCAAAAATCCGGCGCCTCCGAACTCGACAGGCAGGACCCCGGCCGTCTCAATGTTGTAACGAACTTCAGCTAAGATAGACGCTGTCCCGTCTTCAACCACTGCCCTAAGGGGGACAACAGTGACTCGCACAGTCGGCGCCTCTACCCTCAAAGTGGTAGAAAGCCTACCTACACTGATGTGCACCTCTCGACTCTCCCCCGGCCTTAAAGACAGCGTTAAGTTCAACACGCTGCCGTTGTAAACTCCGTGAATAGTCCCGTCTATGCTGATAATTCCGAGGAACTTAGCCCAGGGCGCCCCTACCACCTCAACCGACAAGGTATACTGGACAAGCCCGCCTACCAACCTGGGGGAACGCGCCGCGGCTCTGATGCTGGGCGGGTCTATCTTAACTACGCCTGCCACGTAGCCCCCGTAGAAGAGGGAGACCTCCGCTGGCAACTTCTCCACGGCGTACTTCTTCACGTCGTTGCCAAACACTGCGGTGAGTTCGCCAGATTCCTTGTCTAAGTCGTAGAGAAGCGAGTAGGAGAACTTAGAAAGTCGCAGAGAAGCTGTCCACTCGCCGCACTTCACAACGGCCAGCCCCGACGCGTTGCCCAAGGCCTTGAAGCCAAGCTGGTACACAGAGGCAGACCTGGGAGGCGCGGAGACGCGGGTTGGGGAAAACACAACGCCGCGCCCGCTCCCGTTGAGAAGACAAGACACGGAAATGGGGTTCGGGTTCTCCAGCGTGACGTTGACCGCCCCGTAGCCCCCGGCGCCGAGGTACAACGTCGCGGGAGTCACTGAGAGCCTAGGTTGCGTCAGGTTGAGTTGCAGATATGCAGTGTATCCGCCATACTCCACACGCAACACGTAGGGCCTAAGCCCCCCCGTAAAGTTAAAAAAGCCAATTCCGTCGGCAAACGGCACATCTGTGTCGTTGATTCTTACAACGCCAGTTACGCGCCCCCCCTGGTCTACATACAGCTTTAGGCGGATGGTTCCGTTTTCATAACGCCCATCTACTAAAGAGACGCGTAGAGTAGTATAATAAATAGTAATTTTTAACTGAGCTGTATTAGAGGAGTTGTTTACCACCGCCATGAGAAGCGTGTCGTTGCTCAACGCCACGTCCTTATTCAAGGCAATGTTCGACACCACGTTGGGCGAGTCGAGAGATATGCGGACAACCCCGCCGGCCTGCGGGAAAGACAGCTTGTAGTAAGCCGCGGCGTAGCCTGGGAGGTCTGGGTACAAGTACATGACCCCTGGCGTGACCACCACCTCCTGCCGCTCTGGCTCGTAACGGACGCCGCCTAAGGAGACGCCCTTGGCGAAAGCCAGGAGGAAGTTTACATACAGCTTAGCAGCCCCGCTCCTCGACGTGAACGACCGGAGAACCCACTCCCAAGACGAGTTTTCTAAATACCAAGCAACAACCGCGCTGTACTTATACCAGTCGTAAACCCTGTCTTCCCCAAGAGAAAAAGGGTTTACGGCATACAACTTCTCCGAGAAGTACATGTTGGGAAAGTAATAGACGCCGGTGGCCACCGACGCCATCGCCTCTGGAGTCGCCTCGTCGCCCCAGAAGTAGTCCTGAGACGAGTCGTACCTCTCCAAGAAGACGTGGACCACTTCGTGAAACACAAGCCTTTTGGTATAGCCGGGCTTAAACACCAACTTCACCACGCACCCGCCCCCCAGCTGGGTATATGCGTCGTATTGAGACGAGGAGTCCACGTAGACGGGGTACTTCTGACCCTGGCACGGCGGCGCCGGAGCCAGGCCCTTAGACGTGTAGTATGAGTAAGCCTCTTCTAAGTAGCCCGCCAAGACTTGGACGTGGTGTTGAGCGTCGTCGGGAGTTACCACAAAGTGGTCGGTCTCCAAGCCCAGCGCCGCCAAGGCAAGCACAAAGACTAGGAGCAACCACCGCACCAGAGAAATGTAGAAATACTAATATAAAGGTATTGAATAGAAGACTCATGAAGCCGTCGTACATAGCTCTGGCGGCGATAGGGCTGGCGTTAGTGACGCTTTATTTCGCAATACCGCATCAAACGCCGCCAGCCGCCCCCAGCACAACCACGGCCCAACATCCAAGCACGACATCCAGCCAGCCCGAGCAAGTAGCCCAGACTCAGACCGCCGCCCCGCCTATCACTCACACGCCTCCAAAGACCACAACCCAGACGACTCCGACGCAGACGCCGGCTGGCGCTGTTAGGTACGTCCCAGTCCTCGGCGTGGAGGTCCGCGCCCCCGACGTTGTGAATACCACGAGGCTACCCGCGGCTGTAAACTACACTGTGGTGCTGACAAACACGGGAAACGGCACCGCTTGGGTAAAAGTAGAGAACTCCACCGTGGAGATAAGGCCTGGCGGCCGCGTTTTGCTAAACTTTACAACGAATATAACAAGCGCAGGTGTGTACAAAGTGGGGGCTAAGGTCAACGGGACTATGTACGAGAAGAAAGTAGTGGTATATTACTACGCCCCGCTTCTAACAGCCGACCCCGTATTTATAAACGTCACGAAACTGCCCGCAGACGCTACGGTGGTGGTCAGGGTAAGAAACGTAGGCAACTGGACCGGCCGAGTCCTGGGCGTCGAGGTGAAGCCAGGCAGCGAGGCGATGGTCAACACGACGATCAAGGTAGACGCCGCTGGTAGCTACGTCTTGCAGATAGACGGGGTCGAGGTACCCGTGTCAGTACAGTACCTGGCGCCATCTCTAAAGTATCTGGTCGGTGGGCCTAAGGAAGTGGAGGCTGTGCCTGGCGAGTCTGTGTCGGCGTGGATCTGGCTAAAAAACGAGGGAAACGCGACTGCGGCGGTTAGAGTAAACGGCCGCCCGTTGACAATTAAGCCGGGGCAGTATGTAAACATCACCAAGAACATAACGGTGACAACAAGCGGCTCCTACACGTTTGACTTCAACATCGCTGGCGACCTCAACGTCACAGCGAAATACACGACGGCGGTGAAGATCGTGGCGGCGAAAGTACAAATTGTGGTGTGGACGCCCCAGCTCCTCAGGTCTTGGCCGTTGCCAAACTCCACAGACACCATGGCCCTCAGCTTTGTAGAAAAAAGCGCGTCGATCACGTGGGGCTACATCATAGAAACAAACGCCACCAGTAGAAGCGTAGTCCTACAAGTCGCAGACCCACAAGGCGTGTATTACCACACACTATCCCCCGGGCAAAAACTGGCGAGGAACTTCACCCTACAAGTACAGGCGCCGACAGTTGTAACACTTCAGTTAGCTGTAAATAATACGGCATATGCAGTTGAAGTAGACGTCAAACTATCTCCTCCCAGAATCACAATAAATGACATTTCTGAAATAGAATTTAGCGACAGTAGAAAACTGCTGAGCGTACCTATAAAATGTCGGTATGGCTCGGCGTCGGCTACGTTGCAGCTAGATGTGGTCAAGGTAGAGGGCGTCCTGCGGTACCTGCAAGATGGTAGAGAAGTCAGAGGGACGATTACTGTGAATACCGCCGGCGATACTTACACAGGCGACTTCAAGGGTAGCGTCAGAGGCACAAGCGGACAAGCCACTATAAACGTGGCGGGGCGCCGGGTCGACGTAGAGTTTACCACGTCGCCGCTGGAGGTGAGGCGCGTCTTAATAGACGGAACGCCTTACGACTGCGATGTGCCAACCGCCTTAATACCCGCGGTGCTGATCTCAGAGAAGCCTACGGCCAAGGACGAGCCGGCGGATCAGCTTGCGAGTAGACTAGTGTCAATCTTTGCAAAAAGCGATTTCGACAAGCCGCGGCCGGCCATATGGAACGGGGAATACGTCGAGGTTATAGACAGGGCGAGGAATCTGCTCAAGGTGTATTTCAGACAAGGAGAGGTGCTGATAGAAGGGGCGTTAACCGCGAAGTTTGTTATATCCTAAGAAGATAGAAAATTTTTTAAACCCCGACTGTTCTATGGGTTATGCATAACAAAACAAGACTACTCCTAGCCACCGCGTTAATAACACTACTGGCGGCAACAGCCTTCGCCCAATACGGGCCGGGGCAGGCGTTGCCCTCGGCCTTCAACGTGGTAATGCAGATAAACGACGCGAGGGCCGGCTACCAGCTCGGCCTCCCGATGTGCACCCCCTGGAACAAAAGCCTAGTGAACTACCCGCCGTACAGCTTCGCGGCGGGCAAAAACTTCACACTGATAATACGCGAAGTTGCTAAAAATCCGCAGTACCCGCCTGTGTTCCAAGACTACAGGGTGTCTGCAGTTGCCAACTCCACGGGCTTTGTTACGTTTAACATCAACGTACCTGCGGGAGTAGATGTAACAAAGAAGACAGACTGGTACGTGGCCATAGTAGTCGAATGGCCAAGGCCCGGCTACTACTTCCTCATCTATAACCAGACGTTTACAAATGCGATGTTCATAGACGTAATTGGAAACCTCAGCGGCAGGCCCGATCTAACCGGTACAAGGACCTACACAGGGCCTTGGGGCGTTATCAAGGTAACCAACGGCAATGGACGTTTTGGCAACTTGTCTTCCAGCGTTATTCACACCTTCTATGTCGGCGTCAACACTTTAGGAAAGCCCTTCACGCTCACCTTCACTAGGACTGTGACAATTGCCGGCGCCACGTTTACTCTCGACGACAACGTCGGACCTGCCACCGGGCCTTCAAACTACGTAAGAGCCATTGATCCCAACGTCCAGTACGTATTCGGACCGTTTACCTACCTAGGAACATACGTCAAGAGCCTAGGTTCAGCTGGCACTTCTTGGGACACGTACAAAGTTGCAGTAGATCCCAGCCAAGTGTCGTACAACCACTATGTGTACATAACAATTGAAGGGTCTAGAGGCGTCGTGATACAGAGCAAGAATAATATTCAATACGCCTTTAACAACTTAAGAGATGTGGCAATTACGCTGAACAAGACGGCGGGCCCGGGCACTGGGGTAACTGTCCCGATGTCGTGTGGTCTTGTTATTTGGAACATGACCATGTACAAATTAAAGATAACTGGGCTGTTGGACCTCAAGGGCAACCCCATATTTAACCCCGAGAACTTTAGGTATAAGATACAGCTAAAAGTAGGCGACAGCTGGGTCACGCTTGACAGAGCGCAGCCCACTTGGAGAGCGACGTTAGGCGACGTGAATGCTGTGTTAAATCAGGTATGCGGTACAATCTCCTCGTTTGCGGATATAATGAACTGCTACAGAAAACTTGGGCCTGACGGCTTTAGAAAAGCTGTATTGAAGCTATACGACCCAGTGACGCTGGCTAGGCTTGGAGGCCAGCTACAGCTCACTGACGACTCTGCAAAGATTTCAACTGCCGACGTAACCGCCAAGCTCGTGGTCGAGTACTCATACACCGCTGGCCAAGACACTGTCAAGGCTATTGTGTTAGAGGTGCCGCTGGCGGAGCCTGTAGACTTCCAAGGCGTGTTGAACGTATCTGTGTTGCCTATCCAGATTAGGCTGTGGAGGTGGAGCAACTACTCGTTGCCGCCTGCGGTGACTAACCCGAGGGAGTACTTCTACACAGACCCGTTAGACTTGGCGTCTCTGCGGTTTGTGGTATCTGGCGACACGATGTACCTAGACAGAATGGCCTATGACGGCGCCGTGACATACGACCCGTGGCTCGGGCAGGTGATATGGTCCCTCCCACCGTACCAGCCGGTGCCGGGTCTGGTGGGTAATGTAAAGGCCACGCTACTGGCGCTGTTCAACGCCAGCGGGTACCTGCCGATGCCAACTCTAATCGGCAACTTAACTACGGGCGGGGTGATTAAATACTTCAACTACACAGACGCCATCGCTAACGGCGACTTCTTCGCCAAATACCAAGTTGGTCTTGTGGGGAGCTACGCCTACAAGTTTAGGATATACAGCGGCGACACGTTAGTGGGAACAGCCAACCTAGTGGCCTACTACCCGACTGTTGATAAATACGGGCACTTGATACACAGCGAGGCTGGTAAGGCTCTCATTGCTCAGTACGACGACAACAATAGAAAGGACATGTATGCTTTGCAAGTTGTGCAGCCGGGCAGGTTCTACGAC
>JBEULK010000091.1:0-14342 GCA_041287325.1 Pyrobaculum sp. | reverse complement strand
TTGCAAGTTGTGCAGCCGGGCAGGTTCTACGACCGTGAGCATGTTTTGCACATTGCAATTGCCAGGATCTTCCAGAATATCTTGATGCGCGATGCATGTGGCAACCCCGTAATGGGCGTCAGCGCTGGTCTTGCTGGTGCAAGCTTGTCGCTTGTGATTAACGTAGGCGGTAAGAACATTACAATTGCCAGGCTCCCGGTTGGTAGCGAGGTGCCGGTGGATATACTAGTCCCCATCGACGAGTGGGGCAATCCGCAACTCAACCTTGCAGGCGGCTACGTACGGGCCTACGCCGTGTTGAACTACTTCGGCTACACGCTGTACCCAGTGAGCAACGTCTCGCAGATACCTGCCTCTTCGCCTCAGTGGTTTAGGATACCGGTTAAGTTCGGCGTAGTCGCCAAGCCTGTGATTTACCTGCCCATCGCGCCGCTGTTGTTCAGAGTCTGGAGCCAAGCTGTTTCAGTTAGCTACGACCCGTTGAAAGAGCCTCTCATGGGCTTTGTGGTGAGGGTATTCAGCACCGCTACCGGAGACGAGATGGCAAGGAGCATTTCTAACAAAGACGGCTACGCGTATGTGCCCAACATACCTGTGGGGGTGCCCATAAAAGTTCAGGTTAGGACAATCGTCCCCTCGAGCGATAAGATGTATTCATACACCTACGACCAAGTCCAGAGGAAGAACGACTACGCGTCTTATGCCAGGGCCTTAGGCTTCACTCCTGCAGATAATGTATACACACTCGGCACCAGGGGCGCCACCGACAGCGGGCTTGTGGTCTACACAGCAACTATGACTCTGACGTCTGAGAACGCTACTAAGTACATATGTGCCAAGAACGCCATAGATCTCCCGGTAGAGGTGTACGACCTAGTTGTGAGGGTATTTGACAAGACTGGGCAGTACCTGCTTAGAAGCCAGCCGGTGTTCCTAGGGCCGTATCCGCAGGCCACGAAGCCAGTGTTGCTTAACGTGACGTTGTTACTTGCAGATGAGGACAGCCCGTATAAATATGCATCTATATGGAGAGATCCCAATCTCGGAGACTTCAAGATTTTGACAGACTTCCGCGCCATTGGCATCACCGGGATGCGGAGCATCTATCTAAACTTGGCGTCTAAGTACTTGTCGGAGGCTCAGAAGGCCTTGGGCTGTCCGCAGTACACTGTGGCCAACTACTCGAGGGCTATAAACGCATATGCCCTGGCTGCCATGGCTGGTTTCGTCGCCAACGCGTCGACTGACAGATACGCCGCTGTGTACCTGCTGACTTCCAACCAGCCCAAGGACATTATCGACTTATGTAAGATGAAGCCTGAGCAAGCTGGCGCCGCGGAGATAGCCAGGCTGTTTATGAAGGGCCAGAGGCTGAGGTTCGTCGTGTGGTACATGGGCCAAAAGGTATTTGACGACTACGTGACCATCACCGGGCCTCTTGTGGACATAAAAGCCGACGTCTTCCCAATCAACGTCACGACCTATACAAAGAGCATGAGGCTACCTGTCGACACCTTCGTCGGCTTTACCATCACCGACGTCTACGTCGGCCTGGCGTTGAACAAGACAGACGGCATGTTTGCCAACAAGAGCCTGGTGCCGCAACTAATTAGACCATTCACCGACATGTACAAGACGTATAACCTGTACTATCTGTTGGCCAACGAGCTAGCAAAGAGTACAGGCTATGCATTCAACGACAACGTCACCGCGTTATACAGCAACAACAAAAAGGTTAACTACACATACGGCGCGTACAAGCCCGCACAGTTCGGCGGCGACTTTGTCTACTTGCCGAACATAGCAGTACTGCGTAACGGCACAGAGGCTAAGTATCTCTGGACAGTTCTAAACAGACCAAAGACGGTTACGCAGACAATTAGACAGGTACGGCTGATCAACAAAACTGGCACTATCACTGTACCAGCATCACAGACGTTACAGATTACCGTCACTGGTGCGAAGATAGAATATGACCCAAGCAACAACGCCACATATCTGAAAGTTACAGCGTATAACGGTACTGAAAACGGCAATGTGGTACAGCCGCAGTTGATAATCTCTGGCGGCCTTGTTTCTATCAATGGATCGCTAGTGAAGAACTATGCGGCTACTATAACGGCTAACTATACAATTGACTTGACAGCCTTAGCTAAGTGTGGTAACATATCAATAGTTCCGGGCGCAAATGACATTACTGTAGATATTACAGTCAAGGCGGGCAGGTGTCCAGCTGTGGTGTCATACACAGCAAAGAATGCTACGTATGTGGTTACGACTTTGAGTAGTACGGCGGCTAACTCTACAGAATATGCGGTGAGCTTTGACAGGTGGTTCTTAGTGCCGTATGACTGGAGTCTGGGTGCCTACAACGTGTTGTACCACGCGACAGATGTCGTCGAGCGCAACGACGTGTTAAAGGTCTTGTCTTACACTGGTGCGGAGAGTAAATGCGCCTCTCTAGATCAGCAAGTACAAAGAGCAGAGGACGACGAGTATGTTTACACTCTAATTTTAAGTGGCGTGCAGGTACCCAACTACCGTACGTTGCAGGTAGTGCTACCCTGGAAGATCGGCGGCGGTGGCAAGGCGCTGGTGAACATTACCGCGTACTTTGCGAACAACAACACGAGGATTGACTCAATCCTGTACAACTTAACTGACATGCTCGCGGGCGCCCGCGGTAGGTATGTCAAGGTGAATCTGCCTCTGAACTTCGGCAAGGTCGGCGCCAAGGCCTATGACATAGCCACGACTAGGGCTTCTGTGAAGTTTGTAATCAGGTTTATGATGTACGACCCGACCAGCGGACCTATTAGCGTGTGTGCCGTCAAGTTGGTGCCGTTGATGGCCAACTACAAGACGGTGTCAATGTATGAATGTACTGCACCGGCTGCACCGGGCGCTGCTGAACGCATCGACCCGGCTACTGTGGTGTATTACATCGACCGCGACCGGTCTAACACTAACGGGTTCGACAAGACGTACGACGCTTATGGCGGGTTCGGAACTCCTATTACCTACGTGGTTAAGTCTGGAGAGGTGGCTTTGTTGCCGTCTTGGTATCACAAGACTGCGGTTGCTGGCTCTCGTATTGCTAGAATTTGGCTGATCGCCGCAAACGACGACCCAAGTAAGGGACCTGCCCTCGGCACTAAGTACTACACGTACACTGTGAAAGACGACAAGGTGTCGATCAACGTTTACAAGTTCGAGAAGTATCTAGTGGTTAACTTCGTGCCGTGTCCGTGCCCCGCTGGGTGGGTGTCTCAGACGTACTTAGACGAATTCGACGGTAGTGGCCGTATATCCGGCCTTGGCTTCGGCACCGGCGGCACCAGCGCGTTGATCTTGAGCAACTACACCAAGGTGCCCATGTGGAACGCCACCGCCATGTGGCTTGCCGGCGGAGTGTTTAAGCTACCCACCGTGGCGTTGGACAGGCTGACTGTGCAGAACAACGCCGAGTTCCCGATTGTTGTGGACTCACTAAGTGTCAAGTATGGCGATCGTACATACAGCATAAAGATGTCCGCTGTACGTGTCGATGCTGGGAAGACGGAGACCGCGTTATTGGACGGTTACGGTTTTGGCAGGACGTATATGTTCAATGTCACAGACGTGTGGGCGTTTAGGCTCGTGCAGCCTAACTACCAGTACGGCTTAAATGTCTACCACGCTGGGCTGTTAGACGCTATTAAGTACTTCGGCTTGTCCACCGACAAGCCGATATCTGCGTATCTGAAGCCTCTGACCTCCGCCTACTACACGCAGAATGTGCTATACGCCAGCCACGCCGAGACGCAGAGCCGGACGTTTAATATACTATGCGGTAAGATCACTGAGTGGACTAGAGGCACGTGGGGCAATTTAACTACTGACGTATGCGACTTCGACTACAAGTACGTGTTCACCTTCCCGACTCTGCCGTTGAAGGAGATCCGCGACTGGAACGACAGGCCTTTGGCAAACCAGACCATAGCGCTCTTCGACAAGTCTGGCAGACTCTACGCTGTGGTGTACAGCGACAGCAGTGGGAGGCTGGTCTACCCGTTGCCTGACATATCGTCCATCGGCTTGCAGAACGTGGTGAGAGTGTCGTGGTACTTCGGATACTTGCATGAGTTATTGCGTGGCAAGCCTGAGTACACCATATGGATCTACGACCAGTTGATACAGAGAGACGTCATGGAGCTAGGAGACGCGTCGACTAACAGCAAGATTAGGACTTACGTCTACCCGCTGACTGTCACAGTCAAGGACGACGCGGGCAGGCCGCTGACTAATATGTTTGTAAAGGTGGTTGACACTTCCACGATTGGTCAGCTGGTCAACGCCGTTAATAAGACCGGCGCGGACGGCGGCGCACAGGTTGTCGACTTGAGGATATCGAAGTACTCCAGCGGCGTGTTGTCGCAAGTCCCCGGCACCAGCTACTACTACTACGTCTACGACCCGAGCGGCGCCTTGGTGGCTGTCGGCAGGTTTGAGATTCAGCGCGGCGCCTCTGTGCCGTCGACTGGCTGGAACGTGGTGGCAACTGTGCGCTACGCCACTGAAATACCTGTGAAGAACAGCGCCACTCGCGGCTACATATTAGTCAAGGGCGTTGAGTTCCTCAACGGGTCGAAGAAAGACGTGAAGATACCCTTCACAGTCTCAGGCGGCGTCATGGTCTTGCAAGGCAAGGTGCCGGTTTCCGTAGAGTACCCCGTTGATATATACGTTACTCACGTGACGCTAGGCGGCCAAGAGGTGCCGGTGAAGGGAGGCCAAGTCTTGGTATTCAGCGGCAAGACCACTGACCTACTGTCTGGACTAGACTTTGCAGAGCTGGGACTGACTGGTTTGGTCACGATACAAGCTGTTGACTCTACCGGAGTGCCGAGGAGCGACTGGACTGTACAAGTGTTGTATGGCAACATCACCGCCGCCCAGGGCCAGGGCCAGGTGCAAGCTGTTTTGCCGAGGTCCGACGTGTTAGGTGATCCGTACACTGTGAAGGTGATTACCAACGCCATGACGCCGGATGGCAAGGCGTTAGTGAAGGTGCAGACGCTGTCCTTGACGCAGAAGGCGCTGGCTTTGCAGATTCCGGTTTCCACCGTCAGAGTGGTGGTACAGGTGGTAGACGGCTTCGGCAACGTGCGCAACGACTGGCCTGTGGTGATTGAAAACGTCGCAACGGGCATGGGCCAGATTTCCACCGAGCTGGTGGAGGGCCAGCAGTATGTGGCTAGGGGCACAGGCCTTGGCTTTACTAACACTACGACGTTTACTGCGAAGGGGCCGCAGATGGTGGTGAGAGTGAAGATACCCACTGGCAAGCTGGTGGCCCAGGTGAAGGACGGCTTTGGCAGGATACGTAACGACTGGGGCATCGAAGTAGTGGGCGTTGCCAGCGGTCAAGGCACTGTCGGGCCTGTGGAGGTGTTGGCTGGGCAGTACACAGTGAAGACAGCCGCCTTGGGTAAGACGTTTGAGGAGACTGTGCAAGTCGCCGCGGGCCAGACTGTGTCAAAGGTGATTCAGGTGCCCACTGCCATGCTCAGCGTAACTGCTGTTGACGACGACAAGAAGCCGATTGACAAGTACGTAACCTCCGTCACTGTGGGCAATATGGTGTTCTCCACTCCGCCGAAGGACTTGGAGCTGTTGGCTGGCACTTACACTGTGACGGTCTCTGCTCTTGGCAAGGACGCCTCTGCCCAGGTAGCTCTGAACCCAGGCGAGGTGAAGAATGTGCAAATCGTAGTGCCCGGCACCGCAGGCTTGGACTTCCTTGGCACTAGGATTCCGTTGCCGACGCTGGTGCTCTACGCCTTGCTGTTGCTGGTGGTCGTCGTCATATTGGCCATATTGATCATCGAGTACAACAACTGGAGGAGGAGGAGGTTGATGCAGATATTAGCCCCGCCGAAGTAAAAACACCCCCCCTTTTTCTGTATTATCCCCCCACCTTTTTATTTTCCTCTTCTTTTTCCTCCATGTCTCTCGGCCAGTTACTAGTCTCGCACGTCCGCGCGGCGATGGTTAATAAGCTTAGGGGCTTGCCTGTGTCCGACTCTCACCCCGTGCTTTCTTCGATGAGGGCCGGCGTTTTCGTCACCGTGGAGGCCTTGGTGAGGTCGGGGGGTTTTGAGAGGAGGGAGGTGCGGGGCTCTCTCGGGACGGTGAAGCCGTTTCGAGACTTGGCTTACGACTCTGCGAAGATTGCTGCTAAGTTGGTGTACTCCATACCTCGTTTTACAGAGTTTGACCTCAGGCGGTCTGTGGTGGAGGTTACATTGGTGGAGGGCCTTGTGGAGTGGAGCGGCGACTTGTCTGAGGTGAACTGGGGCCGGGACGGGGTTTACGCCGTGTTGGGGGAGAAGGTGCTGGTGGTTTTGCCTCAGACAATGATTGAAAGGAGGCTTTTGGGAGACGCCTTGTTGAGGTATGTGGAGTCTATGGTCGGCGGCGCCAAGTTGTACAAGTTCTCTACGCGGATTTTCTACGAGCTCCGGCCCGAGGGCGAGGTTATAGAGCGGGAGCTTTGGAAGTCTCGTGTTATTACACAATTTTTACAAACTATGCGTTAAGCTTATATACACGGGCCAGGGTTTGTGGCAATGTATGTTGAACTGTTCGTAGTGGCGGGGCAGAGCGTCGATTTAGAAAATGCTCTTAAGAAGGTGGTGGAGGACCTCCGGGGGCAGGTACAGAGGCCTGACAAGGTGAGGCTGGCGACTGTCAAGGTTAGGCCTGACGCCGTTGACCAGGTGTTAAAGCTCGTGGCTGAACCGCCTGAGAAAGTGCCGCCTCACTACCGCTCGCTTGTAAACATGTTGAAGAAGTACGGCATTTCTAAATTCCCCGCGGTGGTGGTAGACGGCGTGAAGGTGGGGGAGGGGTCTGTGGACCTCGACGAGGTGTTGCGCGTGGTTCAAGAGAGGGCAAAGGCCGAGTTCCCAGAGCTCGGCGCTTTAGAGCTCGTGCCGCCGAGACCGGCGCCTGCACCTGTGCAACCTGTGGTGAGAGAGTTGCCTGAGCCTCCGCGCGTTGAGGCCCCTCCGCCAGAGCCGTCTAGGCTTGTGGAGTTGCCTAAGCCCCCCGAGCCTCCGCCGCCTCCGAGGCCGGCGGAGTTGCCGCCGCCGAGGCCGCCTGAGCCTGTTCTGCCTTCTCTTAAGCCGCCCGAGCCGCCAAAGGCCGTAGAGACTGCGCCGCCTAAGATCACAGCTACTGTGAGGCTTGTCCTCGGCAGGCCTGACAACTGCAATGAGTGTGCCTACTACGGCCCGTTGACTGCGCGGTGTTTCTTATTCGGCTTTGCAGTCGCCAACCCAGCCTCGCCGCCTTGTAAACAATATGTTAGAAGTGGAGGCTAAGTTCCGCGCCAAGCTTGACGACGTCAGGGAGAGAGTCAAGGCCCTGGGTTTTTCACTTATAGGAGTGAGCGAAGAGGTTGACATCTATTTTCAACATCCTTGTAGAGACTTTTCAGCCACTGACGAGGCGTTGAGATTGAGGCTTTCTGCGGGGGAGGCGCAACTGACTTACAAAGGCCCGCGCATGGGGGCCGGGGCTAAGACTAGGTTTGAGGCGTCTGCGGCGGCGGGGCCTGAGGTGGTGGAGGTGTTGAAGCAGCTGGGGTTTAGAGAAGTGGCGCAGATTAGGAAGAGGAGGGAGTACTACTCCGGCGGGGGGTTTACCATCTCTCTCGACTGGGTGGAGGGAGTGGGAGAGTTTGTGGAGATTGAGAAATTAGTCCCCGACGGCTCTTCTGTCGAGGCGGCTGTGGCTGAGATAAAAAGTCTTGCAGAGAGCCTGGGGCTACGCGACGAGGTGAGAGAGACTTACCTAGAGCTTTTCCTACGCCGGGGGATAACACGTAAGGTTTTTTAACCTCGCCGCCTATTTATTTTGTGCAGTTTGGAGAAGTAGTAAAGGCACTAGCCGCCGTGGAGTCCACTGCGCAGAGGACTACCATGGTTAAGATATTGACGTCGTTGATTAAAAAGGCGAGGCCGGAGGAGGTGGACAAGGTTATATACTTCATCTTAGGCGACTTGAGGCCTCCTTGGGAGGGGGTCGAGCTCGGCGTCGCTGAGAAGCTTTGCCTCAGGGCCTTGTCAAAAGCCACAGGCGTCGCGCTGACAGAGCTGGAGGCTTGGTATAAGAAGTCGGGCGACGTGGGGGAGGCCGCCAGGAGGGCCGTGGCGTCTGCTAAGAGGCCTAGTTTGCTGTCTTTTGCCCAGCAGAGGCCGCTTGAAGTTTCTGAGGTTTACGACACGTTGCTCAAGGCGGCTAAGGCGTCGGGAGAGGGCTCTCAAGACTTAAAAATTTCTCTCCTTGCCTCTTTGTTTTCAAGGACTTCTCCAGAGGAGGCGAAGTACGTGGCTAGGTTTGTCGTGGGCAAGCTTAGGCTAGGAGTCGCCGACATGACTCTGTTAGAGGCTCTTTCCGAGGCGTATGGGGTGGATAAAGAGGCCTTGGAGAGGGCCTACCACGTCTTCCCCGACCTGGGCCGCCTCGCCAGACACGTGGCCGAGGGGAGGCCGCTGGACGAGATTAGGCTCACCCCCGGCGTCCCCGTGCTCCCCATGTTAGCCCAGAGGCTGTCCTCCTCCTCTGAGATACTGGCAAAGCTGGGGGGGTCGGCCATATGTGAGTATAAGTACGACGGCGAGAGGGCCCAGATTCACATAAAAGATGATGTTAAGATATTCAGCCGCCGCCTGGAGGACATAACTCACGCATATCCCGACGTGGTGAAGGCGGTGAAAGAAGCCGTCTCGGCCAAGGAGGCGGTGCTGGAGGGGGAGATAGTGGCCGTGGACCCCGACACTGGCGACATGCTCCCCTTCCAAGAGCTCATGCACAGAAAGAGGAAGCACGACGTGGCCGCCGCGGCGGAGGCCTATCCCACAGTGCTCTACCTCTTTGACCTTCTCTACGTCGACGGCGAGGACCTCACCGGCGAGCCGCTGATCTACAGGAGGGTGAGGCTGTCCGAGGCGGTGAACGAGACAGACACAGTCCGCGTGGCCAAGTGGGCCCTCTTCAAAGACGCAGACGAGGTAGACCTCTTCTTCCACGAGTCGGTCTCAATGGGGACGGAGGGCCTAATCTGCAAATCTCCCACGTCTGTGTACGAAATGGGCGCCAGGGGGTGGAACTGGATTAAGTACAAGAGAGATTACAAAAGCGAGATGATCGACACAGTGGACCTGGTTGTGGTCGGCGCCTTCTACGGCAGGGGCAAACGCGCCGGCCTCTACGGGGCGTTTCTCTTAGCGGCTTACGACCCCGCCACAGACATGTTCTACACAGTGTGTAAGGTGGGAAGCGGCTTCACAGACCCAGACCTTAAGAAAATGTACGAGATGCTGCAACCGTACAAAATCCCGCACAAGCACCCCAGAGCGGCGTCTAAAATAGAGGCAGACGTCTGGTTCGTCCCACAGGTGGTGATAGAAGTCATAGGGGCGGAGATAACTCTGTCTCCCCTGCATACTTGTTGCCTTGGCGCAGTGAGGCCGGGGGCGGGGCTCGCGGTGAGGTTTCCCAGGTTCACCGGCCGCTACAGGACGGACAAGTCGCCGGAGCAGGCCACCACCGTCCAGGAAATGATCGAGCTGTACAAGAGGCAGAAAAAAGTGGCTCAGCCCGAGTAGACCTTTTCAAGCGTCCACCTCAGCACCCTGAGGATTTCCCTCTTCCTCTCCTCTGTCCTGTAGTTGAAGATCTTCATCGCGGCGGCCTCTCCCTCTGTTTCTTCCAGCTCGTATCTCAAAACTTCCTCAGGCTTTATGGCGCCTTGCCTCGCCTCTCTAGAGTCCTCTTCTTTGTACTTCTGGAGGAATTTGTCTAGGAAGAACCTTTTGAAAAGCCCCTCCACCTTGACGGGCTGTTTAAACTTTATGTACAGGTAGTTGCCGTAGACCTCGGCGGTGGCGTAGACCTCTCCTCCCCTGCCCCTAACCTCCTCCACGGCCTCCGGCTTAGCCACCTCTGCGGCTGTGGAAAACGACTTCTCGCTTATCGTCTTGTCGAGAAGCTCTAGGAGGGCGGTGTAGAATTGTAACTCGCGTTGTAGTTGAGCCACTTTTTCCTCTACCACTTTCCTAATTTCTAGCATTTTCTGAACGTCCACGGCCTCCACAATATATATACTAAAAAAGTTTATAAGACGTGTTGGTGATATCTATCGGCAACTTAAACTTCGACATCTATCTCAAGGTGGCCGAACTGCCCCGCCCCGACGAGAACGTAGAGGCGGTCGACTTGTACACAGGCGGCGGCGGGTCTGCGGCTAACTTCGCCGTGGCGGCCACCAGAATGGGGCTGAAGGTGAGGTTTATCGGAGCGGCGGGGGAGGACCCCATGGGCGAGATATCGCTTCGCGAGCTTAAGACAGAGGGCGTGGATGTGTCTTACGTCAAGAGAATCCCAGGCGTTAGGTCCGGCGTCGTCGTCGTGTTGGTGCACCAAGACGGGACTAAGCGGATGTTGTCTTACAGAGGAGCCAACCTAGGCTTAACGCCTGCCGACTTGACAAATGACAAGTTTGTAGGCGCCAGGCACGTGCACTTAGCCACTGGGAGGACTGAGCTTATTTTAAAAGCTAAAGAGCTAGCCGGGCAGGTGGGGGCCTCAGTATCTGTAGATGGAGGGACTGCCCTTGCTAAAAAGGGGCTGGAGGTGGTGAAGGCCGTGGCGGAGGGGGTAGACGTGTTGTTTATGAACCACGTAGAGGCTAAAACCTTGGCTAATTCACACGACCACAAGTCAGCCGTGGAGAAGCTTGCCAAGGAGCTCTCCGTAAAAGAGCTCGTAGTTACGCTGGGCCCGCGCGGCGCCGTGGCGTACGACGGGAGGAGGCTGTTACACGTCGACGCCTTTAGGCTAAACGCTGTGGACACCACAGGCGCGGGAGACTGCTTCGCAGCGGCCTACATCTCTATGCACCTACGCGGTAGGGACCTCTACGAAAAACTGTTGTTCGCCAACGCGGCTGCCGGCATAAAAGTGACGCGCCCCGGGGCGAGGTCCTCGCCTAGGTACGAGGAGGTGGCGGCTTTTCTCGAGTCGCTGGGATATAAATTTAAATAGAGGTAGTCAAAGATATAAGTGGCCCAGAGGAGTTTGTGTCTAGGGCCTAGGTGTGTATACGGCCCCAACGGAACGTCTTTGTTTAGATGCGGCAAAAAAGCCCTCAAGCCAAACATAAGAGGAAACAAGATAGTGTTCTGGTGCACTTGGCTAAACGACGAGTGCATCGGCGCGAAGTGTCAATACGCGTACTGCGAAGCCAGGGCCATGACGCCGGAGGGCTACTGCACGTACAAGCCGGGCGGCGAAGAGGAGCCCGCCAAGAGGGACATATTGACAGAGGTGAAGAAGATGGAGAAGGAAGTGGAGAAGATCCGAGTCCACCTCAAGAGACAAGGCCTCGGAGACTATTTGTGAAGGCGGTAGTGCTAGCCGCGGGGCTCGGCACGAGGCTGAGGCCGCTGACTTTCCTAGTCCCAAAGGCCTTGGTCACAATAGGCACCAGACCGCTCATCGACTTCGTGATCGAGTGGCTGAGGCTGAACGGGGTGAGGGAGGTTGCCGTGGTGGGGTACTACATGCAAGACGTGTTGCAGAGGTACCTGGCGGAGTCTCACCCCGACGTGTCTTTCTTCCGGTCTAGGAGGCTCCTCGGCACCGCCGGCCAGTTATACTACGCCAAGGAGTGGGTAGACGGAGACGTCGTCGTGGTTAACACAGACGTGTTGACTAACCTCGACTTGAGGGGGCCGTTAGACTTGCACAGGGCCACAGACGCGTTGTTGACAATAGTCGCCCAGAGGCATAGGCTAAGCCTCAGGTTCGGAGTGTTAGAACTAGAGGGAAACAAGCTAGCGGCGTGGAGAGAAAAGCCCACTTTCGAGTACATAACATCTGCGGGGGTGTACGTAATAACACGCGAGGCGGTGTCGAGACTGGGGGAGGAGTACTTAGACATGGACGCCTTCGCCAAGTCGCTCATGCCTAAGGTGTCTGTGTACGTGGCGAAAGAGGCCTTTTTCTACGACGTGGGCACCTTAGAAGACTTGTCCAAGGTGCCGCCAGATTTAAAAATACAAGAACTAAAGCCGTAATAAATATATATTTTCCAACACTTATGGGCAATGAGCGTATGCCCAGCTTTAAGACGCGGAGAGGGGGGATTTGTATGCGGCTATACTAACAAGGCCATAGACCCCTTCAGCTGGTACTGCATCGGCAACTACACAGAGTGCCCCATCTACATTAGATACGCCAGAGAGGAGAAGAAACAGGCCGCCGCGCCGAGGCGGGAGGAGGAGCTCAAGCCGGTGGCCGAGGTGCTTCCGCTAGCCGCCGAGAGGCCGGAGGCGGAGTTCGAAAAGGCGATAAAGCCCGTGGTGGACAACGTGGTGTTGAAATACGACGACTTGGTCAAAAAACTAGACAACGCCTGGAAAGAGTATGAAAACGACGTGGTCAACGTCAAGAGGCAGTGGGAGGTGGAAAAGATGTCTCTCCTACGGGTAAGAGAGATATTAAGTAACACGATAACAGACTACGAGAAGATGTTGGCGGAGCTAGAGCTAAAAAAAGACTTCTTGCCGGAGGACTCCTACGAACAGCTCAGAAAAGACCTGGAGGGCAAGCTGGAGTCTCTGAAAAACCTCCTGACGGAGGTCCAGTCTAAATACGAGGCGTTGGAAGAGGGGCTCGGCGCCCACTTCAAGCGCGTCTTATCCACGTCCACAAGCGCGGAGGTAATCTCTCTAAAGCTCTCTCTCTCAAAACTAGACGAGTTGTTAAGAGAAGGCAAGATCTCGAGAGAGACGTACGAAAAACTTAAGAAAGAGCTAGAGGAGTTGTTAAGATGAGCCTCGACGTGGCTTACATAGCCCTGGGAGAGCTGGAAAAAACGCTGGGACAATACGACGAGAAGCTGAAGGGAATTGAAGACACGTGGAAAGCCTTTGTAGAATCTGCAATGAAGACAAAGGCAAGCTGGGACGCCGACATCCCCAAGATCAGAATTAGAATAGACCAGCTACGCAACGTAGTAGAAAGCCTAAAGAAAGAACAGGAGGTACTACTGGCGAAGAAGGAGCTAGGCCTAATCTCTGAAAAAGACTACGCCACGCTCACCGCGGAACTACAGAAAAAAATAGAGGAATACCAGACAAAGCTAGACGAGCTGATCCGCAAGGTGGCGGAGATCGAGGCCAGGCTACAATACCTGTGGGCCAGGTCTCTAACCAAAGACTACTTAAACAAGTTCGACCTAGTGGAGATGGAGAAGAAAATCGAAGACGCAAGGTCCGCCGGGAAGATAGACGATGAGACCTACGCCAAGATTAAACAGGAGATTACAATTATGAAAAACACCTGGGAGCTACTAAACCTCATAAGCCCCTAGCAAGGACGCACATAAGCTCTGCCGTCTCTGACCTCGACCACTTCTACGCAGGAGCCGGCGGATGCATTACAATTGTCGCAGACAGCGCGCCAATACTCGCCCCTCACCTTTACCAAACCCTCCGGCTTTAAGTCCTCCACCGCCACGCCCCTGCCGCCTACGTAGGCAAACTCCGGCGGCTTTTCACGAAGCACCTTAACCCCCACGAAAACTGCAACAGCTACAAACGGCGCGGCCACGGCCAAGGCTAGCCACCAGGGCACTACGCCCATCAGGAAAAGGACTATTGCCAACACAGCAGGTACTGCGAACAATAACAAGTCGTCTAAGATCGCAAATATCAAGACGAGCCGAGACATAAAAATTTCTATGTACCACTACTTATGTTTGTAGTAGAGGTGCCCCCAGGCGGGACAGCGCTTATAAAAGGCCCCGCAGAGGCCCAGTGCAAAGAGGCTTGCCCCGTCTTCGGAGGACGCTTTACTTACTTCCAAGTGCCGCCACATAAGCAATACCCAGTGGAGGGCCCGGCCACTATTTACATAAGAGGAGGAGCCGTAGAGCTGGTGCCGCAGTCAACAATCCCCGAGGACTGGCGCCTAGAGCTAAGCGGAGTCGTGGCCTTGGTGGGGCCCACAGACTCGGGTAAGAGCAGCCTCTCCACGTACATACTCAACACACACGTGACGCGGGGAATGAGAGTATGCGTAGTAGACGCCGACGTGGGGCAGTCAGACATAGGGCCGCCGGGGTTCGTGGCCTACAGCTGCACCTCGGCCCCCACGCCACACATTTCGGAGTTGCCGCCTGAAGACGCCTACTTCGTCGGCTCCGTCAACCTGCAAGGAGTTGAAGAGTTGTTAGTAGCCGGAGTCGTCCGCTGCGTCAGAGAGGCGTTGAGGCAGTACCCCCACCT
>JBEULK010000090.1:0-59531 GCA_041287325.1 Pyrobaculum sp. | reverse complement strand
GTGTCTGGCCTTTGGGTGTTTTAACAGTTTTTCGTCTGCGGTGTATAGGAGGGTGTTGTGTTTCTCGGCTAGGTGTATGTAGGCGGCGTCGTAGACTGTGAAGCCGTGTTTTAGCGCTGCGGCTAGGACCTGGGCTGGGTCTACCTCCTCTATTTCTACGCCTGTCTGGTGTAGTAGCTCTGCGGCTTTTATGGCCTTCTCGGTTGGGAGCAGTCCTCTGACGGCGTACTTCCTGAGGGCGCTTGCCACTTCCAGCCACAGGCAGGGCGGCGCCAGGGCTGTGACTCTGCCGGTTAGGTGGTCGTTGCGTAGCCTCCTGGCCTCTTGTGCGTAGGGCTCTGGCAGGGCCCACTTTACGACTACCGACGCGTCAACCACGACTTTCACGGTCTTCTCTAATCCACTTCGTCGAGTAGTCCTCTTCCACGGGGGTTTCGACTAATCTGTCTAGGGCCTCTGCCAGCCTTTTGGCCTTTTCTTCTCTTACGCGTCTCTGTAGATACTCCTTGATCTCTTTGGCGTAGTCTATGCCTAGTTTTTCCAGCTCTTCTTTTAGCCTTTTGGGGATGCGTACGCCTATTACCACGCTCATAGTTTACTCTTGTTGTTAACTTATATAGTTAACGTACGCCTCTGCCCAGCCTCTTTTCATCAGCTTGAAATACGCCTCGTCGAGGTTTACGCTTTCTATAATCGCCGATACGTACTCCACGATCCACTTCGCAAGCTCTGTCTTTTTCTCTGGGTGGAGCCTGTGCCACACCTCGTGGGCTAGTTCGATGGGGTTCGGCGGGTAAGTGCCGCACACTACCCCGTCTTCGCGGGCCACTGCGCCTATTGCCAGGGCTGGCCTAGGCGGTTTTTCTACGCTGGGCGTGAAGTGCTGGCCCCATTCCTCGACGTCTATTTTTCCGTAGACCCGCGCCTTCACCACAAGCGCGGCCAGCCTCACTGCAACTAACTCTCTACGCCTGAGGTCAGCCGCCGTGCCGTAACAACGCCAGTCTGCGTCTACTTCGTGATACAACGCCACGAGGGGCTCTAGGTACTTCTCTAACGGGCCCAGGTCGGCGGGCTCTCCGCGGCACACCTCCTCGGGGAGAGGTAGCCAGACGGTCTCTAGCCTTTTCGAGACGGCTTCTAGAAAGTCGACGCAAGCCTCTACGCCGATTCTTGTAAGCGATGTGGCGGCTAGGAACATGGGTCCTCGACGCAACTGTAGGCGGCGCAGAGCGGGTGCCCCTTGGCCACTAGGTATGCGTGTTTTAGATGGGGTAGTAAATCGGCGAATTCGGGGAAGACGTACACCTTTTCGGCGGCTTCAAGGAATAAAAGGGCATGTTGCTTGTCCTCTACGTGGATTTGGACGCCGCCCTCCACCTCTCTGGGGTCGACCTCGGCGTAGTGGTCTATGTGCACCGCGCCGCACTTCTTGGCTAGTTGAAGCCCCAAGCTCCCGCCGCCTAGGACGAAGACCGTCGGGACCCGGTTCGACATCACGGCTCAGCGCTGCGAGGCCCTCCCCATTTTGACGTTGGCCGCGCCTAGGGCTCTCCCGGGGCCACTCCTATCCCCTGGCCGCGATTACTGCAATTTCTACCAAGACGTCGCGTGGCAGTCTGGCAGCTTGGACAGTCACTCTGGCAGGAGGCTTGTCCTTGAAGTACTCGGCGTATACCTGGTTGAATTCGCCGAACATGTTTAAGTCGGAGAGGAATACGAAGGCCATCGCCACGTCGTCTAGCGCGTAGCCGGCGGCCTCTAACACGGCCTTTATGTTTTCTAACACTTGGCGGGTCTGTTCTTTGATGCCGCCTTTCACTACTTCGCCGGTCTTTGGGTCCACCGGTATTTGCCCCGCGACGAAGAGGAGGCCCCCCACTTTGACCGCCTGCGAGTAAGGCCCTATCGGCTTGGGAGCGGCTTCGGTGTATACCACCTCTTTCATAACAGTGAGATGTCCTCTGTTTAAAACTTTAAATTGTGGAAATCGGCTTTTACATGCTACCCGACGTGGTGAAGGTGCCCAGGGTGACGATTGTGGACAAGGTCTCCCTCCCCTCTAAGAAATCTGCCCTAATAGTGGTCGACATGCAGAACGACTTCGCACACCCCAACGGCAAGCTGTACTCGCCGACCTCTCGCGAAATCATCCCCAAGATCAAGTTTCTTATTGAAAAGGCGAGGGCGAGGGGCGTCCGTGTGGTGTACACGCAGGACACCCACTACCCCGACGACCCGGTGGAGTTTCCCATATGGGGCCCCCACGTTGTGAAGGGAAGCTGGGGGTGGCAGATTGTCGACGAGCTCAAGCCGTCTGAGGGCGACATAGTGGTAGAAAAGATGAGGTACGACGCTTTTTTCGGCACGCCGATGGACCATATACTGAGGATGTACGGCATCCAACACCTAGTGGTGACTGGGACTGTGGCTAACATATGCGTCCTCCACACAGTGGCCAGCGCCAAGCTTAGGCTGTACGACGTGGTGGTGCCCGTAGACGCCGTCGCCGCGTTGAACGAGTTCGACTACGCCGCGGCGCTGAGACAGATGGACTTTTTATACAAAGTCACTTTGACAACTACGGAGGGCGTGGACTTCGCATAGCCTGTGGGCGACGTACTCCTAGCGCTTGTCCTCGGGGGCTGGGTCTTGTTTGTGACTCTTGCGCTTACGCGTTGGACCTACGGCCCTCTTGCAAGGCGGTTTGGCCACATTAGGGCGGTTTACTTCAATAGGAAGATCATCCACGTGCTGGCCGGCGGCGTAGTGGCTGTGTTGGTGCCCTTGTTCTCAAGCTGGGTGGTGCCGACCGTCGCGGCGTTGATTTTGGCGTTGTTTCTCTACGTGCCTCACAAGATGAATAGGCTTTTCTGGTGGTTTCAAGACTCTGGCAATATGTACGAGGTGTCGTTTGCGTTGATGTGGGGGCTTGTGATTGCGGTGAGCTGGGGCTTGTTGGGCGACTGGAGGCTAGGCGTCGTGCCGGCGTTGTTCATGGCCGTAGGCGACTCGGCCACGGGGGTGGTTAGAAATTTGCTTTTTGGCCGTAGGACGAAGCACTGGGCTGGAAACGTGGCGATGGCCGCGGTGTCTGTGCCGATCGGCTGGTACTACCTCGGCCCCGCGGGGGCTGTGGCCGGGCTGGTTGCGAGCTTTGTGGAGCGTTTTGAGTTTCCGCCGATAGATGACAACGTGTTGGTCCCCCTTGCCTCTTTCCTATTTCTGTTGTTCACCGGCATATTCGGCCGCTGATTATGTGGCTGTACAACCCGCCTTGGTAGACGACGCGTCTGAACAAGATGTCGCCGCCGACTTGGCTTATGAAGGTCTTCCACCTAGGGGTAATCGCCACGTAATGCACACAGTCGCCGCGGGCCGCTCTCCTCATCGCAACTCCCAGTAGCCTGTACAGTCTGCCTACCTTCTCGGGGATTCTGAACCCGTACGGCGGGTTGAAGACGTACTTGTCGCAGATTGGCCTCAACGCTCTGTGTAGCTTCGTCGAGTCGAACCAGATGACGTCTACCTGGCTGAACCTGCTCGTGTTCTCCAGGGCCCCCCTTACGTGTTTGTACGCAATGTCTACGCATATGTAGCGGGCGTGAGGCGCCAGCTCGGCGCCTTCGGCGACTATGGTGCCTCCTCCGCAGGTTATGTCGCAGACCGTCTCGCCTGGCCTGGGTTTCGCGAGGCGTATTAAGGCGTTGGCAATTACGGGGTTGAGGCTGGCGTAGTGCTGGTAGACGCGCCACGGCCTGTCCTTAAGGCTTTTCTTAGCCACGGTGATCCAAACCGCTACGTAGTCCTCTACGACGTCTACGTTGACCTCTACGTCTGGGTCGACGAGGCTGATCACGTAGCCCCGCTCTTTAAACCATCTGCCTACCTCCCTCTCCACGTCTCTCGACGTGAAGTTGTGCTCCCCCACGCGTTCGCACCGTACGCCCACTGTCGAGTTTCTCGTTAAGTACTTCACGACTTGTGGAAGAGCCCTCTTTGCAACCTCAACCACGTCTCCCAAGCTCTTTACGTAGCCGTCGCCGAGAAATATACCGAAGCGCTCGATAGTTCGCAACGTGTAGACCGAGCGGGGGTCTGCGTCTACCTCCGCCACCACGCGGCCTGTTAAGTACCTCCCCCAGGCCCGGTGTGTGGCAAACTTCTCGTACAGCTCCTCGATGACGAAATCCTCCAGCCCCGGCACCGTAGTGAGGAGGTAAAACACAGAGACACGAGAAGGCAAGTATACAAACTTTGCCAACATGGTCTAATAACGAAAAAAGTATCGTCAAAAGTCGAACGTAAAAAAAAGGTGAAGAAAATCTCTCTTATGCACGGGAAGGTCCCACGATGCGTAATAGTTATGTCCATAGCCGTTGTCGCAATAGTAGTAGCGGCAGTTGTCGAGCTCTATGACGAGTTTGTGCTAAGCGATTGTGTAGGCCTTGGCTGTTCTATCGCCTACGCTTATCAAAAGACTCGGACGAAAAGTTTATTATGATAATAGTGCACGTAAAATAGTGTCTCATACAGGTAATCACGATGTTAGATCGGGTGGAGTATATTCGTTCTACATAATCAGCCATGCCCACCCCTACTTCTACGGATGTATAGGCGACCCCTGGAGCGGATATGACTGGATGAGGATCGACTACGACTACGTGAAGTGGACAACTGCAGGTAGCGGCGACACAAGGTGGTGGACTCAAAGTACTGTGACCGTGGACGTATGTTGAGGCTGGCCTTTGTCCTAGTTATTGCCGCGGTCTTAGTCGCCGTGTATGTGTCTGGTATGTTAGGGCCCACCGCAACGGCCAGGGTGAAGCTGGTTCCGAAGGTCAACGGGACATTTACCTCTGTCTACAACGTCGAGTTGTTGTGTATTCAGTCTAAGGTTAGAGAAATGGCGAATACGTCTCTTGTGTATAGGGGGTGGAGACTTGTAGAGGTGGAGATCGACGGGAAGAAGCTTCCGCCGAGTATATTCAAGTATCCGCATGAGCCGACTCATGTAGGTGAGATGTTAATTGACCTGAGAAACGTCACGCACATCGAGCGGGCTGGGGGCAACGGGACGTTGACAAAGTCAAGGGATGAGCCGTCAAGAATACGCGGCGAGAACGCCGAAACGAAGCTAACGCCGAGGTCTTTGTTAAGAATAGAGGCTAGGTCGCACTACAACAGGCTGGAGGTCCCGGGAGGCGGCGAGTTTATAAACGCAACGATTGGCGGCTTCTTGTTATACGACGACGAGGCGGGGGTGCCGTACTTCTTTAATGTCATAGTGAGCCATCCCAAGATGAGAGAGGTCTGCGGCTCTAGTTTTGTTTTGATTACGGCGTATCTGTCAGACGTGCGGTAAGTTTCTAGAAAGCCTCCTTTTTTCGATCGATTTTTGTAATGCGAGGGCGTCGGCTATTTTAACCACGGTTAATGATAGGAATGACGCCCTATGTGGCTTGTTGGGTTCTGCAACGTTATAGGAGGCGGCGATGTAGCGTATGTGGACTATTAAAAATTTATACCCTTGTTCGTTGTTGTGGCGGTGGATAAATTCGTGGCCGACAGCTCGGTGATTATCGACGGGAGTCTAAAAGAGGCGGTGGTAGGGGGGAGGGTCAGAGGGACTCTCTTCTTGCTTTCTGAGGTTGTTGAGTACTTCGCGTCGCTTGCTAAACAGGGGGACGGGGTGGGCCTAGTGGCTGTGGAGGAGCTTAAGGACTTGCACGAGACGGTGGATAAGCTCGGCCTCTCAGATTTTGTAAAAATTGAAGTAGTGCCGGCTGGCAGGCGGGCGGAGGGGCTGGACCTCGACGCCTTGGCTAGGAGGTTTGCTAAGGAGAACGGCTGTACTTACATCACAAGCGACGAGCTTGCCCGCGACGTGGCGTATGTACAGGGACTGTCGGTGCTGTACCTCGGCAGGGCTAGGGACGTTTTGACGATTGAGAAGTTTTTTGACAAAGACGTCATGTCTGTCCACTTGAAAGAGGGGTTGCCTCCCTACGGCAAGGTGGGGCGGCCTGGGAGTTGGAAGTTTGTACAACTGTCCTCGGAGACTCTGTCTCGTAGACAACTAGACGCCGTTGTCCGCGAGCTAGTCTCAGAGGCCTCCCGCGCGGGGGTTAGGACAAAGATTGAAATTAGGAGGCCTCACTCACTTATCATACAGCACAAGGAGCATAGGATTGTGGTGGTCTTCCCCCCAGTGTCTGAGCGGCTGGAAATAACTGCCACGAGGCCTGTGGTCCGCAAGAGGCTGGAGGACTACGGTCTTGACCCCAGAGTAATTGAGCGTCTTGAGAAAAGCGCAGAGGGCATACTCATCGCCGGCGCGCCGGGCGCTGGGAAGACCACCTTCGCCCAGGCCCTGGCCGAGTTTTACCTGGGCAAGGGGAAGATTGTGAAGACTGTGGAGTCGCCGAGAGACATGGTTCTCCCGCCTCCTATTACTCAGCTTTCTAAAAACCTGGCCTCTTCTGAGGAGATCCACGACCTCCTCCTCCTGTCTAGGCCTGACTACACTATCTTCGACGAGATGAGGGATACGGCAGATTTCCAGCTGTACGTAGACTTGAGACTAGCCGGCGTGGGCATGGTCGGCGTGGTGCACGCCACGTCTCCCATAGACGCAATTCAGCGTTTTATTAGGAGAGTGGAGCTGGGGATGATACCCTCGATTATCGACACGGTGGTATTCATGAAAGACGGCGAGGTGAAGAAGGTGTATGCCTTGTCTATGGTGGTGAAGGTGCCCGCCGGGATGAGGGAGGAGGACCTCGCTAGGCCTGTGATCCTAGTCAAGGACTTCGTGACGGGGGAGGTGGAGTACGAGATCTACGTATTCGGCGAAGAGACCTTCGTAGTGCCGGTGAAACGCGGCGAGGAGAGGGCGGCTCCCAGCAGAAAGATATACTCAGCCGTCGTGTCGGCTCTTAAGAGGTATGTCCCTCCCAGCGAGATTAGGCTAGAGGAGCGCGACGGCGTGATTGTGGTAAAAGTCCCGGAGGAGTACCTAGGGGTCGTCCTCTCCCGCGGAGTTACCAAGCTGGAGAAGCTACGGCGCAAGCTCGCAGTCGACTTCCGCATAGAGCCGCGGTAGCGGTGCTGGAGGCAGTAGCCAAGTACTACGATTCGATTGCTGAACAGTACGCCGACAAGTACCTAAAAAGTGAGTACTACCGCGTCTTGTATCAGAAGATTGGAGAGGTGTTAGACAGGTACATCCGCCCAGGCGCGCGGGTTCTGGACATAGGCGCCGGGACTGGGTTCTGGTCGGTGTACATGCAGTCTAGAGGCGCCTCTGTGTTGGCCCTGGACCTCTCCTCCCAGTCGCTTAAGGCGTGTAGATGCGGGGACAGAGTAGCCGCCGACGCCTCCAACCTCCCGGCGAGGTTACGCAGTTTTGACGTCGTCACCGCGCTGGGTAGCGTGTACAACCACCTGAAGAGGGTGGGCGAGGCGTTTAGAGATGTGTCTAGGGTCTTGAAGAGAGGTGGCTTTTTTATTACAGATGTCGACAACGCCGTCTGTGTAGACATGCTGTACGAATACTTCATATTTCAGGGGGCGGGCAAGTTTATAGAGGCGTTGAAGAGAGGCGTAGTTAGGGGGTACTGGGAGTCTGCAGACGGGGAGATTCCGTTTAACTACTACACATATTTCTACGTCAAGTCTGCGTTGAGGCGCGCGGGGCTTGAGCTTGTGGAGGCTAGGCCGATATACCTAATGCCGCTGTTGCCCACCCGTCTGTTGCAACGTAGAATGAGGGCCAGGTTTTTAGAAAAACTCGACGTGTTGAAACTCCTGGCGCCGTTTGCCACCACGGTGATATACGTTGCAAAGAAGCCCCCGTAGAAACTACAATTGGACAAGTAAGGTGTCGAAGTCGTCGGGGACGTACACGTAGGGCGGAGGGACGATTTTTCTAGCCAGCTCTCTGTGTCTGGACTTGTCGGGATATCTGGCGCTGATGTGTGTTAGTATAAGCACCTTGGCTTTTAAGGCCCTGGCGGCCTCAACGGCGTCTGCCACTGTGGAGTGGCCCTCTTCATGCGCCTTTGCGGCCTCTACGTCGTCTGCAAACGTGGCCTCGTGGATTAACACGTCCGCCTTGCCTACGGCCGACCAGCTTTGGGGACAGGGTCCGGTGTCCCCCGTGTAGAGTAGCCTCCTAAACCTATCGTGGCCTGGGTCGGCCACGTCCTGCGGCCTAACTACCCTCCCCCCCACCTCCACTTCTTCTCCTCTTATGAGCTTGGTAAGCGCCCACTTGGGGAGCCCCACGGCTTTGCCCAAGTCGAGTTTATACCCCACGTCCCACTCAAACAGCCAGCCACATGCGTCGACTGTGTGGCACACTTCGACACACCGTATTTTAAACTTGTCTGTGGACACCTCGTCGGCGACCTCAACGCCTATCCTCTCTAACAGCTGGTGCATAGACTTGGGGGCCAACACCTTGACCCGCCCCCCGAGGAACTTGCTAGTAATTACCAAGCCCGGCAGTCCGAGGATGTGGTCTTCGTGGGCGTGGGTGACGGCCACTAGGGTGAGCGACGCAGGCGACACCCCGATTTGTAAAAGTCTGTACTGAGCCCCCTCTCCCGCGTCTAGGAGAACTCTGTTTCCAAGCCAGTCTTCGAGGTAGATTGCTGGTAGCATGCGGTCTGCCTTAGGCACGGCGCCGCCTGTACCGAGGAAGACTAGGCGGAGGAGGGGCATCTAAATGGCATATTAATAGCCATGTATTAAACTATGTGCGGCGCAGGCGCCTCGGCCAGCACTTTCTCCGCGACGGAGAAGTGGCGCGCTACATAGCGGGCCTAGTCCCAGAGGGGTTAGACGTAATTGAGGTCGGCCCCGGACGCGGAGCGCTTACGTTTCTGCTAGCAGAAAGAGCGCGGTGGGTCTACGCCATTGAAGTTGATCAACGCCTTGCAGAGGAGTTGAGGAGGTCTGCGCCCCCCAACGTGGAGGTGGTGGTGGGAGACGCCCTCGAGATAGAGTGGCCCAGGGCCGACTTTTTCGTTTCTAACGTTCCATACTCCATAACGTCTCCACTCCTGTTGAAACTGGCGCGGCATAGGCTACCCGCCGTCGTGACCGTGCAGAAAGAAGTGGCTGAGAGGCTCTCCGCCTCGCCGGGGGAGGAGAACTACGGCAGGCTTACAGTGGCGGTGCAGTGCCACTACTTGGTCGAGGTTCTCCGGGTTCTGCCCCCCCACGTCTTTTCCCCACCGCCGAGAGTTTACTCCTCCGTGATTAGGCTCACCCCCCGGGAGCCGTGTGTCGAGGACTTCGCCGCGTTTGAAAAATTCACAGCTTTTCTATTCTCAGCGAGGAGAAAGACGTTGAGGCGCCTAAAACTCGGCGACAGCGACAAGAGAGTATACCAACTCTCGTTAGAAGAGATTGTCGAGATTTTTCGTAAGAAGTGGGCCGCCGTCTAATCGCCAGGTAGCGGGCTTAGTTTTTTATAGTATTTACATAACGGAGGCGTGGACTACAGAGCGCTGGGGCTGAAGACGGGTCTTGAGATACACATACAGCTTAACACTAGTAGGAAGTTGTTTTGTCACTGTCCCCCAGTTTTGCGAGACGACGAGCCTCACTTTAGGATTGAGAGGCGTCTGCACATTTCTCTAAGCGAGCTTGGCGCAGTCGACCCAGCGGTGGAGTGGGAGGTTAGGAAGAGGAGGCGGTATGTCTACGAGGGGTATAGAGACTCCACTTGTTTAGTAGAAGTGGACGAGGAGCCTCCTCACATGCCTGACGAAGAGGCGTTGGTGACGGCGGTGGCCGTCGCTAAGATGTTCAACGCGAAGCTTTTTGACGAGATTTACGTCATGCGGAAGACTGTTGTAGACGGCTCAAACGTCTCGGGGTTCCAGAGGACGATGTTAGTCGCCTACGGCGGCAGGGCGAAGATATTGGGGTACGACATAGGCATAGAGACGGTGGCGCTTGAAGAAGACGCCGCGCGGAAGATGGGAGAAGACGGCAAGACGGTGGTCTACAGACTAGACAGGCTGGGCGTACCGCTTGTAGAAATAGCAACGGAGCCCATGACCTACACGCCTCAGCAGGTGGAGGAGGTGGCGTGGATAATTGGGTATAGCGTAAAGATCACTGGCAGGGCTAGGAGAGGCGTCGGCACTGTGAGGCAAGACGTCAACGTCTCGATCGCCGGGGGCGCCAAGACTGAGATCAAGGGAGTCCCCGACCTCTCCCTAATCCCCAAGGTGATTGAGTACGAGGCAATGAGGCAGTTAAACTTGCTTAAGATTGCGGAGGAGTTGCGCAATAGAGGCGTGGAGAGGGTGGAGCTCTCCACGGTGGACGTGACAGATGTATTTGCAAACACGAAGTCTAAGCTTGTGCGTAGAGTGCTAGACGCCGGGGGGACGGTCTTGGCGGTGAAGGCGCCCGGTTTTCAAAAACTACTCGGCTTCGAGGTCCAGCCAGGCCGCCGCTTCGGCACAGAGCTGGCGGACTACGTACGTGCGTGGACTGAGCTGGGGGGCTTGCTTCACAGCGACGAGTTGCCGGGCTACGGCATCTCCGCAGACGAGGTGAGGCAAGTGGAGGCGCGCGTGGGAGTTGAAAGCTATGTCCTCCTCATGGGGGCGGACCCCAGGGAGCTGGAAGAGGCGGCAGACGTGGTGATCATGCGGCTAAACGCCGCGGCGAGGGGGGTGCCGGAGGAGACCAGAGCCGCGAACCAAGACGGGACTACTAGGTTTCTAAGGCCGCGCCCTGGGGCGGCTAGGATGTACCCCGAGACAGACCTCCCGCCTGTGAAGATTACGTTTGAAATTGTGAAGAAGGCCGAGGAGGTGGCGAAAGTAAGCCTAGAGGGTAAGTTAAACGAGTTGACTTCTAGGGGGCTTAGCAGAGACTTAGCCCTCCAGCTTGTTAAATCTCCCCACTTGGAGAAGTTTGAAGAGTATGTGGCAAAGTTCTCCTCGGTGCCTCCCCAGCTTGTGGCTACAATTCTTGTCAACACCTCCCGGGCATTGGCGAGAGAAGGCGTAGAGATTACAGAAGAGAAGATAGCCTCTGTTCTAGAGGCGTTGGATAAAAAAATCATCACGAAAGAGGCTGTGGAAGATGTATTGAGAAACATGAAGCCTGGCGAGTCCGCGGCCGGCGTCGCAAAGCGGCTGGGGCTGACTAGGCTATCTGCCGACGAGGTGAGGAAAATAGTAGAAGCCGTTGTGAAAGAAGTGGGGCGGGACAGGGCCTTGAAAGAGGTGATGAGGAGGTACAGGGGGAGGGTCGACGTAGAGGACGTAAAGCGCGCTCTTTCGGAGATATCTTTTTAAGCACCTCGTTTAAGCTTTGTGATGGCGAAGATTTACATACTGGCGGACGTCCTGGGCTTCTTCGCGCTCGACGAGAAAGGCAACTTGGTGGATGTGGAGAGGTTTCAAAAATCGCCCGAGGCGATTGCGTCTAGGCTAATTGAACTAGAGAAGTCCAACCCTGTGCCGGAGCTACTAAGTCTGGTGGAGAGAGTGAAGACAAAGGCCGAGAAGGTGGTTGTGGAAGACCCAGAGCTGGCGCGTAAACTTGTTACTGTAACAAAAGCCGAAGTAGTCGCAGAGAGCCCGGCGCAGGTGTTAATAGCGGCTAGGCAGAATTTTACAAAGTATTTATCAGATCTTGGGCTGTCTTGGGAGGAGTATAGGGCGTTTTTATTCGAAGTAAGCGACTTGGTGACGCGTCTTAAGCTTAGACAGGCGGTGGAGAAGAGAGACCTCTTCATAGCGCAAGCCATCAGCACGCTTGACGACGTAGACAAGATACTAAACTTAATTGCGTCTAGGATAAGGGAGTGGTACGGCTTACACTTCCCAGAGCTTGAAGAACTTGTAAGAGACAACAAGGAATATGTAAAGATTGTATACTACATAGGACACAGGTCTAAGATAAACGAAGACTCTCTGAGGAAAGTAGCTCCCGACATTCAGGAAGAGAGGCTTAGACGTGTTGTCGAATCTGCGAAGAAGAGCATCGGGGCTGAGATGTCTGAGTGGGACTTAGACCAGCTTAAGTCCTACGCCGAGGTGTTTCTAAAGCTGGACGCATATAGGGAAAGCCTCGCCACGTATATCGACGAGGCGATGAAGGAGGTGGCTCCCAACGTTAGAGAGCTCGTGGGCCCGCTTCTCGGCGCTAGGCTGATAAAAATCGCCGGCGGCTTGACGCGTATGGCGTTTCTACCGGCGTCTACAATCCAAGTCCTCGGCGCTGAGAAGGCGCTGTTCAGAGCCTTGAGGACTGGGGGGAAGCCTCCTAAGCACGGCGTCATCTTCCAATACCCAGAGATATTCAGGTCGCCGAGGTGGCAGAGGGGTAAAATCGCCAGGGCTCTGGCCGCTAAGCTCGCCATAGCGGCGAAGGCAGACGCCTTCACGGGCAACTTCATCGCGCCTCGGCTGAAAGAAGAGTTGTTGAAAAGAATACAGGAGATCAAGACGTTGTACGCCAAGCCTCCGCCCAAAGCTCCACAACCCACAAAAGCCCCGCCGCCTCCACCGCCGCCAAGAGGCGGAGGGAGGCGCCCGCCGCCCAGGGGGAGGAGGGAGAGGCGTTAAAGTTAAATTACAGTGTTTATAAACTGGGCATGTCGATTGAAGTAGTAGAGGTTGGACCCCACGAGCTACACTACGGGGTCTTCATTGTAAAGTTTGAAGACGGGTCTGAGCGCCTCGCCACGCGGAACTTAACTCCGGGGAAAAGAGTGTACGGAGAGCGCCTCGTCAGGTGGGAGGGAGTGGAGTACCGGGAGTGGAACCCGTATAGGTCTAAACTAGCCGCCGCCATTTCAAATGGGCTGAAGTTCGTGCCGATTAGGGAGGGCACACACATACTGTACCTAGGCGCGGCGTCTGGCACGACGCCGAGTCATATGAGCGACATAGTAGGCGAAAGTGGGTTGATATACTCTGTGGAGTTTTCGCCGCGCGTATTTAGAGAGTTTATGGAGAAGCTGGTAGACCAGGGCAGGAGGAACGTGGTGCCTATCTTGGGGGACGCCAGGTTTCCCTATCAATATGCACATTACGTAAAAGGAGTCGACGTAGTCTACATAGACGTCGCTCAGCCGGCGCAGGCAAAAATCTTAGCGGACAACGCAGACTACTTTTTGAAGCCTGGCGGCTACGTAATGCTGGTAATAAAGGCGATGAGCATAGACGTGACAGCCCCTGCAACTGAGACGTTTAAACAAGAGATAAACACGTTGAAGGAAAGGGGTTTTGAAATCCTAGAGACCGTGCACCTAGAGCCTTACGACACTGCTCACGCGCTGGTGGTTGCTCAGAAAAAGTAGCTATTTTAAAAACTCGTCTACGAAAGTGGCGGCTTTCATCCCTGAGGCCAGCGCCTTTCCGATAAGCGAGGGGCCCGTCGCCACGTCGCCTGCCGCAAAGACGCCCCGCCTGGCGGTCTGCATTTTTTCGTCTACCTTGATGGTGCCGTCGGGGTTGAACTCTATGCCGAGGCACCCGCCAGGTGGGGTGGGTTCCTCCCCAACCGCTATTAACACAGTGTCGAACTCCTCTTCAAATTCTGTACCTGGCACAGGCTCCGGCCTTGGCCTCCCAGACTTGTCAGGTGGGCCTAGCCGCATTCTTATAAGCCTCACTTTTTCTACCTTTCCGCCGCCGAGAAAAGCCACGGGGGTTAAGAGTTCTCTAAACTCGATGCCCTTGTTAATTAGCTCTGCCTCTATGGTCTTCCTCCCGGCGGGCGCCTCGTTTATCGTACGTCTATATGTAACAACTACCTTCTCCGCGCCTTGGAGCTTTGCCTCAAGCGCGGCGTCAACTGCAGTAAGGCCCGCCCCTACTACTAACACCTTCTTGCCTGTGGGGTGCACCGCGCCAGGGGGGAGGTAGCCGAGCTGATAGGCATATATTCTGAACAGATAGTCCAATGCTTTATAGACGCCGGGTAGGTCTTCGCCAGGGACTCCGAGTCTTCTACTCTTCCACGTGCCTGTAGTTATTATAACCGCGTCGTATTTCTGAACTAAGTCCTCTAAGTTTACGTAGTTTTTTACTAAGAGCAACGCCTCGTGTTCCTTTGGCTTTTCTCCGCAATAGACAAAAGTAGAGGTGAAAAATTTAGCGCCTGCCTCTTGAAGCTCTTTCACCCCTTCTCTCACTCCCTCTCGGGGCACTCTAAAGGGAGGTATGCCGAAAATTAACAAACCGCCGGGCTCTGGGAGGGCGTCGTATACGTGGACCTCGTGGCCGTTGCATAGTAATATGCCAGCTGTGCCCAGCCCCGCAGGCCCGGCCCCAATTATTGCCACTTTTTTGCCTGTGGGCGGCTTTTTCGTATCAGGTCTGCATCTCAATAGGAACTTCATAAGGCGGCTTTAATGTACTTGTTTTAATCAATACTACTACACTTGTCGAAGATTAACAGAACTTCTTTGAGTATTTAGCTGAGAGCGTAGTACATAGGAAATCTAGACTTATTCTCACGGCGTCGTTTATTGATAAATACGAGGTGTCTAAGACGAGGTCGAATATCGATAAGTCCCTAGTATCTATGCCATATATCGATAAGTAGCGCCGTCTGTTTAGCTCCTCTCGGCTCTCTACCTCTATTAATGCTTCTTCAAAACTTTTGCCGTCTCTTAAGGCAATACGCCGTGCTCTAACTTCTTTCGAAGCCTTTAGATATATACAAACATCTGCATAAGGTCTCGCCATCCATGCGGCAAGGTGACCCTCTAAAACTACGTTTCCACTTTTTGCTTTTTCAATAGCGATGGAGTCTACTAACTTGTCGATTTCTGCGTTTTTTTCGGCGTATTTATGAAATTCTAGGAAATCCATGCCGTGTTTTGCGGCAAGTTCTCTAAAAATTGTGCCGGAGGACACCAGGGGTAGTTTTAAAATCTTAGAGACTTCTCTTGCTATTGTAGTCTTTCCGCTTCCCGGCTGTCCTGATACTGCTATAACAACCATTAAGACCTTACGGCAATTCTCAACGCCCTTGCCAAAACCTTGTGAGAATAGAAGCCGCCATATGGCCTGCTAGGCGCTCTAATAGATATGCCGAATCTATACACTTTCATATTCATGCCGCCCAGCGGCTTTTTTGTAATTGGGCATTTCGGAACTCCCTTGGCCTTCTTCTCGTAGTGTACTACTGTCCTACCTCCAGGCGTCTTGACCTTAACTTTCCTCTTCGATTTAGTGCGCAACGCGGGCCTGGGCATAGATATGCCGAAAATCTTAGTTTTTAAGCTCTACCGCGTTCGAAAAATTTATAAGACTATAGATAACGTCGCCTATGCCCTCCATAGTACTGCCACCAAAACCGACAGCCTTACAGAAGCCGCACTTAAACTTAGCAGTGGTAGGCCACGTAGACAACGGCAAATCGACCACAGTTGGCAGACTTCTATACGAAACTGGATACGTAGATGAGAAGGCCTTTAAAGAAATTGAAGAAATGGCTAAAAAAATGGGTAAAGAAGACTTCGCCTTTGCCTGGATTCTCGACAGGTTTAAAGAAGAGCGCGAGCGCGGCGTTACGATAGAAGCTACGCACGTGGGCTTCGAGACTCAAAAACTATTCGTCACGATCATCGACTTGCCTGGACACAGAGACTTTGTAAAAAACATGATTGTGGGAGCCAGCCAAGCAGACGCCGCTTTGTTTGTCATCTCTGCGAGACCTGGAGAGTTTGAAACTGCCATAGGCCCCCAGGGCCAAGGCAGAGAGCACCTGTTTCTCATAAGAACACTAGGCATCCAGCAGTTGGTAGTAGCCGTGAATAAGATGGACGCCGTTAACTACGACCAGAAGAGGTATGAGCAGGTAAAGACCGAGGTGTCGAAGCTTCTAAAGCTCATCGGCTACGACCCTAGCAAGATACACTTCGTCCCAATAAGCTCCGTGAAGGGAGATAACATCAAGGCTAAGTCTTCTAACACGCCGTGGTACAACGGCCCGGCTCTCTTAGAGGTATTAGACACCTTCCAGCCGCCTCCAAGACCCACAGACAAGCCTTTGAGAATGCCCGTCCAGGACGTGTTTTCAATTACTGGAGCCGGTACGGTGGTTGTGGGCAGGGTGGAGACCGGCGTGTTAAAAGTAGGCGATAAAGTTGTCGTTGTGCCTCCCGCCAAGGTGGGCGACGTGAGATCTATCGAGACTCACCACATGAAGCTTGAACAAGCGCAGCCAGGCGACAACGTTGGCGTGAACGTTAGAGGCATCACCAAGGAGGATGTAAAGCGCGGCGACGTGTTAGGAAAGCCAGATAACATACCCACAGTGGCCGAGGAGATTGTAGCCCGCGTGGTAATCCTCTGGCACCCCACAGCCATCGGCCCCGGGTACGCGCCTGTGATGCACATACACACAGCCACCGTGCCTGTCCAGATCACTGAGCTTGTGTCGAAGCTAGACCCGCGTACAGGCCAGGCGGTGGAGCAGAAGCCGCAGTTTATAAAGCAGGGAGATGCCGCAATTGTGAAGATTAAGCCTTTGAAGCCGATAGTGGCTGAGAAGTTCAGCGACTTCCCGCCGCTGGGCCGCTTTGCGTTACGCGACATGGGCCGCACGATCGCTGCCGGGCAAATTTTAGAGGTAAAGCCTGCGCAGGTACAAATCAAATAACCCCTTTTCTAAGTTTTGGAGTCGCTCCTCCGTGGTTGGTCCATCTTTCTCCCACCGATACGAGCAGAGGTGCTGGTACTGAAACTCCCGCAATTAGAGCCTCTGTCTCGTCTAGGGTTTTGAGAGGTCTTGGGTCTTCTAACTGCTCCGCTACCGACGTCACGTATTTCAAGTCGTTGGGGTTTATCATACGTTTAAAAATTTGAGTCATAGTCTGCGAGGCCACATCGGGGTCGAGTTTAGAGGGGCGTTGTGTAATTAAACACAGTCCTAGGCCGAATTTCCTTCCTTCTCTTGCGATTTTTACAACATAGTTCTTGCTGATAGAGGCGCCGCTTGGGGCGAAGTTGTGTGCCTCTTCTACTACGATGAAGGTCGTCAAGTTTTTTCTACGTACGGCGGCTCTGTAGAGCTGGTCGAGCAACACTCCTAGGAATAGTTGTTGGTCTACTCCGTCTAGTCCAGACAAGTCGAAGACGTATATGTTAGGCTGAGTTACGTATTGCAGAGGGTCTAGTAGTTTCAGCGGCTCGCCGTTGTAGACCTCTCCGTATCTAGTAATAAAGACGGGGCTTGAGTAGAAGAGCGACTTTAACCTCCCCTCGAGTCCTCTTAGGGCCATCTCACCTGCGTACCCAGGTGGGGCGGCGTGTCTTCCGCCTTCTAACACCTCGGCTACTAGCTCTTCCACGGAGGTGAGGGGCTGTCTCTCTCCGTAACTAGTGGCGTACTGCCAGCCCTCTTCCAGTATCCTCTTCTGGGCGTCGGTGAGCCCGTAGAGACTTTCTAAGATTTTTTCAAGCGTCCTCAGGGGGAGAGTCCTGGGGTTGATTCCCACGCGCGTGTAGCTTCTAGGTCTTCCATACCTCTGCCTAAAGGCGTTGTCCAGCGCCTCTGTGTCTACTTTTCCCACTACGTATATCTGCACTTTTTCAGAGACTCTGTTCCCTTCTTCTGACGTTGGTATGGACATGGCCGAGTATTCGCCGTGTGGGTCTATGATTATTATGGGGATGTCTAGGAGTGAAAGTCTCTCCACTATCACACCTGCCAGCCAGCTCTTCCCAGCCCCGGTGCTTGCGAGAATTGAACAGTGGTGGGTGACTAGCTTCTCGGCGTCTATCCTCGCCGGTATGTCAGTCCCCTTTATACTTCCCACTGTTATGTACACCCCGTTCTCAGGCGGTGAGAAGAATTCCTCCAGTTCTTCAATAGTGGTTTCATATACGTAGGAGAGCGGCTTCACGGGCTTTTGCGGTCTTTGTACCCTCTTCCCCCTCCGCAAGCCTAGGACTACGGCCTTAGCTTCGGTGTAGTACAACGCCTCTTCTATTCCCAGTGTTTGTTTTATGGCGTCAACTGCCTCTTCTTCGTCAAACTGGGCCACTAGTCGGGGGTCAAGTGCGGCGTTTCTATGTCTTATTGCCACCACCCTGGAGATTACTCGTAGTTGATCTACCTCTACTGACACGAATGAGCCTACGTTGAGTTCTACTCCGCGGAAGGGTCTAAAAACAAAGTGGTATATGGACGGCGACTTGATCACAACTCCAATTCGCCTCACAAGTTCTCCTACGTCCTAGTTTTTTAACTCTAGGAGATAAGCCTCTTTATTACCTCTAGCAGGGGGGTCGGGTCTGTGATATAGCTATGCCCTCCTTCGATTATTTCTGCTCTGTCGTCGTAGATGTATACTGTGTATCTGGGTGGATCTACTACAACAACATGATCTACTGGGAAGACTCTTCTCACAACTCCTTGTCTGTCTATAAACACTTTGAAGTAGTGCTCCATGTGTTGTACAAGAACTTCGTATAAACCTCCTACAGGCTCTTTGTCGCTTTTAAAGTTGAAGGCTAGTTCCCTGCCGCAGACTGGGCACTTTAGCCTAATCACATGTTAGACTTTTCCTATAATTTAAAGTAGTCTCGCGGCATCTCTGGGATCCAGCCGCCGAGACTTATATTCATAGTAATTAAGCACCGGCGTGCGTATTCTGTCTAAGTCGTCTATTCCAATACGCGGGCAGGCTGTGTTGATAACCAAGTCGAATTGTAAATCGTCTATGTACTCTGGCGTAAGTTCGTCGAGAATTACGACTATGAACCCCATAGAGCTTAGCTCAACCGCCTTGTCCATCTGTCTCTGCCCCGGCTTTGCGGAGACTAGTACCGCCACTTTGCTGGGGCTTGTCAAGTGGGGCCTAGCTTTTAGTTTCATCACCCGTTGGAAATCCTCCTCTACAGACTTCACAACACCTCTAAAGGGGTCTACTTGGTAGACCTCGGCCTCTGGGTAGAACAACTTAATTGTGAGTGGGTAAAACAGCCCCGTGGCGACTACGTAAGCAACGCCTCCCGGCGGCTCGCCTACCCAACACCCCGTGATTGGGTCTCTGGCCATGGGGAAGCCGGTTTTTTCGTGTATAAACTGGGCAATCCTCCTGTAGGGCACTGGGAAGTATATCTTCCCCTCTTTCTCTGGGAGCGGCACGTTTGGCGGAGTTTTGTAATACACCGGTATGAAGTAGACGTCTACGCCTTGTGCAGATAGGCGGAAGAGGTCTTCTTCCAACTGTCTAATCTCGGCTCCGAGGTTTTTTCTCAGTAGGTGAGCCACGTTTGGGGGGACTCCGTGGCCTAGGTGGAATATCTTCTTGTACGCGGGGTCTATCCTCACGTCGCAGCTCCCCCAGACGGGTCTCCCAGACACCGCGGCGCCGGTCTTTTTCGCAATCTCCACAGCCAGCCACTTAAAGCCAGGCGGGGCCTCGATTAAGGTGTCTGGCCCCGCCTCCCACGCAAGAGGGTGTACCTCAACTGCTTCCACTAGTTGTCGTGGGTTTGTTGCTTAAAGCCTTTTCTAACGCCAGGCGTATTTCCCCTCGCCTACTCTTCAGCACGTCGTAGTATTTTGAAAACTCAGTCTTGATGTCGGATATCAGCCTGCCCGGCGGCGTCCCGTTTTTTACAATGCTGTTTAGCGCCTTTTCTATGCGGGCTCTTACTGTTGGTTCAATGAGCTCGGGGGCGAATTGGAAAAGCGCGGTGGCCAATGTCGTGCCTAGCGGCGTGGGGATGCACTTGCCTTTTTGTAACTTCATATAGCCCCTCTTTACATTAGTATAGATGTGGTCTTGCATCGTGGCGTCTGTGCCGATGCCGTATTTTCTCATAAGCGCAAGAAGCTCAGACTCGGTCATTTGAGGAGGAGGCTCAGTCTCGCGCTCGACGACCTCCACCTTTACTACGTGCGCCAAGTCGCCGACTTTCACAACTGGGAGAGGCTTTTCCCTCTGCCTCTCCCAGGGGTATATCTGCCAGTACCCTTCGTCAAGTATTCTCAACCCCTCTGCCTCTAGTTGAATCCTCCCGAAATCTACGACGATTTTCTGCCGTTCTACCACCGCGGGGGGGCTTAGAGTGGCTAAGAAGTGTCTTACTACAAAGTCGTAGATAGGCCATGCGTATGTCGCCAGCTTGCCAAGCGTTTTGTAAACCTCCTCACGCGTGGCGCCTCTTGTGGGGTAGATGGGCGGGTGTGCCCCGTCGTCTGAGTCGCCTTTCGTAGGCCTAAACCCCGCGGCGAGAAGTCTTTTCGCGTAGGGGCCGTGCTCGCCGTTTGTCAACTCTTTAAGAACTTCTCTGAGGTCTAGATTGGGGGGGTATATGGTGGTCTCGGTTCTTGGATATGAGATAAGGCCTGCGCGGTACAGCTCCTCCGCCACGTCGAGAGTCTTCTTTGCATTTATCCCCAGCCATCTGCTTGCCCTCCGTTCTAGTTCCACAGTGTCTAACGGGTCAGGTGGGGAGACGTGATGCGGCTTGTACGTCGCCACCTTAACAACGCCGCGCCTTATAGTAGCGGCTACTTGCTCCGCCTCTTTGCGGCTTTTGAAACGCACGTCGGAGGACAGCTCAATTCTGTGCCCGCCGATCTCGGCGACTGCCTTAATAACGTAATACTTCTCGGGGACGAAGTTTGCTCTTTCTAGCTCCCGGCTCACCACGATGCCTAGGACAGGAGTCTGGCAGGGACCGTAGCTGAGAAACTGCCCTCTTTTCAGCGAGTTTCTCACAGCGAGTGTGAGAAATCTAGTGAAGACGGCGCCAAGCGTCAAGTCGATTTGCATACGCGTAAAAACCTTTTCCACTAGTCTGAGGTCTAGCCTCTCGGGGCGTTGAAACGCCGTTTTGACGTCCTTCGTCGTAACTGCGTTAAAACGCACTCTGTGGACACGGGCTTTTTTATTCACCATCCTAATCATTAACGCAACCTCGTAAGCAATAGCTTCGCCCTCTACGTCAGCATCTAAGGCAAGATACGCCTCTTCGGCATTGTAGGCGAGGGATCTCAAAGCTCTTACATAAGGCGCGGCTTCCTCTCTAATTACTAACAACGGCGCCGTATTGAAGAGCTCCTCCGGCGGGATCCAAGACCACACGTTTTCACGTGGCGAAAAGTCGAAATCCATTATGTGGCCAGCGAGGCCGATAGATACGGCTTCTTTGCCCCCGTAGTTAAACCAGTAGGTAGAAACTCCGTAAATTTTCTTCACGTGGTAGTTGCCGCCTAGGATCTTTGCTATTGCTTGGGCTACGCTCCGCTTCTCTGCTACAATGAAGATCACATTATTTCTAAGAGCTCTGTATATAAACTGAGTTTAGAAACTTTTATATACAGGGGAGTGGGGTCTTGGCATGGCAGTGGACGATAAGGAGCAGGAGAAGCCGCTTAGGAGACCGCCGCCCCCGCCCCGTCAGCCGCCTCCACAGCCGCCGCCACCATATCAACAACCTCCGCCGCCTCCGGCGCCTCCGCCTTTGCCTCCGCCGTACCCCGGAACAACGCCTACAGTACGCACTCAGCGACCGCCCCCGCCGCCTCTTCCCCTTGTATCTCAACAGCCGCCGCCCCCGCCTCCACAAGAGACTCAGACAATGAAGAGACCGGCTAGAGTTGGAATGGACAAAAGCCAGCCGTTGCCCCTTGCCGGCATAATAATTGCTATGATTGCGGCGCTAATGGGCATCATAACGGCTGTCTTTTCATTATTTAACGAAGGGCTTGGCATTTCTCTCCTCGCAGTGGCTGTGGCAGGCACAAATGCTGCAATAATAATTGTAGCTATTGCGATATGGCGTCTCCTATCTAAAAAGTGAAAGGTGATGGACAGCCTCCTCTACGTTTTCTACAATCATAGCCCCCGCCAAGACGTCTTTTAAGGCGTTCCACAAATCTGGCTCTACGTATCTCCTATCCAGAAAGACTAATACGCCTTTGTCGTTGGGGCCTCTGAAAAGTCGCCCAATCGCTTGTCTGATGTTTACAACAGCTTGGTATAAATAAACGGCGTCCCAAGCCCTCTCCCTTAGCCTAGGCTTTAGAAGCTCTACCCGCCTCTCAAGATATGCGCTGGGCTCCGGGTAGGGCACGCCCACTATCACCACGGTGGATAAAAGGTTGACGCCTTCTACTACGTACTCCACCCCTTCTACAAACCTGCCTCCGGCGACGGCGCCTATGAAGAACTTGTTGGGCAAGTCCTCGATTTCAAACTCGTCGAACCCCTCAAACCAGTGGGGGATAGAAATTTTCAAATACTTACGCACTGCTTTTAACACTTCGTAAGATGGAAACACCGCCAGCACTCCGCCGACAGAGGCGTTTATAACTGCCGCAATTCTCCCGGCGATTTTTAAGTACATTTCTTCAGTACGTTCTTGATAGCGCGTCGTCACTCCCACGTCTACGACGGAGAGGAAGTTATCCCTCGGGACATATTGATAAAAGGCGACGTCTAAAGCCTCGTACTTGGTGATGTTTAGCACTTCGGAAAACAGCTGTATCGGCAAAGTGCCGCTTATGTAAATAACATTAGCCGCCTGTTCTAATGCCTTTTTTACAATAGACACGGGGTCAAGTGGCGTTAGTAGGAGGTACTTCGCCGAATCTACCTCTCTCACCTCGGCCAAGTACTTAACTCTGCTCCTCAACGCCTCTACTAACTCTTTTACTAAAAGCAGGGGGGTATACGGGGTGAGACCCGCCTCTGCCTTTTTCCTCGTAATGTCCAAGACTGCCTCTTCGAGAGACAGGTCTCCTACCTGTCCAAGTAGGTCTTCCACCACGCCGGAGGTTTTTCTGACAAGAGTTAAGAGCTTATAAATCTTAGAAGCCTCTTCTAAGAAGCCGTGCCGCCTACACTCCCTATAAGCATGTCTTAGGTCTGACTCCGAGATTTTTATAGTGTGTAAGCTGGCCACTGCGTCAAAGAGAGAGTGCGCCTCGTCTACTACCACCACCTTGTCTCGGACATCTGCCGCCTCTCTGCCAAACACGTAGTAATACGTCGACACGACGACCCGCGCCCTGCCCGCCCGCTCCTTCGCGTACTCATAAGGACACGTCCTAGAGGCGCATAGTGTTTTGACGTATGTAGAGACGTTTTTAAGAGGGACTTCCACGTCTTTGGGGGGGTAGTACTCACAACGGCCCGTTTTCTTAAGCAGAGAGCACTCCGCCAAGAATTCTAAGTATTCCAATTTCTTAAGCTGCCGGTAGCAACACATGTCTTGTCTACTTTTTATAACGACGTACTCCACGTCGACGCCTCTCTCTCTTAGACGAGAAAGCTCTCTCACAGGCGGCTCGAGCTCGTTTCTCGTCCTCACCACGTAGTGTACGCCGAGTCCTCTTTCAAAGGCGTATTTTAAGGCGGCTCCTAGTACTGCGGCCGTCTTGCCCAAACCCGTCGGCGCGTTTATAAGAGCGGGGACGCCCTTCTCCAAAGCCGAGTAGGCCCTCCAGTATATCTCCCGCTGAAAGGGCCTGGGGCTGTCGTAGGGGAAGTAGTCCACATCGTATTTAAACTATGCATATATCACTCTTTAATGCACGTGGCATCGCCCTCTGATATTTTAAACGGCCGTACCACCGACGTATATTTCACGCGTACAGTAGAGGTGTTGAAAAACGCTGGGTTAGCCGATGTCAGAGTTAGGGCCGAGTTTCACGTCTCCTCTCTGCCTAGGGACTACAAGTGGGCGTTGTTTACAGGTCTTAAGGAAGTGGTTGAGGTCTTAAAGGGGAGGAGGGTAACGCTTTACGCAATGCCTGAAGGCACTCTGTTCTACGAAAACAACCCGATCATGGTAATCGAAGGCCCCTACGTAGAATTCGCCGTGTTAGAAACTGCAATACTGGGCATTGTTAGACACTACTCCTCCATCTCTACGAAGGCTGCCAGGATTAAGAAAATTGTAGGCGACAAGACGTGTCTATTTTTCGGAGCCCGCGCCCTCCATCCTGCTATTCAGCCCATGGCTGACAGGGCTACATACATCGGCGGTTGCGACGGCGTCGCCACGGTAATGGGCGCCGAGTTAATCGGCATAAAGCCCTCCGGCACGATGCCCCACGCGTTGATGATAATCTTCAAGGCGGCCGTGGGCGACCACACGCTGGCGTGGGTCTGGTTTGACAAGACCGCGCCCCCAGACGTGCCTAGAATAGTGTTGATAGACACCTTCCTCGACGAGAGAGAAGAGGCGTTGCTCGCCGCCCGGCTTTTAAAAGACCGGCTCTACGGCGTGAGGCTCGACACGCCGAGTAGCAGGCGCGGCAACATGAAGAAAATCGTGGAAGAAGTAAGATGGACGCTTGACCTCTACGGGTTTAAGAATGTAAAGATATTTGTAAGCGGAGGCCTCGACGAGGCACAGGTTTACCAGCTTAAAGACGTGGCAGACGGCTTCGGCGTCGGGACCTCTATATCTTTCCCCCCTAGTATAGACGTCGCCATGGATATAGTAGAGGTGGAGGTGAACGGTAAGTGGATTCCTATTACAAAACGCGGAAAGTTGCCCGGGTTTAAACAAGTATATCGATGCGGCGTTAAAAACGTCGTCGTGCCCTGGGAGGCAGAGCCGCCGTGTGGCGAGCCGTTGTTAATAAAATGGCTCGAGGACGGAAAGCTAGTACGCGGATTGCCCACAGACCAAGAGATCAGAACATATGTATTAAAACAGTTGGAAGAAGTAGAATTATAGCTTGAGAGGTTTTAACAAAAGACTATAAGTAGCCTCGCCTGTGTATACTTGTGAGTACAGTCTAACCAAACGCCTTCCTAATAGTTTTACGGCTCTTGGGTTTTTGCCTATAATATGTGCCAGTCGTGATAAGACACGGGTCTTTTTTACCTCTTCTACATAAGGAGAGACTAGGTTTTTATAAATGTCGTGGGCATACTTTTCGCGTTGGTAAACTTTAAGCGCAACGTAGGCGGCTACCGCCGCGGTTGCGCCAGATGCCACCGCGTAGTATATGCCCTCCCCCGTAGTGGCGTCTACAAGGCCGGCTGCCTCGCCCACTAGTAGCGTATTTTTTTCTCCTAAGCTTCTCACATAACCGAGAGACAGGGGGTGTCCGTAGATGGGACCTGGCTTGTAGCCAGCTTCTTCTGCGTATTTCGCCACGAGGCTTCTCAGGTCTATCCATTTCCCCCAGCCAACGCCCGCCCCTATGTTAGCGCCTTCAGATAGCGGAAACACCCACGCGTACCCTACCCTGCCTAAGGCGTTTATCACTGCGTCGAAGTCAATTATACACGTCTCAGAAGGGGGGCCCTTTGCAATTGTCATATAGGCTATGCCGTGCGTTTTCTCTCCTTTGTAATTTCCAGCGTTTATAGACTTGGCGACGACGCTCGTCGCGCCGTCTGCTCCTATTATTATGCGGCCTATATATTCGCCAGACCTGCCCACCACGACGTTGTCTTTTACTGCAATGACGTGGTCTTTTACAAACTCAGCATTGCTTTGTTTAAGCAACGCGTAGTCGAAGTCGGGCCTTCTAGTGATAAGGATAGGCTCTTTTCTAAGCTCATATTTAAGCCCCGCGGCTTTTGTCACGATGTTTTTACAAGACCCATACACTGGATACTCCACGCCTAGAGCATTAAGCAATTTCTGTGTCCGCGGCGTAAGCCCCCCTCCGCAAGGCTTTTCCCTGGGTGGACTAAGACGATCTACTACAAGTACCCTGAGCCCAAGCCTTGTGGCTACAGTAGCTACAGTAGAGCCGGCGGGACCCGCGCCTACGATTACTAAGTCGTACACAGAGATTTGATTTGTTAAAGTTATAAACTATAAACATGAGACGCTTGTGGGACAAGCCCGAGTGGTTTGAGGTAAAGTTTCGGTGTATTAAATGTGGTATTTGTTGCATAGGGACTGAGATGGAGCTTCTTGCAGAAGACATTGAACGTATAGTCGCCGCTGGCTACAAGCTGGAAGAGTTTGCAATTGAAAAAGACGGTGTTTATAGGCTAAGAAACGTAGACGGTCACTGCGTATTTTACGACCCGTTAAGCAGAAGTTGTAAAATTTACGACATCAGACCTGTGGGTTGTCGTTTGTATCCTCTCGTATACGACGGAGTAGAAGTGACTGTGGATAGGACTTGTCCTACTTGGGACACGGTGCCGCGTAGAGAAATAGAAAGGCTTGCCCCCTACGTGTTAAAGTTTTTAAACGACGTAAAGACCGCGAAGATAAGGATTAAAGTAAGGCTTTGACCTCCTCGCCGGTTACAAGCGGTATAGACAACGCCTCAGCTAAGGCCTTAGCCTCTTCAAGAGGCATGGCCTCTAAGTGACCTCCCAGAGCCTCTATTATAACCAACGCTGGCGGTAAGCCGGCGGCTTCTGCTAGTATTAGAGACAGCTCGGTGTGCCCCCACCTCTCTCCGACTCTGCCTCCAAGCACAGGCACGTGGCCCGGCAGGTAGAAGGTTCTGCGAAATTCTTCTCGTGCTTTCCACACGTCTGACTGTGCCAAATGAACAATTTTCGCTAGTTCTTTGATGGTGAGGGCCTTGTCTACGTCGCGTATACCCGTCTTAGTTTTGACGTGGTTTACATAGGCCATAAACGCCGGATCGTCGCCGTATGGAGCTTTTGTTTGAAATCCTAGTTTTTGGTAGAGGTTGCTTAGAAAATCTAGCCCAAGGGCCTTGCCCACCTCTCTTGTTGTTACGAAACATAACAAACCGCCTGCGTTAAGCCTAAGCCATCTGATCATGTGTGGAGTAACAGCGTCTGCGCGCATTACAAAGTCCACCTCGGCCTCTCTACCGTCTCCGTCGTATATCATTACAACGCCGCCGTTTCGAAGAGCTTTTATAGCCTCTTCAATCATTAAGTAAACTGTTGTCTACGGTTATTATACTTTTTGTAAACTATTTTTTACAAGTGACTTTGTACGTCAATACGACTTCCTGTCCGCATTGGCATAACTTAACCGAGGATAACGATAGAGAAAAAGGCGCCTCCTCTGTTGTGGCATACCCGCTTCCCTCAAGTAACGACACGCCGTTGCCAAAGACGTAGGGCGTTATTGTAATTATCAACTCATCTACCAGGCAATTAGAGAGGAACTGCCAGTTGGTCTTTCCGCCGCCTTCTATTAATACTTTACGGACGCCTCGGCTGTAGAGATTTTTAAGAACCTCGCCGGGGGGGACTTGGTCGTGGCTCATTACTACTACCTCAACGCCCACCTTCTTTAGGGCCTCGACCTTCTCTTGAGGAGCCTTAGTTGTGGTATAGACAATAGTAGGCGCCGATTTGTCAAATATGCGTAGATTAGTGGGGGCTTTGAGAAGGCCGTCTATTAAAACTCTGATGGGGTTTCTCCCCTCGGCATATCTTACAGTGAGCCTTGGGTTATCTACAATAGCCGTTTTGGCCCCTACCACCACCGCATCAACACGCGCTCTCATTTCATGTAGTCGTTTTAAATCGTGTGGACAAGAAAGTTTTGAAAATCCAGTGGCGCTTGCGATCCTTCCATCTAATGTAACAGCCGCCGCTAGGTAGACGTAGGGCCTCATTGTACTACTAATACGCCTAGTTGGTTAGTTTCTCTTAACTGGTCTAGGCCCTTGGTGGCTTTTACGAAGGCGTCGTAGGGCTTGGGCGAGATCCCAACGCCGACGCGTATCGGTACATCAATTTCACCGACTATTTGTAAAATATCATCACGGGAGGATAGCATTATGGCCAAGTTGTCGCCGCCTAAGTACAAGGGGATGCATCCTAGACTTTTGCATAACTCGCTAATCTTAGAAATTATTTTAAGAGTCTCTACATATATGTATAGAGGACCGTTCTTTTTAGTTATTGAAGTGCTATCGGCGATATCTGCATGTGCTACTACGGCATCGGAGTCGCTACCTTCTTGGCGACTGTCGCAGTTTACAAGGGCGTCGTAGGGAGTGGGCCCTCTTCCTACACACACCTCAACCTCTACGGGAGAGACAGATGCGATTTTAGCCACAGCCTTTTCCACGCCGATTGTGTTATTTATAAGCGCTATGGAGTAGTCATATCTTAATTGGTGGGGCAAGCCTCCGATGGCCGTGAAGGCGTTCCACACGGCGTAGTGAAGTTTTGCTTGTACCCTCTGGATGATGTGTTCTCTCCTAGGACCAAGCGACTCAGTCCACTCCCGGTAGTTTTTCAAAGTCACTACAGCCACTCTATGCACGTCGAGGTTAACACTAGCTATTTTTAAAGATTTGTAATATGGCCGTGAAGGCGTTCCACACGGCGTAGTGAAGTTTTGCTTGTACCCTCTGGATGATGTGTTCTCTCCTAGGACCAAGCGACTCAGTCCACTCCCGGTAGTTTTTCAAAGTCACTACAGCCACTCTATGCACGTCGAGGTTAACACTAGCTATTTTTAAAGATTTGTAATTATCAACTTTTATTTACCTGTCAATTATAAGGCATGGTCTGCGTCTTGCCCATAGGGTCTTATGAACAACATGGACCCCACCTACCGCCCACTGTAGACACAGAGGTGGCCCAATACGTGGCTAAAAAAGTAGCCGAGACTGTAGGAGCTGAGCTCTTGCCGTCAGTTGCATATAGCTGTAGCCGTGAACATCAAGGCATTGGAAAGACTATCTCAATAAGATGCGACAGATTCTTGCCATATGTAGAAGATTTGTTAAGAGGCGCAGTTGAAATATGTCAACGAGTCATAGTAATAGTTGGCCACGGGGGGGTAGTGGACGCAATACGCGTCGTAGCCACGCAGATAAATTATGAACTAGGACCCCGCGTATTCGTAGTACCTCTCTGGAAATACATAAAAATAAGAGACCACGCAGGTAGCGACGAGACAAGCATCTATATCGCAATAGGCGGATCGACAATAGCCGCAATCCCCCGCCTATGCGAAGGAGACGTCGCGCTTTTTGACCTTGTCCCAGTAAGAATGATGTCAAGTAGCGGAGTGGTGGGTTGTCTAAACCCCGCAGAGGTGTCGCGGGAGAGGGGAGTGGAGTTTTTAGAAAAAGGCATAGGAGAAATCTTGAAAAAAGTAAAGGAATTCCTCACTCTTCGCATTTCTTAATTGCCTCAGTCAGCGCCTCAATTGCTTTTACAAGTTCTTTCAACCCAGCTATTTGAATTGTCACAGTTGCGGCGCCGTTTTCTTCTTTCTCATCTTCTTTGATCTGGGACAGGATTTTTTCTAATTCGTCGTCCTCTTCTTTCTTCCTCTTTTTTAAAATTGACACGTCTTACATCTTCTTTAAATGCAACTTCAGGTATATAACCTCAGGAGTTGCGACACTTATGAAGGTAATTTACTCGCCTGTGTTTAAAAGACATGTGGCGCCTTTCCGCCACCCAGAGGCGCCCGACAGACTAGACGCCTTGTTACAAGGCGCCTCAGATGCCTTGATAGAAGAGCCAAAGATGAGAGAAGACGTGTGGCGACTGGTAGAGCTCGCCCACGACAAGTCATATGTAGAGTTTATACGTAGGCTATGTAGAGAAGAGCACGCCCAGGTAGACGGTGACACTTACGTCTCCAGGGGCACATGCGACGCAGCGGCGCTCGCGGTATCTGCCATCGCAGACGCAGTTGACAAGAGAGAGACGGTACTTATCGCCGCAAGACCGCCGGGCCACCACGCCGGCTTTGTGGGCAGGGCTTTAACAGCGCCTACACAAGGCTTCTGCATCTTCAACACGGCGGCGGTGGGGGCTCTGTACACGGGAGAGGGGGTGGCTGTGGTGGACATAGACGTACACCACGGCAACGGGACTCAAGAAATCCTCTACGACAAGGACTTGTTGTACATCTCGACGCACCAACACCCCTACACGCTTTACCCAGGTACAGGCTACCCGGAGGAGGTGGGCATAGGAAGGGGGGAGGGGTATAACATAAATATCCCGTTGCCTCCCTACACCGGCGACGACGCCTACGCCAAAGTCCTCGACGAAGTAGTGATAGAAGTCCTGCGCCAATACGACCCACGCCTCGTCATAGTCTCCCTCGGCTGGGACGCCCACAAGGACGACCCCTTGGCAAACATGAACCTTTCGCTAAACGGCTACCTCTATGCAATAGACAAAATTCTGTCTCTCCAAAAGCCCACAATCTTTCTACTAGAGGGAGGCTATAACCGCGACGTAATACGCAGAGGCACCGCCATGTTAATACGGAGAGTGGACAAGAAGGAGCTAGTAGTAGACGAAGACAAGACGGTCACAGACCAGAAAACTTTGACACGGGTAGAGAAAGAGCTTACCAACGTCAAAAACTCAGCTGGACGATATTGGAGGCTATAAAATTTCTGACAAATGCTTTTTAAACACAGGTCCTAACTTGACCTCGGCATATTCGTTTAAAATAGAGTCTGTGCACACTAGCCTATCCACGCAACTCCTCACCCTCTCCCTGGCATCTTTCAGCAACTGACAGTGAGACACCGCCGCGACCACCTCCGACGCCCCCAGAGTCCTACACGCCTTACAAGCCTCTACAAGAGTCCCCCCAGTAGACAAAATGTCGTCTACCAAGACGACCCTAGCGCCTCTCAGCTCCACGTCTGTTCTAGGAGTGAGGGTGATGGTCCCCGTTGACCTGTCTCTAAACTTTTCAAAATACGTATACCTAGAGCCCAGAGTCTTCGCCAACGCCTCTGCCCTGTGGAAGGACCCAAAGTCGGGGCTAACTACGACGTCGGCCCCGCCTACCGCCTTTGCGAACTCTTCTACAGGAAAGACGTTTTTCACAACAACTCTAGGCGCGTACTCCGCCACGTATTGTTTATGTAAATCTACAGTAACGAGGGCAGAGACGCCGAAGCTTGACATAATTTTAAAGACGGTCTTAGCGCTGATCGGCTCCCCCTCTCTAAACCGTCTGTCCTGGCGCATGTAAGGCATGTAGGGGATCGCCAAGACGATCCTACGAGTAGCCAAGTCGTTTAATGTATCTAACGCTAAGAACAGTTTAACCAGGTTCTCGTTTACAGAGGGGTACAGACGGGCCACAAGTACCACCGTCTCAGCGGCGGAGGGGATCCTCGCCAACACCTCGCCGTCTGGGAACACCCTCTCCTCTACTTGCCTTACCTCTCCCAGCTCTTGTAACTCGGCGGCTAGGTCTAAGGCGTTTTGAAAAGCCAAGATCAACATGTGGGCAACTGTACAGTGGTTTTATAACGATTAAGCCGTCTCATTAGCCCAGCCCGCCGCCTCGGCAAAAGCCTTAAGCAACCCGCCTGTCTTCACCGCCACGACTATCAGCCTGTCTGAGTTCTTACTATAAGGCTCTCCGTTAAAATCTCCGTATACCTTCTCTACGACAAACCCCACGCTTGTAAGCATTACTCTTAACTCGCCAAGTCCGTACAAGTATAACTCCAAGACTCTTTCCCCCAGGTACTTACCAGCCTTGTAGATGTGTCTAACCTCCCTAATCTTAGAAGTCATCGGGTTGTAATACGCAGTGCTTAAGACGCGGTAGGGCCCTGCGGGTATCCAAAAGTTCCACGTATCGCCCAGCGAGGCGTATACGTTTTCTATCTTGTCCTTATTAGCAACGTCGATAAGCAACATCCCGCCCATCTTGACGACGCCAGACAGCCAGGTCAAAACCTCCATCTCCGCCTCAGGTCCAAACATGCCGAATGTGGAGTGCATGATGTACGCGCCGTGGAAAGCCCCTCTTCGAAACGGTAGGTGTCTGACGTCTGCCACTACTACGTCTCCATAGCGCTTAGCTAGTTTAACATAGTTTAAATTTACGTCTAGCCCTACGACAGTATCCCTAGGCATGTGGGCCATATGTCTACCGTGTCCACAAGCCACGTCGAGAAACCTCTTCCCAGGCTCTATCCCCAAGGCTTCTCGCACTAAAAGCGCCTCTGCTTTGGAGACCTCTTCGCCGCGGTAGTGTTGCATAAAATCGAGATATACATCGTCAAAAAAGACGTCCCAGTTCATACAAGCTTGGCCAATTCCTCTAGGTTAAAAGCCTCACGGTGAGCTGAAGCTTTCCTAACCCTATTCATAATGGCAAGCCCTATGCCGACCTCCTCCACGGCAGGGAAAACCCCCACGTCGACTCCGACTTTATCTAACAACCGGAGACCTTTGTAGAGGTTACGAGCCACTTCGAAGAGGTCTCTACCCAGGGGTATAGCCGCGACTTCTCCGGGGCACTCTTCTCCCACACAAAAAACCGCGACTCTCAGCCCTTTGTTTTTTAAAAAGCGCACAGCTTGGCCTACGTCGAAGTGCACTACTACAAGAGGCGTTTCAGGCGCGTAGTGTCTATACTTCATGCCAGGTGCTATGGCAACGTCTGCCTCAGCAAGGCCCCTTGCCACAGGGGGGATAACCACGGGGCCGAAGATCTTCTCTAGTTCCTCAACAGTAAAAGGACCAGGGCGTAGAAGCACTGGCGGGCGCCTAGTTAAATCAATTATGGTAGACTCCACTCCGAAAAACGTCTCACCTCCGTCGACTACGAGATCTACGGCGTCTCCTAAGTCTTCAACAACATGCTGAGCAGAGGTGGGGCTTGGCCGACCTGCTTTATTTGCACTAGGGCCAGCTATAGGCGCGCCCAACTCTTTAATTATGGCGAGAGGCACCGGATGGGCTGGCACTCTTACAGCAACAGTATTCAACCCAGCCGTGACGCACCGCGGAAGCACCCCCCTAGAGGGGATCACTACAGTTATTGGACCAGGCCATATCTTTTTTAAAATGTCGGAGACCTCGTCTGGAACACGGCCCACGGCGTCTGCCATTTCTATAGAGTCTACATGGACAATTAGGGGGTTGTCCATAGGCCGCCCTTTTGCCTTAAATACTTTCACACAGCCTTCCTCGCTGTAGGCGTGTGTAAACAAGCCGTATACAGTCTCTGTAGGCGCCGCCACGACTCCGCCTCTGCGTAAGACATCAGCCGCCTTTCTTATCACCTCGGGGTCTGGGCGGACGGGGTCGGTTTTCAACACGAGACATTCACTAGGACATACGGATTTAAACATGTGTTGTAGCTAGGCCATGGAAGTAACTGTAGTGGGTATGGGCAACATGGGCCGCGCCTTCGCCAAGAGGGCACACTCGCTGGGGTTAGACGTATATTGGTGGAATAGAACTAGGGAAAAAGTACGAGACGCGCCGGGCGTTGAGATAAGAAAACTCAGCGACGCCAGAGGACTAGTCGCAGTGTTTGTATCAGACGACGCCGCGTTGTTCCAAGTGCTGGGAGACTTGTCTGGTGAGTACGTGGCGCTGTGCGGCACGTATTCAGTAGAAGCCGTAAGGAGGGCCGTGGGCCTGATGCACGAGAGGGGTAAAAAGGCCTTCGCCATGCCGGTGGTGGGAAGCCCGCGCAACGTAGAGTCGGGAGACGCCATATACCTAGTGGGAGCCTCTGAGGACGTCTACACGAAGCTGAGACCTGTGCTGGAGAAAATAGGAGTGTTGTTCTACGTCGGCGACAGCGTCAAGGCAGCCGCCTTGAAGCTTGCCTACAACTCTCTTTTAATAACCACAGTGGCAGTATTGGGGGAGTCTTTTAACCTGGCTTCTAAGTACGGCGTGAAGATAGACGAGTTTAGAGAGTTGCTTTCACATACGGTTTTCAAAGAGATAGGCGCTAGATATTTAGAAAGAATGCTGGGCAAGACCCCGCCTAGTTTTACGATTAGAAACGCGGCTAAGGACATGCGGTACGCCGCCGTGGCGTCTGGCGAGGCTGGAAGCGGCAACGTGGTAATTAGTAGCGTCAAGGCCTTGTACGAGCTCTTGACGGCGCTGGGCTACGGAGAGGAGGACTACGTAAAGGCGGGAGTGCTTGGAGGCAGATGAGCCCCTACGAATACCTCCTAATCCTCGGAGTGGCGCTTATAATGTTAATTTTTTTCATGTACATGTTTTGGAGAGAGACGACGGCTAGGAGTAAGGAAAAACCGGCGGAGATATACACAGTAGTTCGTTGTGACGGCGGCGTGGAAAAACGGCGTAAATACCAGGAGGGCGACTACGTGGGGAGGGCGGTGCCGGACTGCGCCGGCGGAGTCGTGGTTGGAATTTATAAGGAGGTGCCGCAAACTCGCTAATGGCTTATAAAAACTCCATCTCCATCGCAGAGGCGCTGAAAAGAGGAGAGGGGAAAGCGACAGTGAGGGGGTGGGTGTATAGGAAGAGAGTCTTAAAAGAGAAGATATTCATACTACTACGCGACTCCACCGGCGTAATCCAGTTGGTAATCCCCCGGGGCCTGAAGCCAGCCGAGGATTTAAACATCGAGTCGTCTGTGGTGGCCACCGGCGTGCTTGTTAAAGAGCCGAGGGCGCCAGGAGGCGTTGAGCTACACGTGGAGAGCATCAACTGGGCGTACGTGGGGGAGCCCTATCCGATAAACGAAGACGCCGCCGTGACGGAAAGTGAGTATCTACTAGACGTCCGCCACTTGTGGCTTAGGAGCCGTAAGATGCAGGCGGTGCTTAAGATACGGCACACAGTCTTCGGCGCCATACATGAGTATTTTAGAAAAAACGGCTTCTACGAGGTCCACACGCCCATGTTCATAACGGCGGCGGTGGAGGGAGGGGCCACCTTGTTTAAAGTAGACTACTTTGGACAGCCCGTGTATTTGACCCAAAGCTCCCAGTTCTACCTAGAGGCGTTGATCTACAGCCTTGAAAAAGTGTACGTGGTGGCCCCCAGCTTTAGGGCAGAGCCGTCTAGGACGAGGAGGCACCTAACGGAGTTTTGGCATGCCGAGATGGAAATGGCGTGGGCCCACATGGACGACGCGGCGAGAGTCGGCGAGGAGGTCATAAGCTACGTAGTAGAAAAAGTACTCGAGGAGAGGCAAGAGGAGTTGAAACAACTAGGCCGGCGGCTGGAGGCGCTAGAAAACGCAAAGCCGCCGTTTTACAGAATCAGCTACGACGAGGCTGTGGAGATTTTGAGAAGGAAGGGGGTTAAGATTAACTGGGGCGACGACATCGGCGCAGACGAGGAGAGGGCGTTGACTATGGAGTTCGACAAGCCGGTGGTGTTGTACGGATTCCCGGAGAAGCTAAAGGCGTTTTACCACCGCAACAACCCGGCAAGGCCTGAGGTTACGCTAAGCTTCGACGTCTTGTTGCCTGAAGGCTACGGAGAGGTGATAGGAGGCGGCGAGAGGATATACGACGCCAAGGAGCTTATAGACAAGATCACAAGATTTGGCCTAAACCCCGAGGACTACTACTGGTACATCGACTTAAGAAAATACGGCTCGGTGCCACACTCAGGCTTCGGCCTCGGCGTAGACAGACTGACGATGTGGATAACCGGAGCTGACCACATAAGAGACGTGGTCACATTCCCACGTGACGTACGGCGGACGAAGCCCTAAGGCCCTAATTGCGGGCACCCCCGGCGTCGGCAAAACGACACAGTGTACATTACTGGCAAGAAGTCTTTCTACTAACTGCATATCTATCGGCGAGTTGTTGTCCACAACTCCATTTGTCGAATACAACCCCGATCTTGCCACTTACGAGATAACAGACCTAGAAAATGCGAGGGAAGTCGTGGCCACACACATACGAGGCGGCGAGGTAGTCGACACGCACGTAGTTAGCCTAGTCCCCGACCCGGAGTCCGTAGTAGTATTACGCAAGGCGCCCGACGTGTTGTTGAAAGAGCTGAAAAGCCGTGGATGGCCGTTGAAGAAAATACTTGATAACGTCTGGGCCGAAATGCTAGATGTGGTCTACCTCGAGGCGGCGGAGAGGTGGGGGCACGTTTGGCAGATCGATGTGACGAAAAGAGATGTGTGGGAAACACACCTCTTGATTAAGACATGTGTGGTGTCTGGTAGGTGTGTCTTTGAAGAAGTAGACTGGCTTGCCTACGCAGAGGAGACTGGGCTCTTGGCGTTTATCGAACGTCTGTCTCGGGAGACGGAGTCTTGACAGTCTTCTTTTCTACAAGGAGGAGTACTTTCCACCCTTGTTGTGTTAACTTTTTCAACACTCCCTTGAGCGAGTTCTTCGGCGACGCCAATACGACGTAGTGGACGATCCCGCCGCCCATGTACAGACGGGCGAGGTATCTACGGCCTGCGGAGTCTTCTAAAACTGTGTCAAGCGAGTAGAGCCCACCTAATTGCGGGATTGCCTGCGCTATGTCTTGTTGAATTACTTCAAGCTGTTCGGCGTATTTCACAGGCTTGGTCTTCGTGTCTCTCAGACCCGCAATTCCTAAGTCTAGGAAAGCAACGCCGTAGTCGCGGCCTACTTTCAGAAGGGCCACAGACTTCATAACCATAGGATTACAAATGCCATACTTAAAAAGATTATCTTGCAACTACGTCAGCTACGGCCTTTGTAACCACCTCGGTGGGGTCTTCTAATTTTAAGGGCGTCGTCTTGCCTGTCTTTAACATGAGGCGGAGGGTCTCTACGCACTGTTCAAGGCCTTTACATCTATAAAGCGGCGCGCCGTTTTTTTGAAGATATTCGTCAATGTAGTACGTCTCTGGGAAGTACGAGAGGGAAGGGACGCCTAACAGAGCCGCCTCGGTGGCCATAGTGGCGCCGCCTGTAACTACGCCGGCTGAGAAATACGCTAGCTGTAAGTGATCTATCGCTTTTGTTAAGTTAACTGCGCCGTCTATTATCTGATCTGCGTAACGAGGGATGTTGACGACTACGTAGCCCATAGACCTTATCAGCTCCACAAAGGCCCTTCGGACTTGCGCGGTGTTCCACTTATAATACGCCGCGTAACTCTCCTCAGGTCGTAACACCACATACCCCCCCGGCTCGAGGCCTACGCTCTTAACCACAGAGGGGTTTGGCTTAAACCTTGAAACCCACATGTACTCAAACACTCCTTCAAAAGTCACAACCCTCCTCGGACAGTAAGGCTTCCAGACTTCGACAGGCACGGCAACTGGCGCCACTAAGACCTCGGCAAGAGGCAGGACAAGCCTGTTTACATGTGTAGCGTGTGGAGTATCGTTAAGCACCACCAAAGGCTTGCCCAAGCCGAACACCACGCGCGTGGCGTCTGGGGAGGGGAACCCCACGTACCCATCCACGTCTTTAGCCACCTCGGCGAGGGCGCGTTGCCTCTCTATTCCGTATATAAGCTTCTCGTACAAAGACGCGCCATATTTTCCAATACACACATAAGGCACGTCGTACATCTTCAAGACGTCAGATAGGTGGAAGTATTCTCTACACGTGATTATCAGCTCAATCCCCCGCCGCCTGCCCTCTTTATAAAGCACCGCGGCGATTCTCGCCTGCTTAGGCGTCAAGGCGTCTGACAGCAACTTAGTCATGCACGTACACAAACTCCCCAGGCCCGGTCTTCTTCAGAAAGCCATAGCGCATAAACTGGACGTACGAGCCTACTTCCACTTGTTGCAACACAGCCTCGCCTAGCCCCACCTCTTCTACTTTTTTCCCCACCGCCACGGGCTTCACAACGCGTACCTCTACGGGGTTCCACACCCACTGAATAATAGGCGCCCCGGCCTTCCTCGCCTCTTCAAGACTTAGGCTATGCACCCTCCCCACGGCCATGTCGCCAGATACTTCTAAAATCTCTATATTAGCCAGCTCCATTAAGCGCACCACGGCGCCTTTCTTCAAGTCTTCTTTTTGAACGTATACCTCCTCACGACCTGGGCCTAGTCTGTACGTCCTTTCGCCCCTCTCGCGGAAGCTTGGGTGTAGAGGAATCCTGGCTATCAGCTCCTTATCTGTCTCAAAAACAAGTCTTACAGGGTTAGACACGTACATATATCGATTAGCAATAGGCTCTATCCTCTTCCTATTAAATGCGTACAAGTTCGACAACGCCACCGTGGAGTCAGAAGGCTTAATCCCAACAGTCAACATCAGCTCCCATATGGCCTCTGGCAGAATGCCGCGGTTCCTCAGCCCGGCCAACGTAGGCAACGTGATGTCGTCATAGCGTATTTTCAACGCCTTTAGCTTAGACTTGCTCAGAGTGGCTCCTTCTATCTTCAACCTGCCGAAGTGAATAGTCGTTGGTTGCTCCCATCCGAAGTGTTTAAACACGTAGGACTGTTTAATGGTGTTCACGCTGTGTTCCTGAGCCCTAAGCACGTGCGTAACGCCCATCAAGTGGTCGTCTATAGACACGGCGAAGTTGTAAGTAGGCCAAACTACGTACTTATCCCCAGTTAAGGGATGAGGCGTCTTCGACATGTCGATTATCCTAAACGCCACCCAGTCCCTCACGCTGGGGTCTGGGTGGGCTAAGTCCGTCTTGACCCTAACCACGGCCTCGCCCTCCTTAAAATCTCCTCTCAACATCTTCTCCCACAGTTCTAAGTTTTCCTCAGGACTCGTCTCTCTGTGAGGACACGCCTTGCCCGCGTTCCTAAGCCTTCTCCACTCCTCGGGTCTGCACAAGTCCACATACGCCTTGCCCATCGCCAGAAGCTTCTCGGCATGTTCGTAGTAGATCTCCATCCGCCGAGACTGGATGTACTCCTCGTCCCATTTAATCCCCAGCCACTTCAAATCTTCTCTGATGGCGTCGTACGCGTTTACGTCCTCGGACACAAGAGGCTTCTTCGTTCTGGGGTCGGTGTCTTCAAACCTGAGGATAAACCTACCCCCATACTTCAACTTATAGGCGTAGTTCAACACGGCAGGCCTTGCACTGCCCAGGTGTAAGACGAAGTCTGGATTAGGCGCAAACCTCACGACGACGATGCCCTTGACGTTTGGAAGCTCTGGAAGACTTTCTATGCCGGGCCTTCTCTGCTCTGCTTTCTTCTCCTCTAACACCTCGGGCCACCTCTCCACAACGACTCTCCTCTGTTCGTCTAGGCTCATTGCGTTGACAGCCTCTACCACTCTCTCCACAATCTGCCTAACTTCACGCGCCCTTGGCCTCAGCTCAGGTATCTCCGCCATTATCTTAGCCATTACCGCCTTTACGTCGGCCTTCCCGCCGTACTTAACGGCGTTTGCTAGTGCGTATTTATAAGCAACTTCCTCAATGTTCATTGGCGAAGTACTTATCTACTTCTTCCAAGTCTTTTAGGCTGTCCACAGACCGCCAGAAAACGTTTCTAAACACCACGGCCCTGAGCCGCCTCTCCCTAGCCATGCGCGGAAAGAGAGTCTCTTCGATATTCCCCCTTTCTGGCAACTCGCCGAGTATCTTTTTCTTCAGCACGTAGACGCCGGCGTTTATAAAAAAGCCCTCTAACAGAGGCTTCTCCTTAAACGCCGTGATGTATCCCTGCTGGTCGAACTCCACTACGCCGTATGGACTTCTCAGAGGCACAAGCGCAATGGCCCCGTCGGCCCCGTCCAGCGCCTCTACCATCTCCCCTATGGGGACGTTGGTCAACACGTCGCCGTTTACGACTACAAACAAGTCGTCGTGTATAAAAAGAGAGGCGTTTCTCACAGCGCCGCCAGTGCCCAGCGGCTCCTCCTCTACGCTGTAGAAAATCCTCACGCCAAACTTCCTCCCATCTCCCATTACTTCGAACACCTTTTGTCTCAAATACCCCACGGCGAGAATTATGTCAGTAATGCCAAAGGTCTTAAGCCACTCTATTTGTCTTACTAATATGGGCTTGCCGCCCACGGGGAGAAGAGGCTTGGGAGTTTCAGAAGTTAGAGGCGCAAGGCGTTTGCCGAAGCCACCTGCCAATATGACGGCTTGCATAAGCCACTAGAAGCGCCAATTTAAATCTTTACCCTTAAATATTTAAATACAAAAGAACCCGCGCTTGTGATCTTGTACACTTCGCAACTTCCCACAGTGGAGGAGATAGAAAACATCTTGGCGAAGTATAAAGTAAAGCCTGTGGTAATCAAAGGCTCTCACGTAAATTTTGTATGGCCGCCGCAACCAACTGGAGTGCCTGTAAGTATACTAAAATACTTTCCTCCCGACATGTACGTAATATTTAAAGGCAAGAATAACTTAATAATAGTACCATGAGAAATTTAAAGAAAGTAAAGATAGCAGACCTAAGGATAGACCCTAAGATAAAGGAGGTGATGTTAAAGGTCATAGGGCCATATGAGGAGGTGTACTTAGAAGAAATGGGAAACAAAGTTAGAATAATACTATGATCGTGGTACGTTCACAAAACATCGAGAAACTAATATGGCATCTGAGAAGTCTTGTCCCCCAGATAGAATCAACGCCAATTTTACTGACAAAAAGACAAGTTGGAAACTACGTAATTGGGCTGGGCACTCTTGGTTATTTATACACCGCCCTATCCTCCGTCTTGGAGACTCTGGTAGAGACTACTAAGACGGCAAACGACCTAAAGTTGAAGGACTATACCTTGGTAATAGGCCCCGAGGGAAGTTATATCACCACAGCCCCGCTTCCCGAGGTGGTGCCTCCGCTTCCGCAGCCAAGAGAACTCCAGCCTCTTCCAAGAGAAGAGGTGCGTCTAAACACTTTTGGGTGCGAGAGCCACACGCCAGGTATGATAAAATTTTGCGTTGACAATGTGGAATTTGCCTACTTTTTAGAAAAATGATCCTCGTCTCGTTGTCAGAATTAGAGAATCTGCTCGTCTCGCTGAGAGATTACGCAGAGAAGTACAGGGTAAACCGCCAGGTACTCGAAGCCGTCGAGGACAGGTGGCTAAAGTTTCAAGAGCTCGCCTTTGCATTCGGCGTGGAGTTAAAACCAGCCGAAGGAGTAGAGCTCTACGCAGGCGGCCCGCTGGCCGACAACTCCGACTTTATACGGAGGCTAGATAGGACTATTTCTACTATTAGAAGACTTAGAGAAATTTATGGAGATGTAAAAGTCATTGTAGATATAGATTTATCTGTGAAAAAAATCACTATTAAAATTTAAATACAGAGGATTAAAATAATATATGCCACTGGCAAAACGCCGAGAGATCCCGCTTAGAGTTTCTGACATCATGATTAAAAACGTGGTCGTGGCTAAGGAAAACGACAAGATAAGAGAAGTGGCGGCGAAGATGTATGAAAACAAGGTAGGTAGCGTCGTGGTTATAGACGACGACGGCAAGCCCATAGGAATCGTTACTGAAAGAGACATGGTTTACGTAGTGGCGAGGAGCCTTCCCCAAGACACCCCAGTCTGGATGGTGATGGCAGAGGACCCAGTTACTATCAACGAAAACGCCATAATTACAGAGGCTATGGAAAAAATGCGCGAGTTAAACATTAAACACCTACCTGTGGTAGACTCCTCAGGCAAGTTAGTTGGCATGTTGGCCTTTAGAGACATCATAGACGCAGCCTCTATTCTCGTATCTTTGTCTAGATGAGGTACTTGCTATTAGTAGAAAACCCAGGCTTTACGCCGTCTACACGACAAGAGCTACTGCGCAGACTACGCGCCCAGTTGCCAGTAATAAGCGTCCGTGTCGGCACTAAACACGTGGAGGTGGACGTCAAGACAGACGACTTAAACACTACAAAAGAAGTGGTTGAAAAGGCGATCGGCGGCGAGGTGAAGGAAGTAGTAGACATAACTTTCGAAGACGTGGGCGGCGGGGTGGAACATTTTATAAGACGATTTAACGAAGAGCGTTTCTGGGAGGCGCATAACGCCTTGGAGGGGGCTTGGAGAGCTACTAGAAACCCCACCCTCCAGGGGTTAATTATGTTGGCGGCTGCTTTTGTAAAACTTCAAGAAGGCGCCCCTGAAAAGTTTGAAAGAATGTTAAAAGAAGCCATTGACTTAATTAAAGAAGATGTTAATTGTATAAAGGCAAGCTACATTAAGAAGATGGCAGAACAAGCTCTGTTGCTTAGACAACCTTTTAAAATAGATTGCGTTTAACCCCGTCCACGATTTTTGGAAGCACCTCCTCTACCCTCCCTCTGGTTACGTAATCGGCGTAGAAGTCGTAAAATGTCTCATCTGCGTTAATTATCACTAGTTTAGCCCCCCGTTTTTTAGCCGCCAGGGGGAGCTGATTTGCGGGGTATACAGCCAGCGATGTGCCTACGGCTAAAAACACGTCTGCAATTTCTGCAAGCGTAAAAGCCTCTCTAAGCGCGTCTTGCGGAAGCGGCTCTCCGAAGAAGACGACGTCTGGTTTCAACACGCCGCCGCATTTCTCACACCTAGGAGCCCCCCTCGTCCTCTTCTTCAACACCTCAGCCAGCGGGTACCTCCTGCCGCATTTAGTACAAACCGCGTATTGTAGAGCTCCGTGAAGTTCTACAACGTTTTTACTCCCAGCCGCTTGGTGTAGCCTGTCTACATTTTGAGTAATCACGGAACATAATTTCCCCATCTTCTCCAGCTCTGCAAGAGCGTAGTGTGCCGGGTTGGGCTTCACGTCAAAAGCAGGCAGGAGGTATTGTACAAAGAGGTCCCACACCTCGTCTGGGTTTTCGTAAAAATAGTGGATTTCAAACTTCTCGGGGTCTACTCTCCGCCACACTCCGTGAGGACCTCTAAAATCGGGTATCCCGCTTGCGGTGGAGACGCCGGCGCCAGTTAGGGCCACGTTACAACTTGACCGCGCTAAGAGGGAGGCGACTTCGTCAACGACGTCAGCTGGGAAATCCACTTCCATGTTGAGTATAGCCAGTAGTAGTATAAAAACCCTAAGGTAATTACAGACAAGACCACGTATAAAGTAGTGCTGTGGGGTCTGTGTACATAGACGTTGGCCGCTATTTGAATCAAGTACAAGTCTCTATTAAAGAGTTCCATGAGATATACAGTAGCCACAGCCCACGTAGCTATGAGTAGGAAGAGACCAAGCGCCAACGCGCCGATCGCCGCAAATTTTGCGAAATTCGTAGTCTCTACGTTTGTTGGCGGCGTTAAGAAAGATAACTGTGAAGAGAGGAAGTAGTAAACCACGTTAAACCCCACACCTGCGAGGACAAACAGCCAGATGGCGGCTTCGTACTCGCCGCCTAGCCAAATCTGAGCAACTCTTTCCCCCAGTGCGGTTTTCAACTCTTTTAGTCTCTTGAAAAAGATAGATAACACTACGCCTATGAGTACTATAGACGTAGTGCTAGCCGCAGTGGAAAGCGACGTAAGTCCCGCCAGCCCCAGGGCCATCGACGCCGCGTAGAGAATAGCCGAAAGGAGTATGTAGCGCATATTTATGGATGTGTGTTATTTAAATAAGGTGAGGAGGATGAACCCCACTGACTAGTGAAGAGGTCGTTGCTCGCTGACTCTACTAGGCGTCGCGAGGTCTGGTCTCAGCTCCAATACCTTGTCGCCGTAGCCGCATACGGGAGTCTCGTCCAGCGGTCTCGCCAAGTGCCAAGAGGTCACCGCCTCGCCGTTTATCCAGACGATCTTCAGCGGGATCTTCGTGTTCTTCATCCAGAAACAGAACGTCGACGACCTGGGGAATTTAAAAAGCATGCCTACTGCCCCCACCCCGCGGGGGTCGTAGGAAGAGACGTTCATGTAGCCGATAGTCCACTTGACCACGTTGTCTGCTAAGTACGCCGTGTGCTGTGCCCCGTCTATCAACAGCGTAGTGGTGTTAGAAAAAGGAGATATTAACAAGAGGAGGTAGGCTAGCGGTATAGCCATTTCTCAACCCAGCTCTTTATAAGCCTGTCCATCTCCCCGCTTTGCAACATGTTGTAAACTACCCTATCCACCGCGAGTTTTAAGTCGTAGGCGCAGAAAGGCATTGCTACGGCGCTGTAGCGGACGCCGATGGAAAAGACCTCTTCAAACTCGGGGAAGCGGGCAATTATGGCTCTGCCCACTACGCCGCCCACAACAATCGCGTCTAAGTCTCCCTTTCTTAACGCTTCTATCATATAGGGGTAGACCTTGTCATATCTTACCACCTTAGACACGTTTCCCAGAGTCCTCACCGCCCAGTCCTCCTGCACCGTGCCGATTTGCACGCCTATGCTCTTGCCTTTTAAGTCCTCCACTGAGGCGACCAAGGCGCCTTTCCTCACTATTACCACTGAGCTGTCTACTTGGTAGGGAATTGAGAACAAGACCTGGGCCTCTCTTTCCGGAGTAATGGCCATGTCCGCCAAAACTATGTCCACGTCTCCACGTCTCACGGCTTCGATAAGCGCAGAGAACTTCATATCTCTCACCTCAAGCCTTACTCCTAGGCTCTCTGCCACTCTTTTGGCGATTTCCACGTCTATGCCGACGACGCTTCCGTTTTCTATGTATTCATACGGCGGCCAGTCTGCAGAGGTTCCCATCACAAGCACGCCGCGTTTTTTCACAACATCTACAGAAATCGGGCACGTCGCTTGTTGAGGCTGTGGAGATGTTAACAACAGGGCCATGACGGCGCCAATCGCCAACCCGGCTATGAGTCCTAATATTAGTTTTAAATCCACGTAGTTTACAATTACAAAGTTAAAATATGTTGAGGCTCGGTCGGCTTGACTTATGATGAGGCTAGACGACACTGAAAGTTTCTAACTGCATGGTTCTTCGTTTGTAACTGTAGGTTTTATATAAGGAAGAGCATCAACATTACGTGAAGGCGTATTTGGTCACAAGAGAGCCGTGGCTAGTTGAACGAGAGGTAAGGATTTTGCAAATCCCCTTTGTAGAAGAAGAGGTCTTATACGTAGTAGACAAGAAAGTGGGGTTTGTGGAAGTAAGAGGCAGGGAGAACATCATGAATTTTATAAACCAGTTGAAAAACGAGAGGCAAAGCATTCGATAGCTGTAATAAACTTGTCAAAATCCTCCTCCACCGTCCCCGTCCCGGGGTCGAAGGGGGAGTCCATCCCCGCCACTTTGTCCTCAGGCGGCCAGTATATGAACAGCCTCTTGTGGGCAGTGTTTACGGCGTACATAATCTCGCTAAATACTCCTCTGTGAAACATCTTTTTCATAAACGGGCGGTATACCGCAACGGCGTCAGACTGCAACACAAATCTAAAGTCCTTGAATCTTATCAAGTTGTCAATGTCTAGCAACACTTCCTCCACTTGTTCTTCTGGGATTTCCAGCGGGTATATCTCCGGCTCGTCCTCCACCGCCGGCCGTAGCTTCTCTGGGAGAAGCCACCTATCTCCAGCCTCTATTATCACACTCCCTCCCTTCCTTTTCGCGGTTTTTAAGACGCGTTCGTCCATGGTGAGGGGGTCGAAGACTACGAATTTGTTGTGCATTTCGACGCGGTATGCGTCTATCTCATTTCTAGCCTCCGGGTCTCCTCTGACATACGTAATGGGAAAGGATAGGTATAGCCTAGGCCTTGTGTTTCCCACTGAGACGTGGTAAATAGCTTTTACGGGGTGTTTAACTGCGACCGCTACGTTTTGCACGCCCAGCGCTTTAGATATCGTGTCGCCGAGTAGTATAGAGGCGGTGCGCCATGAAAATACGTCCTTTAGCCTCAGCCTCGCGCCAGTGCGCTCTCGTTCTTCTCTCAGCTGTATCCTCTTCCAAATGACGTGCGCCTCTTCAATTAGAGTCACCACCGAGTCGGGCTTAAAAGCCTTGAAAATTGATATGTCCACCGCTGGGAAGAAGCGGCTTTTACGAAAATAGGGCAAGTTCATAAAAACAACGGCGTGGTCGGCGCCGTCTTCCTCCACCCTTGCCACAGTCTTCGCCACAGCCTCTCTCCACACCTTCTCTTGCCAGTAGTAGTCGTCGCTGTCGAGGAAAATCACCCAGTCAACTTCTTTTTTCAACTCCTCTTCTACAAAATACGTCTTGAGAGAGCCTCTTCCATGCGCCTTGTGATACTCCTCCAAGGCGTTGGCCACTTCTCTCATCTTGACGCCGGTGGTGCCGATGACGAGCACTCTCACAAATACGGCGGCTAAACGTATTTATATACGATACGCGGGTTGTGTTTGTGAAAATGTGCGAAATACTGGCTAAGTACCTCGTTGAGATAGTGGCGGGGGCCAGGGGCAATGTAGTGTCTTTTGTAGTAGGCGACGTGGCGAGGTGGGCAGAGACCAAGATGAGGCCCACAAGGTCTGTGGTGTTTAAAGTAGCCAACATGGCTGAGGCGTTGCTTGCCGCGGGGTACTTAGAAAAAATCGGCAAGAAGTACATATTGAGAAGAGACACGCCGCTTTGGATAAAGGCCAGGGCAGGCGACGTAGAGGGCATCTGCGACTTCATCGAAAGCGCGATGTTAAGCTATTCTAAGATTGTGAAGTAGTCGTTACATATTAATACGCGTACAACCACCCCCACGTGAGATTTGAGCTAGGCGTTTTGTTAAACATTACATCGTTTCTTCTAATGGCGCTCAGCTACTCGTATGTGGCGGCGCCTCTCTACGTGTTAAGCATAGTCCTCATACTCTGGCCTAAGAAAAAGAAGGAGGAGAAACCGCGTGAGCAAAATAAAAGCGAGCAACTGACCCCAAGCGACATAAAGAAGAGGCCAGTTACAGTGCCTGAGGTATGAAGAAGTTGTTGTTCATGTCTGGCACTAAGGGAGGCACTGGGAAGACCACTCTCGCCTTAAACGCCTCTGTGTTGTTGTCCTATCTATGGCGCGAGACAGCGGCATACCCAGTAGTGTTAATAGACTTAACGCCAAACGTAGGCACGGCGACCTTGGCCTTGTTAGGCGACTCCGCGGCGGCGTGGGGGAGGCCCAGCCTTTCCGACTACTTGACAGGCAAGCTCGCAGACCCGCTGAGGGCTTTCTATTTAAGGAAGTGGGCCACTGACAAAGGCCCGTTCCAACTGGTATTTGCCTACATGTACGAGGACGTTCCCGTCACAAGACGACACCTAGAACACATAAGTAGCACCGTGGCCACGAGGCTAAGGCCCAGAGTAGTTATATTTGACATGCCTCCGCTTAGCCAAAGCAGTCCAGTAGCTGGCTTAGTGGACTACGTAGTGCCAGTGGTGACTCCAGATGTCTCAGCTATAGAAACTACTAAACACTACTTGTCTGTGGTAGGCGGCACTAAGCTAAGGCCCGTTTTAAACATGTATATTCCAGAGTACTCCATCAGCGTCTTACACACGGCGCCCTGGGAAAAGGTAGTAGAAGAGGCGTTTGGAGAGCCGCCTCATATAATACCCTTCGACAAATTACTCCAAGCGGCAAGACAGGCGTTAGAGATTGAGACTTTGAAGCTAAGGCCGTGGGAGTCTCCCGCCGTTAGGGCAATTGTGGAATACGTCAAATACCTGGCGTCGAAGCTGTGACGCAACTCTCCACTGAGTGCAACACTAAGGGGAGGGTCTTTAGGCTTTTTACAATATACGCCCTACAGGGCACAGATTCGAACATCTCTTTCTTTGTATACTGTTCCCTCCTATCCACTAGCACGGCGCCGTACCCCGCCATTAACGCGCCTAGGAAGTCTTCGTAAAAGTCGTCTCCTATGTGTAAATAGACGTCGGGCTCTACTCCCATTAACAGCTGAGCAGCCGCCTCGAAGATCTGGACCGCTGGCTTCACAAACCCCACGTCGTCTGCGTAGAGTTGTAAATCTGCAAGCTGGGCGATGCCTAGGTTTTCTAGAAGTCTCCTAGTCGCCCTAGACCTCCAGAACATTACATTAGAAATAATACCTACTTTGTAGCCCTCGCCTCTGGCGGTTTTTACAGCTTCCACCGCGTCCTCCTCGGGGGAGACCTCTAGTCTTGAGATGGCCTCGTCCACGGCCTCTTGCACTTGATATACGTCGAAGTAGACGTTTATGCCCCTGTTTTTAAGCTGTTTCTGAATGTTAAGCAAAACATAGACGGGGGGCACTACTTCATGCCTTTCTCTTCTGGCCAGCTTCATTTTCCTCCTCTCCTCGTTTACTAACGCCTGTATTGTCTGGTAAGGCGCCTTACCGCCGAGGTTTTTGTAGATAACGTCTACAACAGTTTTTAAAGCTGGTTCGATAGGGATAAGCGTGCCCCACACGTCTACTGTCAGCATCTTGTTCACAGTGCTATTACTACTTGCCTTTAAAAGTGTATACGGCATAACAGCAGAGCCGAGCTACGTAAACGCGTTTACATATACTAATGTGACGATACACGACGAGGTTAAGATACGCTCAGTAGAAGGGGCGGTTCTAGACTTTAACTTCACCGCAGGCGGGAAGACGTATCTAGGGGTAAAGCCCACAAAGCCCCAGGGCAATGTGACTATTAGAACAAACAAAGGCGCCGTGGTTCTTCCCATAGTTCAGCGATGTAACATGACGCTTAGCAACATGACTTATAAAATTGTCGTAAGCTCCAACTGCGAAGGCGACCTTGTCTTGTATGTAAACAACACGCGCGTCTTAGGCGCCGTATACCAGCCCCCGTACTCCGGCCTATACTACGTCACGGCGGTCGCCGGACCCTTTTATCAAAAAGTTCTAGTGGTAGTAACGCCGAACGTCACAGTTGTGAATAATAAATTTGGCGAAGTTATGGAGATCAGACTAAGCCCTCCGCCTTTTAGAGGCATGTTGAGAATCGGCACGTTGAGGTTACAAGCAGGCGGGAGGGTCGTGGTAGACACGTGGAGTCTCGGCGCCGGGAACTACACAGCGTTGTTAACCATGGGGCAAGTCCCCGTGGCGTATAACATTACAATTGAAAAGGCGACGCCTAGGTTACAAGTGTCGTATAAAGAGGCATATACATACGGCGAGGTTATAAACGTCTCAGTTGTAGTCTTCGTAGGCGCCAGGCAGTACAGCGCATACGCTAGAGTCACGGCTGGCGCGCAGACAAATGTTGTTAAAACCCCGTCCGCAATCTCCATAGGCCTACTCGACGCAGGCACGTACCAACTCAACGTCGACGTTTTCGAAGATAGGAATATAACCGCAACCTCATATGCAGGTAGATTTGTCGTAAAGCCGGCCCCTGTTGTTCTCGACGTGTTAATCAACAACACGCGGGCAAATCCCTACGTAGTGGAATACGGCAAGTTGATAAACATCAAAGCCGTGCCCAAGTCGTTGACACAGCCCCGGGGAAGTGTGCAGGCGTATATTAACAAAACCCCCATTGCCCCCCTTGTAGATACGCTGAGGCTTAAGCCCGGAACATACAACCTCACAGTAATATTTACGCCAAGTAGCCCCAACTTCTTGTCTACCTCAGCCTCTATACTACTCGTAGTGGTTCCATCTACGCCAGAAGTGGAGGTTAACAAGACTTTTTCCACTGTTTACGGCCGCCCCCTCCGCTTAGAGTTTTACGTAAAAGTTTTCAACAGACTTGTCAACGCCACGGCGTTTGTAGAACTAGCCGGGAGAGACTTTTATACAAACTACACAGTGGCGGTGAGCAACGGTAAAGGAGTATTAGAGATAAAAGAACTGCCCGCGGGGACGTACGCAGGAAGCATAACAGTAACAGGAGTCGGGCTACAAGCCGCCAGGGCTGTGTTTAACGTGTTTGTAAGCTCCGCCCCCCTAACCGTCGCCTTATCGGTCCCCCCGAGGGCGGTCTACGGTGAATTACTACCCATTAGAGTCGTCGTGTACCCCCAGGTGCCCGGCGTGTTAAAAGTAGAAATTAACGGCACTGTGATATACTCGGGAAGCCAGTGGAGCTACCAGGGGTGGTGGCCGCCTCCGAGGTCTGGGACGTATAGGATAGCCGCCGTTTTTACAAGCTCCGACCCTAACTACGCCGGGACAGAAAACGTCACCTACGTCTACGTAGACAGGGCGCAGTGCACGCCTAAGTTCACATTGCTTGGAGACTTCGGGGAGAACCACACGGCGTATGTGCTCAGGCGCTATGATGTTAAGTTAGAAAGCGATCTCCCCGCATATCTCTACATAAACAACACTCTTACGGGCGGGGCTAAGTCAGGCGGCTGGGTTGTTGTATTTAACAACACCGGGCGGTACAACCTCACTGTGTATTTCCCCGGAGATGAGCGGTTCTACCCATGCTACTCAACACAATGGTACCTCGTAGTAAAAAACCCAGTGATAGTAAAGGCGGCGTCTAACCGCCGCGTTTCCATATTAGATGTGCCTTGGAGTCTTAACATAACTTTGAAAAGCCCTGTGGAAAACTTCGACGGCGAGGCTACGGTCTATAAAATTAACAAGTCTGCTAACACCACTGAGACGGAGGTGATTAGGCTGAAAGGCAACTCAGTATTGGCGCTCAAGTTTTCAAACCCTGGCGTTTACCACATTTACGTCGAGTACCTCGGCGACCGGTACCACTTGCCTAATCGATCTAATTTAGTTGTAGTGACGGTAGAGGCGAGTTATTTCGGCATACCCAGCTTTTTGCTAACACTGTACTTAGTAGCCGCCGTCGGCGGGGTCGCGGCCGCGTTGATCACAAAAAAGATATTTAAAACATCTGTTTAAAAGGCGTGATCACAGCCCCGCCTGCCATTATTATAGTTCCGCTGGCGTCAAAAGAACAAGTATACCAGACTGTGGGGTATTTAGTAAATAGGCTAAAACAGCTGGGGGTCTCAATTAGACACATACACCGCGAAGACCCCGTGTACATTCCGTGTAGGACAACTAAAGAAGGCTTGTTAGAACGCGTCGATGTGTACCTCGCCACAGCTGGCGGCGACTTCGCCAACGTGTTGCCTACAAGAGAAGAGATTAGAGAAGGCTTCGTGGAAAAAGCGGGGTACGTACATTTAGTACAAGGCGTCGCCGTCTTGTTTTCTTATGAAGCAGCCGACGAGCCTAGGCTAAAAGAAGTAGTTATTTACACAGTAGGGGGGCCCTATAAAGATTTTAAGGTAAACCTTTAAATACATGGACAGATCGCGTCTCGATGGCTTTTATTACTATCGACGACTTTAAGCGCATAGAGCTACGCGTCGGCAAGGTGGTAGAGGCGTCTAGAGTCGAGGGCTCTAAAAAACTGATAAGGCTCTTGGTGGACATCGGCGGCGAGAAGAGGCAGATAGTGGCAGGGCTGGCCGATTACTACAAGCCCGAGGATATGGTGGGCAAGTACGTGGTAGTGGTGGCCAACCTACAGCCGAAGAAGTTGATGGGCCTCGAAAGCCAGGGCATGTTGCTAGCCACTTGCGACAAGCCGGTTTTGCTAACCATTGAAAAAGGCGGCGACGAGCACGTCGGCGAGAGGGTATGTTGAAAATACCTACACACATCGCAGTAATACCCGACGGCAATAGGCGGTACGCGAAAAAAGCAGGGCTAAACTTTTACCACGCATATAAAAAAGGCGTGGAGAAGGTGAGGAGCTTCCTAACCTGGGCTTTGGAATACCGCGAGATTAAAAACGTGACTTTCTTCGCCCTCTCCACCGAGAATCTACAGAGAAGCAGAATAGAGCTAGAAGTGCTATTTAGAATATTTGAAGAAGAGTTTAAACGCTCATTAGAAGACCCCCTAATTCACGAACACAAAGTGAGAATCCGGTTTATAGGAGATAGGTCGTTGCTCCCGGGGAGAATTTTAAAATATATGGAGGAGTTAGAATCGGCGACTAAAAACTACGGCGACTACAACCTTACATTTGCCCTGGGGTACGGGGGGCGGGCTGAGATAGTGAGGTGCGTCAAGAGGATACTGTCGGGAGATGTGAAGATCGCTGAGATTACGGAGGAGACCCTCTTCCACTGCCTCGACACCAGAGACCTCCCCAACCCAGAGCCCGACGTAATTGTGCGCACTGGCGGGGAGAAGCGGCTAAGCAACTTCCTACTGTACCAGTCGGCGTATTCAGAGCTGATATTTCTAGACAAGCTCTGGCCTGAGGTGGAAAGAGAAGACTTGGCATACATCGTCGAGGAGTACTCCCGCCGCCAGAGGAGGTTCGGCCGTTGATGGATGCCCAGTATTTAGTAGACCGCCTCGGCCCGCTGGGAGTCTTCCTCTTCGTATTCCTCTCGCACCTCATACCCCTCATCTCCCTGCCAGGTTACTTAGCCACAGTTCTATATGCCGCATACGCCAACGACTCGCTACACCAAGCGCTGGCAGTCTTGGCCACCGCCGCCGGGGCCACGCTGGGCAAGGTGGCGGTCTTCCTCTACGGCTACGGCATAGGCAAGGCGGTGGCGGGCGAGGAGCTGGACTATGCCAGGCGCCTTTTTCAAAAAGTGTCGAAGTGGGGCGTGGATTTGGCAGTATTTATATTCGCAGTTACGCCATTAACAGACGACGTACTTTACATACCACTAGGAGCCGCGGGGTACGACGTCAGACGCTTTGTAATACCCCTGTTTTTAGGAAAGCTACTGCTCTCTATCTTCATCGTGGCATTTGCAGACGCAACGCTGGCCGCGCTGGGGGTGGGAAACGGCTGGGCGGCGCTGGCAGTATTAGCGGCTGTCACAGTTGCGGCAACTGCGCTTGTACTACGCATCAAGTGGTCTAAGGTGCTAGAGGCCTACGAGAGGGAGGGGGTGAGGGGGGCAGCCCGTGTTGTGGTGAAATCTATCATAGGGAGAGTTTAAAAAGCAGGTAGATTCACAACACGTGGCAAGATACGTGATCGGATCGGCGTGGCCCTACGTCCAAACTGTGCCGCATCTGGGGAATATGATAGGGTCTGTGCTTTCTGCAGATGTCTATGCGAGGTATCTGCGTCTGCGCGGCCACGACGTAGTTTTTATATCAGGTAGCGACATGCACGGCACGCCAATTGAGGTAGAGGCTATTCAACTCGGCGTTGACCCCGCCGATTACGCCATCAAGATGCACCAGGTAGTGGCTGAGCTTTTTAAGAGGTGGGACATATCCTTCGACTTATACACACATACCCATTCAGACACACACATTAAGTTTACACAAGACTTCTTTATGAAGATATATGAAAACGGGTATATATTCACAAAAGAGGAAGAGGTGCCGTACTGTCCGCGTGACAAGATATTCCTGCCTGACCGTTTTATAATTGGGAAGTGTCCCTACTGCGGCTACGAGAGGGCCAGGGGGGACCAGTGCGAGAACTGCGGCAGGTTGCTCGACCCGCGTCAGCTAATCGAGCCTCGCTGCGCCATATGCGGCTCTAAGCCTGAGTGGAGAGTTACTAAGCACTGGTACCTAGACCTGCGGAAGTTGGAGGACAGGGTTAGGAAGTACGTGGAAGAGAACCCACACCTCCCTCCCAACGCCAAGGAGATGTCTCTAGGCATGATTAAAGAGGGGCTACGCCCCAGGGCGATTACGAGAGACAACAAGTGGGGGATCCCCGCGCCTTTCCCGGGGGCCGAGGGGAAGACGATATACGTCTGGTTTGAGGCCGTGCTCGGCTACATATCTGCAGTAGTTGAGTACTTCAAAAACGTCGGCCGCGAGGAGGAGTGGAAGAAGTACTGGCTGAGCCCAGACACCAAGGTGGTGTTTTTCGTCGGCAAGGACAACATACCATTTCACGTAATTATCCTGCCCGCGTTGCTGATGGCAAACGGAGGCGGCTACGTGTTGCCTACCTCCACCGCCTCTACAGAGTACTTAATGTACGAAGGCGACAAGTTCTCTAAGAGCCGCAGGTGGGGCATCTGGATAGACGAAGCTCTCGCGTTGCTCCCCGCCGACTACTGGAGGTTTGTCCTTGTTTACATAAGGCCGGAGAACAGAGACACAAACTTCTCCTGGCAAGTCGCACTTGAGATAATAAACAAAGTCATGAACGACGACGTCGGCAACTACGTCAACAGAGTCCTCTCCTTTATCAAAAACAGGATGGGCGGAGCGGCGCCAGGCCCCGGCAAGCCCTCGGAAGAAGACGTAAAGTTTATTGAAGACGCCAAGCAGTTGTTTAAAAAGGCGGAGAAACACTACGACGCAGTAGAGCTAAAAGACGCCTTGCACACCGCCGTGGAGATTGCCAGGATCGGCAACAAGTATCTAAACTCAAGGGCGCCGTGGGAGTTAATAAAGACAAGGTCCGAGGAGGCATCAGCAGTGATGTACCACTCCTACTGGTCTCTCAAAATGCTCGCCCTCTCCCTGGCGCCGGTTATCCCCAGAAGCGCAGAGGAGCTGTGGCAGATGATGGGGAGACCCGGCGCCTTTGTGTGGGAAGAGGCGCTGAGGCCCCCCGCCCCTGGGACGGCGTTAGGAGAGGTAAGGCCGCTGTTTAAAAAACTGACTGAGGAAGACGTCAAGAAGATGCTTGAGTCATTAGAGGAGCTGAGGAATAAGAAGTACTCCAAGAAGTACCCGTGGGAACAAGTTCTCCTATGACGTCTCCAAACAAGTAGACAGGCCCCGCGCCTACTATACGCGTCTTGATAAACGCGCCTAGGGGCCCCGTGCCTCTCTTAACCACCACTTGTCTATAGTCGCTTGCCCTGCCTACTAAGAGGCCGTGGTCTACCTCTGTGATGAGGACTTGGTCTACAGCGCCAACTCTAAGGCCGTTTCTAACGTGGGCAATTTTCAACGCGAGTTGGGATAAGATTTTGCTTCTGCGTTTTTTCTCGGCGTCGGGCACCTGTCTGGGCATCACCGCGGCTTCTGTAAAAGGCCTGGGGCTGAACCGGGCCACGTGTACCTTGTCGAATTGGAGCTCTTCTACAAGCTTTACCGTCTCTAAAAACTCCTCCTCGCCCTCGCCGGGGAAGCCCACGATGACGTCGGTGGCTATGAAGACGGGGTCTAAGACGCGTCGTATTTTGTAAATAAGCGCCTTGTACTCCCCGGCCGTGTACCTCCTCCCCATCGCCCTGAGTATTTTGTCGCTTCCAGACTGGACGGGCAGGTGGAAGTAGCGGTAGACGCGCCCGTCCCGCTTCACAATGTCGAGGATTTGGTCTGCAAATTTTTCAAACACCCAGGGCTCCGACATCCCAATCCTAATCCTATACTCGCCCTCCACCTCCTTAAGAATCCTCTCTAAGAGGTCTGGCAGGTTCCACCCCCCTCTCCACCTCATCTCAAATCCGTACGTAATGACATCTTGGCCTGTTAAGTACACCTCCTTTGCTCCCCTGGCCACGGCCTCTTTTATGTGTTTAACCACGTCGTCGGGGCTGGCGCTCTTGACGTAGCCCGCCCCGCCTCGGGTGTACTTCGTGGCGCAGAACGTGCAGTTGCCCAAACACCCCACTTGAAGCGGCACTGTGTATACGAGCCCCCCCTCGTGGCGGGGGAGGACTTTCATAGCCCTCTCCTCGCCGCCTTCTACCTGCGAGGGGAAAATCAAAGAGGCGCCCGGCACAATTGTCTTAATGGTATATGGACGAAGCTTCGCCAGACACCCAGCTACTATTAAAGGCTTCCCAACAGCCCCCAGCTCCCTCAGCCTATTTAACTGCCTCACCTCGCCGTCTTCTCTAACTGCACAAGTGTATACCAACACGACGTCTGCCTCTTCTACGCTGGCGACGGGCACGAGGCCAAGTCTCTGTCTAATCACCTCCGCATCTGCCTTAGCTAGCCAGCAGCCGTACGTCTCTAAATACGCCTTAGCCACAGAAGAAGAGCCGACTATTATTTTAAACCTATCTCACTGCGTCTGGTGTGTTGGGCACAGCTTTTTCCTATACACCGAGTAGGACACGCCCCCCAGCTCGAAGTCGCGCACCTCGTCCAGCTCTAGCACGCATCCGCACCCCGGCGTAATGTAGATCCTCCGGACAGCCCTCCCAGGCTCGTCTGCGATTTTTCTCGCCTTTATCTCCCCCGTTTCGATTGTGTAAACGTATACCTCGCCCCTCTTTACTACACTGCCCCACTTAGTTAAAACCTCAAGTATATCTTGGGGAAGCTCGCCCTCAAAGACATACGATCTACTACGTATAACTTTCTGCATAAATCTTATTTACAACTAGAATAAAAAAGTTGCCATGGACATAAAAGGCGTCTTAGGAGGCTTGTCTGTAGGCGACGGAGAACCCGTGCGGATAATGGCTGTTTTAAACCTGTCTCCCGAGTCTTTCTACAAGGCTTCCGTGGCTGTAGACAACGCCGTGGAGAAGGCCGTTACGCTGGAAAGGTGGTCAGACGTAATAGACGTCGGCGCCATGTCGACAGCTCCTTATTTAGAGACGTGGATCCCGCCGGAGAAAGAGCTGGAACGACTCCGCCAAGTCTTGCCAGAGCTAGTAAAAAACGTAAAAGTGCCGATAAGCGTAGATACGTACCGCCCCCAGGTGGCGGAGTACGCCTTGAAGACAGGCTCATCTATAATAAACGACGTGACGGGGGGCAAGCTTTACCCACAGATGTGTAAAATTGTGGCAGACCACGGCGCCTCTGTAATTCTCGTGGCCAGGGAAAAAACGCCGAGAGCCGGCGCCTTGCCCATTGAAAGAGTAAAGGCGGCGCTGACAGAGTCAATTGCACACTTTGAAAAATGCGGAGTAGACCCAAGAAAGATAGTAGTAGACCCAGGCCTGGGGTTCCCCCTGCTCCCTCCCAGAGACGAGCCCCACGTGGTAAAAGGCGAGTACAGACACGGCGACGAGAACTGGCCCTGGTGGCGCTGGGACTTGCACCTATTGGCAAACATAAGCGCCTTAAGAGAGCTGGGGAAGCCCATACTCGTCGGCGCCTCACGCAAGTCGTTCATAAGGAGAATAGTCGGCGTAAACAACCCCGACGAAGTGCTTCCAGGGTCCATTGCGGCGGAGGTCATCGCAGTGTTAAACGGCGCCCACGTGATCAGGACTCACAACCCCAGAGAGAGTAGGCAAGCCGCAGAGCTGGCGCGGACTTTTAAGCAACTCTTCGCAGAAAGTCCAAGATAATTTTAACAAACTCGCTTGGCTTGTCTAGATAAGCGGCGTGTCCTGCGTCTTTAATCACGACCTTCTCCACGTTACCTACTAGGAGGTCTGCGTTGCTTGGAGGAGAAACGTTATCTCTCTCGCCCCACACGGCTAAAATTGGAACGTTTGTCTTAGCGACGGCGCTTACCAACTCCGGCACCAAGCCGACGGGGCCTATCACCACAGCTCCCCGCGTGGGAAGCCCCTGTGCCACATACCAGAGGACAACCTCGCCAGACGCGCTCGGCCCCACCAGAGGCGGATCTACCAATCCTAATACGTCGAGAATCCGCCGCAGAAACCTGGCGTACTCAGGCCTAGGGGCTCTGAACTTCTCGCTCTTCGACTTTACGCCGTATGGCATGTCCACGGCGTAGACGCGAAACTCTTGCGACACAGTTGGGAAAACCCCGCTGTTCACCCAGTCGTCGGCGTTAAAAGACCAGCCGTGGAGAAACACAACAGGCCTGCCGCCCCCGCCCTCTACCACTCTAATTTTCTTACCATCTACCTCAATAAACCGCTCACTCATGGGCGGCGCGGGCCCTCATCAAGGAAAAGTTATCCTCCTCCTTGATTACAGATATGCCAGTCCTGGATGGGAACATCTCTAGCCAAATCACCTTGTCAGGTTGCGTAAGATTTACCTTCCTATTCACAGCCTTGGCCACATACTCGATTACGGAAACTCTGTCGAATTTTACTCCCCGCTTCTTCAGTTCAATTTTGAAGGTTTCTGTGGGTGCTATGAGGCGCTCCGCCAGCTCGCCCACGGCCTTCTGGATCTCGTCTAGGTCGGTTTTCACCACCACCATTATGGGAGTGGCCCTCAGCACGTAGCGGGGTATATAGTAGCCGGCGGCAACTACGTCTTTTAAGAGCTTTACAAACTCCACCGGGTCTCCCTCTACCCTCGCCGTGAGGAGCCCGTCGAACCCAGTGAACCACACCTCCTCCACCCTCCTCCCCACCACGTCGCCGATTCTGTACAACTCCTCCATACAGAGGCGCTCCTGTCTCCACCCCGTCGCCACCACCAAGTTCCAACTCACATCGAGGCGCAACCACCATGTAATAAACTTTTTTATATCACATAGAACCTCATTGTGTGGACCTGGCTCTGGTGCTCACGGCCGCCGTGGCCGCGGCGGTGGCGGCGCTCGGCGTCATCACCTACAGATTGATAAAATCGCTGGAGCTGTACCTAATCCCCCTATACGCCGAGGTCATAAGGAAAAGAGAGCGAGACTACGTGTTAGTAGAGTTCTTAACCTCGCTCCTCGCCTCCAAGGGCATCATCACCCCGCTGGAGGCCGCCGCGTTGAAAAACTTCTCAGCCCCCGGGCCGCTAACCACAGAGGACTTAGACAAGGTGGACGAAATCCTGGAGAAAGACCCGTCGCAACTCACCGTAGAGGAGCTAATTGACTTGAAAAAAGTGGCGTATAAACTACTGGGTAGGTTAGACAAAAAATCTGTCAGATTCGGCATGAAGCTCCTTAGATTCGCCTCGAGAATAGAAGAAGTCATACAAGGCGGCGTAAAAAACCTCGCCGCTTTGAGCACAGACAAAGTAGAGATGTCGTATGACGGCGACACTTGCACGGTGTACCTCACGACGCGTAAAAAAGACGGCACAGTGGAAAAAAGCCAAGGGCCCGACTTTGAATGCGTCGCCGAAACAGTAACAATATTAAAAGCCCTGGCGCGCCGAAGCCCAGGCGTTAGCAAAGAAGCGGCAGAAAAAGCCCTAAATAGATATGAAAAATGTAAAGAAAGCGACGCGGCCGGGTGCAAAACGCTAAGAGAATCGCTGAGCGGCCTGGAGAAAAAGTCTCTAGACCTATTACTCGAACAGAGAAGAACACGACCTTAGCCCCAGACCACAGACGCGGCCCGCCCCCGTTGGCATAGATTTAAAAACCGGTTTACTAAACGCCGTGACTGTCACAATTTTTGCACACGGCGACGCAGACGGCGTGTGCTCCGCCGCGTTGTTAAAGGCCGCGTTGCGAGGCGCGGAAGATGTCCGCGTAGTTTTCACCCACCCAGTGGGCTTAGTGGAAGACTTTGAAAAATTTGCCCAAGGCGCCGTCTACATAGTAGATGTGGCAATTGACGAGATATCAGCCGAGAAGGTGTTAAAGACCCTCGACAACTACGACGACAAAGTGGTGTACATAGACCACCACCCCCTCCCCGAGAACTTCAGGCCGAGACGCGTAGAGGTGGTACACGAGTTGGGAGTAGCAGCATCTGAGCTGACCTATAGATACTTGCAGAATTTGACACCCGGCTACGACAGAGTGGCGCTGTACGGCGCCATAAGCGACTACTTGGACCACACCCCGTGGGTGCAGAGCGCACTGGACAGGTGGGACAAGAGAGTCGTGTACTTCGAGGCGGGGGTCTTAATACAAGGCTTAGAAGGCTCCAGGAGGCTACACGACTTAAAGAGAAGCGTCGTGGACCACCTAGCCGAGAACAAGGCGCCCACGGAGCACCAAGAACTCCTCACAAGAGCCCTCGAACAGAGCAGAATAAACGAAAGGCTCATAGACTGGGTGTTTAAAAACGCGACAAGACAAGGCCAGGTAGCCTACGTAGTAGACCCGCCGGGGCCGCTTGGGCTGGCGGCCACCTTAGCCAGAGGAAGCACCGGCGCATTGGTGGGAATCGCCGCAGAGAGCAGACGAGACATATACGTCATGAGCCTCAGAGCCAAGCCCGGCGTAGACCTCAACGCCTTTTTAAGAACCTTCGCAAGGAAATACAACGTACCAGCAGGCGGCCACCCAAACGCCGCAGGGGCGAGAGTCCCCAAGCCACTTCTCCACACCTTAATAGAAGAACTAAACAGCTGGCTCAACAAAGAGTAGGCCCAGCCGAAGGCAGACATGCGGCGGCC
>JBEULK010000089.1:0-11227 GCA_041287325.1 Pyrobaculum sp. | reverse complement strand
CGGACTTGGAGGAGCTTTTTAACTGAATGTACGGCGTACACATGAAGTCGTTGGCAACGGTGCTGGGGCCTCACGCATACGCCCTCATAAAGTACGACACGCCGCCGCAGGGCGATTTGAACACCGCAGTCGAGATCACCTCCAGCCACGGGTCCACCCGATGGGGTTGGTATAAATGTAGGTTTATAAGTATGTGTTAAATAGGACGCATGAAGCTTGTCGCGTCTTACCTGCCCATCTTCGTGGCGAGGATCGGCTCCGGCGCAAGCGCCTTCCTCGTGGTGAAGCTCGCCAGCGGGGGTCAGATAGAGGCTGGCGTCGTCCTCGCCGCTTACCCGTTTTTAGAGGCCTTGGGGGCGTTGGTGGCGGGGAGGTGGTCCGACGTGTTTGGCCGTAAGAAGACGTTGGTAATTGGGTACGTGGTTAGGTCTCTCGCCATGTTGGCGCTCGCCTGGGCTTTCTACAGCCGCGGAGCTCCTCTTCTAGAGGCCCTCCTAAACGGCATAATTGGCTTTACCACGGCATTCATTCTCACGGCGTCTCTGGCCATGGCCACCGACCTCACCGAGGTGAGAAACCGGGGGGTAGGGATGGGCGGGTTTGAGTTCATCAACCTGGGCTCGTACGGGGTGGGGTACCTCCTCGGCTCGTTGTTCTACACGTTGTTTAGCAACGCCACGGCGTATTTAATAGTGGCCCTACTTACGGCGGCGGCAACGCCCGTGTTTGCAAAGTTTCTTTTTGAGACTAGGCTTGTGGCCCCTGGCGAGGGCAAGTTCTTGTTCTCGGCGTTGCCTCCCACGGCTGTGGCCCTGCTTCCAGTGTGGCTCGCCCTGACCACGATTATTGGGATGGCCATGTATGCGCCTAGAGTGTTGAGGGTGGGGGGCCACCAAATTGTGGGGCGCATCGGCGAAAACATCGCCGTGGGCCTTCTGTTCATCGGCGCGCTCGCGCTGTTAGGGCTCGGCGCAGTCTTCTTCGGGAGGCTGGCCGACAAGTGGGGGAGGGTCAAGGTGTTTAGGCTGGGGCTACTCGGCGGCCTCGGCGCTCTTTTGATGCTGAACGCGGCTTTGCACGTGGGCCTCGGGCCTGTGGAGGCCATAGCGGTCACGGCCCCGCTTCTTTTTCTGACCTCTGCCATTGGGCCGAGCATACTGGCGCTCGTCGGCGACGAGGCGGATGTCAGGTACAGAGGCACTGTGATGGGGATTTACAGCGTCATGCTGGGGCTGGGAATCGGCTTCGGCAGCCTCCTGGCGGGCTTCGTCTCCGCGGCTTTCCACGGGGCTGAGATCCAAGGGCTCGCCGCGGCGGCGCTCGGCGTATACGCCGCTCTTTCCGCCCTACACCTCGTCTTGAACAACTTCAAGAAGGCTGTTGAGCCAACTCGTGGAGTGGCTCTGCGTGAAGTATATTAAGCAGTGACTTTACTCCGGCGATGGGGTGCGCGAATGCCTCGACGTCTACAAGGCGTTCATCGCCGAGGGGCGCCGCAGAGTGAGGGCTGAGGAGGCTGGGTGTTTTTCTAGGCTTCTTGACAGGCCCGTGGAGACTGGGGAGGAGGTCACTCTGCAGGAGCTGATGCCGAGGCCGAATCCTGCGAGGGTGTTTCACAGCCCTCTTCAGCTACTGACCGAGGGGTGGCCGACGCCTCTTTTAAAAATCTCCGACCCGCCCAGGGAGGCGTACGCCAAGTTGGAGTGGTATAACCCATTCAGCATGAGCTTAAAAGACAGGACCGTCTACGCCCTCTTGAAAAATTTAGAGGGCGAGAGGCTCGTGGAGGTCTCTAGCGGCAACGTGGCGCTGGCGCTGGGCGCGCTTGGCAACGTGATGGGAAGGAGCGTTAAGATCTACCTTCCCTCTGCGGGGAGCTACGTGGCGCCTTTTTTAGAGGTCTTGGGCGCGGAGTATCAAATTCTCGACGTCACGATGACGGTGGAGGCGCTGGAGCACTTAGAAAAAGACATTAGAGAGGGCGCCGTCCACCCAAACCAGTTTTTTAACGACTTAAACTTCTTGGCACATTTAAAAACCGCCGCCGAGGTCGACTGGCAACTCGCGCAGTTGGGGAAGAGGCCCACACACGTGGTCGCCGGAGTCGGCACATCGGGACACGCCTCGGCGCTCGGCTTTTACTTCAGCGCCAGGTACGGGGCGAGGCTGGTTGCAGTACAGCCAAGGGACTGGGTGCCGGGGATTAGGAGAGTGGAGAGCGGGATGAAGTGGCTCCGCTGGGTCGAGGCAGAGGTGGTGGAGGTGTCGCTGAGAGAGGCGCTGAGCGGGGTGAGGGAGTTCGCCAAGAGGTTCGGCCTCCTCATCGGCCCCAGCGCCGGGGCTGTGTACTACGCGTTTGCCAATTTAAGAGACGGGGGGGTCTACGTATTAGTGTTCCCAGACAATCTTTTTAAATACGGCTCGTTGTTAGAAAAAGTACGTGAAGGAGGCAGACATGCCTAGCAAGCTCACCCCTGCACAGCGGCTGGTCTTGTACTACATGGCCTTTGAGGCGGTGTACCGCGGCAAGAGCTGGTTTACGTTTGAGGACATTTTACAAGGCACGGGCCTCGCAGTCCGCACCCTCAGGGCGGCCCTAGTGGCTCTGCGCAGAGGCGGGTTTATAGAAAGCTACATGGTGCCAGGAGGGGGCAAGAGGCTTTTACACAAGCTGAGACTTGACAAGTTCCTGCCAGAGCCCGAGCTGAAGGGCCTCTACTTAGTGGACTTCGCCGGTGAGGTCTTGACCCCCGACGCAGTTGCCATCATCAGCAAGGCAGACGTGGTTTTGTACACACCCTCCGTGCCTGTGAGGAGGCTGGAGGGCTTAGCCAAGAGGCTGGAGCCCTTCACCGGCGAACTGCCAAAGGCCAGCTCGGCGGCTCTTGTATTTAACTCACTCGCCGACTGGCCCCCTTGGCCCCCGGCGCTAAGTACATCTGCGCCTCCAACGTGTTAGACAAAGCCGTCGGAGTGTGCCTAACCTGCGGCGACGTGGACATAAACCTCAAGACAATACGCATACGCTCCCCCAGCCCAGAACTAGACAAACTACTAAACGAGTACGACGTCTTGGGCACCATTGTAGTGGAGAGTTGCGGAGGCCGGAAGTCGGAGCTTATAGTACTTAAAAAAAGACAAGAGGCCGAAGGCAACCGCTAGGGTATAAGGCAACGTTAACTATGCAGACCGCCTTCGCGATCCGCCGGCGGCGTTGTTCTCAAGTATAGGACGAGTCCTTAGATCGACGTGTTAGAGTCGCCGTTGCGGAGCTTAGAGTGGTAGGAAGGTCAGACCGCTGGACTAGATGCGAGGCTGAGGCAGCTGGGCGTTTTTGGGGCTTGTGAGAAACGCCCCTGGTAAGGCCTTTCAAGGAAGGCGTTGCCAGCCGCAGAGCTGGCTAAGCACGTCGAGGAGGTGGAAAAGGAGTTTCTGGGAGTTGTCATAATTAGAGAGGGGAGGAGGGAGGCGCATTGAATACTGGCTGTCGTGCCTGCAACAATGTTGAAAAGACTGTCGCAAATCGCAGGAGAGGAGTTCGTCGTGTTGACGGCGCTTGCTCTTCAATAACGGCCCCGACAGAGAGGGCGTTTTAAGTCCTTATAGGAGCTGGGAGGAGGCGAGGCAAGTCGTGGAGCTACTGCTGAGACGTGGTCTAATGCCTGGCTAGGCCGCAGACGGGGCAGTTCTCGTTTCTCGCCACGGCTATCTCGTCGAAGGACATGTGCTTGAGGTCGATTACTAGAAGCTTGCCTGCCAGCGAGGGAGATCCCAGCGCTGTTTTGAACACTTCGAGCGCCATTATAGACGACACTACTCCCACGGCGGGGCCCAGCACCGGGCAGTAGCCCAGCACGCAGGTGGGCAGTTGTTTAAAACGGCCGAAGAGGTCCTCCAAACAAGGCGTGATGCCTGGCACAACGGTGGTGACGTGTCCGTACCACTCCTGCACCGCGCCGTGGATAAGCGGCCTCTTGTGCTCCACAGCGGCCTTGTTCACAACGTGGCGGCTCGCCCAGTTGTCCAAGGCGTCTACCACAACGTCGACTCTCTTCGTCACTTCTCTTGCGAGCTCTGGGCTAACGGCCTCTGCCACAGCCTCTACCTCCACCTCGGGATTTACGTCTCTGAGGACGCGCGCGGCCACCTCGGCCTTGGGCTTGCCCACATCGGAGGTGGAGTACAAGATTTGTCTATGTATGTCCGTTAGAGACACTGTGTCGAAGTCTACCACCACAACTTTCCTAAACCCGCCCCCCACCACGTACCTTGCCACCAACGTGCCTAGTCCCCCTACTCCGAACACCGCCACTGAGGTGTTCCTAATCTTTTTCTGCCCCTCCTCCCCCACGACGGGGAGCTGGCGGCTGTATCTATCTACGACTTTCATCTCTCTTCAGCGCTATGGCGACGAGTAGGCCAAGCCCCACCGCTGGGAGAACTAGCCTTTTGAAAAAAGACATCCCGGCTCCGGGCGCCAGGAGGAGTATTATCAACAGACCCAGCATGGCGAGTCTTAGGTTGGAAAAGAAGTTCATATTTTTTACTAGACCTGTTTTAAATAAGCTGTGGACATAGTGGAGGTATTAAAAAAGAGGGCTGTTGTTGGCCACCGGGGCTATCCCCGCGTCGCGCTTGAAAACACCCTCGAGTCGATAAAAGCGGCTTTAGAACACGGCGCCGACGCCGTGGAGGTAGACGTACAAGTCACCGCAGACGGCGTGGTCGTCCTTAGCCACGACGACACGTTAGACAGGACCTTCGGCGTCTCAATCGACGTGAGGAGGTCTAGGTGGCCCGACTTGTCGCCCATACGCCGCGGCCCACACCGCCTGGCCACGTTGGAAGAGGCGCTGAGCCTAGTGGACGGGAGGGCTGGCGTGTTGGTCGAGGTTAAACACCCCGAAGACGCGCCGCTGGTAGCCGACGTGGTGAAGAACGCAGGGGCGTCGAGGTGGGTTGCACTCATCTCTTTTCACGAAGAAGCCGTCCGGGGCTTGTCTCTTTACAAGGGGCTGATATATGCACAACCCCCGGGCAAGATAGTAGAGGCGAAGAGGCTGGGCTGCCACTTGGTGCTACCGCGTTATCAGCTGGCCACCGCCAAGGCTGTGTCTTTTGCCCACAGGCTTGGGCTCTACGTGGTGGCTTGGACGGTGAACGACTTGGCGACTGCCGTTGAGTTGTGGAGGAGGGGCGTCGACGGCGTTGCCACTGACGACGTAGGACTTATAAAGAAGAGTCTGAGTTGAGGCGGTGATGTCTGGGAACCTCGCCGGATCTGTGACGAATTTGCCGAGTGCTGAATTTAAAAACCCCCGGTGAGGCTTGCGGCATGGGGGAGCAGAACTCTTTCTGGCAGTAGCCGCTCTTTTAGCCACCTACGCCAGGATGGCGGCGGCGCTTTTCTTATCTATCTTTATCGCATATGCCCTGGGGTTCGCCATGTATAGGAACAAGGTTGCGGAGTCTGTCTTGTTGCCTGTCCTCGACGTCTTGCAGTCGGTGCCTATTCTTGGCTTCTTCCCCGTGGCGCTCTACGTGTTTATACACTACGTCCCCCACGTCGGCGCAGAGCTTGCGGCTGTTTTTCTGATTACAACCTCAATGCTGTGGAACCTCATATTCGGAGTGTACCAGGCGTTGAAGACCGCGCCGCGGGAGCTCTTGGACATGGCCACGGCGTACCTAGACGAGAAGTTGAAGTTTATCCACGTCCTCCTCCCGTCCACTCTCCCTAGTCTATATTACAACGCCGCAGTGTCGTGGGCCAACGCCTTCTTTTTCATCACCGCCTCGGAGGTCATTACGCTCGGCACGGAGACTCGGCTTTTTGGAATCGGCAGCCTGGTGGTGTCGGCTTTTGAGAAGGGGCGGTACGACTTAGCGTATGTGGGAATAGCCGTGGGGCTCGTCGGCAATTTGTTAATTTATGCAACTTTGTGGAGGTGGGTCACCAAGAAGTTGCCAGAGCTACCCGCGCCTAATCTACTGTACTACTGGTCGAAGTGGGGCTCTTATGTAGTATATACAGCGTCGGCTTTGGCCGCGGCAATTTTTATACAATACTTATCAGCTTCAATTACCTCTACCCACGTCTTCTTAGGCGGACTCGCAGAGTCTTCTCTCTCCGCCGCCCCGTCTTTACTACGCGTGGTAGCCGTGCTGACGGTGTGCATTGTGGCGGGAGTCGTTGCGGCGTGGCTTGTTGTGGAAAGACCCTCTATAGAGAGGGGAGTCTTGTTGGTAGTAGCGGCGTTTTCGTCCACGCCGCCGGCGTTTTTATTTCCTCTGTTGGCGAAATACATAAGGGGAGAACTCCTCGCAGTACTGCTCCCCGTCCCCGCGAGCGTTGTTTACACAGTATTCAACGCCCTGGCGGCTTGGCGGAGCGTGCCGAGAGACATGGCTAAGGCTTATCACATTACGGGCGCGACCTACCTAATTCACGTTTTAATACCGGCATCGTTGCCGTTTTTAGTGACCGGCACTCTTACCGCTTGGGGAGGGGCCTGGAACGGCCTAGTCGTTGCAGAGCCTCTAGCAGAGGTAAACGGCATAGGCACGTACATGGCAGCCGCCGCAGACAAAGGCAACATGAATAAACTTATCGCCTCTGTTGTGGTAATGACAGCCATCGTAGTGCTGGTCAACAGACTCGTGTGGAAGAAGTTGTACGAAAAGGCGGCACAATGGGTTTAATAGACGTCGTAGATGTAAAGAAGCGTTACGAAAACGTGGCGGTATTCAACGGCCTCAGCCTCTCTATTCAACAAGGCGAAGTTGTGGCGTTGCTGGGACCCTCGGGGTGTGGGAAAAGCACCCTTCTCCGAATGATGGCAGGCTTAGAAAAGCCAGACGCAGGCTCGGTTAAGTTCAGAGGAGAGCCTATTACAAAGCCTCGGCGAGAGATCGCAATAATGTTCCAAAGCCCGACATTACTGCCTTGGAAAACCGCATTAGACAACGTGGCGCTTCCCCTAGTGGCGAAGGGGATGAGCTGGCAGGCGGCCAGAGAGGCGGCGCAGAGATACTTGTCCTTCGTGGGCCTCTCCGGATTTGAAGAGGCGTACCCCAAGCAACTCTCCGGCGGGATGCAACAAAGAGTGGCGCTTGCAAGAGCACTCGCCGTCGAGCCCGAGGTGTTGCTCTTAGACGAGCCCTTCTCCGCCCTCGACCCCCTGACAGCCGAGAGCTTAAGAGCTGAAATCGTTAAGATGTGGCACGACAACCTCACCACGGCGCATACGATTGTGTTAGTGACACATGCAGTAGACGAGGCTGTGTATATGGCGACGCGGGCAGTAGTACTTACGCCACGGCCTGCAAAAATCATTGCCGATATACGTATAGACTTGCCCTATCCCCGCAACCGCAAGAGTCCAGAATTTGAAAAATTCGTCGACCTACTCTACACCTACGTCTAGGCCGGCCTCACGTACTCGCCGTCGTCGATTTCGACAAGCTGGGCAAATACAGCCCAGTTAATAATCTTCTTCGCCCCCTCCTCGTCGTAGCCTAACTGTTCCACGTACTCAAGCGCCTCAGCCACCGTGACCTCCTCGCCCTTCCCTATGTACTCAACCAAGCTCTTAAACGGCTCCAGCCCCGCCAACTTAGACCTCAAAGAAAGTTGAAAGCTTTTCAAAGGAGCCTCAACAGCCCTGAGACCCTCCTCTGTCAACTCCACGTCGCCGCCACTGGTCTTAACCAGTCCCAAAAGCTCGGCCGCGTCGACGGCATGCGACAAGTCGCCGAGGTCTGCGTCCACGGCCTCGTTTATATTCATTACATCCACCCGCCCGCCCAAGTGCCTAATCACTTTCAAGAGACCAAGGACTTGGTCAACCCCCACGGGGGGAAATCTCACACTCTTGAATAGTTTTACAGTTTTAAACTTTTCAGCACGCCGCTCCACGTCATCGCTCGGTACTCCGACTTCTCGTCACATGCCAATTAAATACGATCATCAATATAAACATTAGGCGAGAAGCAGTGTACTGGATTAGAGAGGCTTGGAACGACTTAGCTAAGCTGTTATACAAGGCCAGCAAGCGGAACGCCTCTGCTTTCCACAGCCACCAAGCTGTGGAAAAAGCATTAAAGGCACTGTGGATTGTAGTTCTTAGGAGAGAGCCTGTGAGAAGCCGCGTGTTGACAGAGCTGTATGCAGAGTTAAAAAAGCTGGCGTAGTGTTCAACTCGTCGCTTGAAGAGGAAGTGGCTGAGTTAATCAAGTTTTACACAGTGTCGAGGTACCCCGACGCAGCCGCAGGCCAGCCTTACGAAGTAGTGACTAGGAGCGATGCCCAGAGGTCTCTTGAGACGGCTGAAGAAGTTCTTTTCTTGGAACAATTTCTCAGATCGGCTGGGTATGAGGGCAACCCCCGGAGATCTTACAAATTGTTGAAAGGTTTTTATCTGTGTTGGAGGAAGGCGGGTTTAGAGTTGAGGCCGCTTACCTATTCGGCTCGTATGCAAGAGGCGATTGGCTATACTCCAGCGACATAGACCTAGTAGTAGTTTCTAAAGACTTCGAGAAATTACGCTGGCTAGACAGGCTGGGCCTAATTGCAAAGATCCAACTACGCCTCGGCCTAGAGAAGTGGGTAGAGGCGCTCCCCTACACGCCTAAGGAGTTCGCAGAGGCCCTAGAGAGGAGCGCGGTCTTAAAAGACGCGTCTAAGTACTGGGTGAGGGTCAGATAATTACGCGTATCTCTCCAAGTTCTCCACAGCCTCTGCAAACCCTCTCCTCCTCAACTCGTCTAAGTCGCGCTTGTCGTATTTATGAACTATGTCTCCCTTCTCCTTGTCAAAGTCCCAAAGCGCCACGACGACGTAGTCCCCCGCCTTCAGCCACAGCTTCCTCCTCAGCCTGCCAGGCAGACGAGCCACTCTCACGACCCCATCTGCACAAATCACCTTAAACCTCCCGTCGCCTAGCATTTCGACGACTTTCCCGAGAAGCTCCCCCTCCCCAGGCACTCTAAACTCAGACATTAAGAAACCGGCTAACCCCAAGTTTAAAAATTTTAGATAGCCTAAACCCGCCTTCCTCCAACGCAGATAAAAACCTTTCGACAATTCGTAAGATCTCGGGGGCACGCCGGCCGTGGCCATTGTGTGCCCATGAGCGCCGCCTGGCCCGCCGTCGATCGCTCTCTTGTCGACTATGCGGGTCTGGCGAAGGGGCTGGCCTCGCTGGATGCGATAAGAACGGCCAAGGAGTTGATATATATGGCCATTAAGTACGGAGTGTCCAAAGGCAAAGGCCACTGGCCCGTCAACCCCGCAGCATGGGTGGAGATACCCGCCGAGAGGTGGAGGGCGTACGAGGAGATGTCGAGGGCCTTGAGGCTTCTGGAAGACAACACGGAACTCCTCGGCGCCTTAATACCGGAGGCCCAGAGCAATATGGGCTATGCCATAGGCCCCAGATATTCGCAAGGCAGAGACGACGTGGCGTCAATACGGGGGAGGATCGTGAGGTATATGGGCAAGGCGCGCCCGTCGGGCCCGCCGACATTTGGCACAAGCGACCGCGTGGCCAGGAAGATATTGACGGCCATGAAGTTCGACGAATCCGTCAGGGCGGCCATGAACATAAAATACGACGAAGAGCTCGTAGAGAGGGCCAAAAGGGCCGGCCCCACAGTCGCCGTTGTTGATAGGCGTAGAGAACCCCCCTGACGTGAAGAAGGCGGAGGGCGGCTCCATGAGGTGGGTCGTCGAGGAGGCAGTGAGGCAGGTCGGCAAGGTGCCCGACGTAATAATAGACCTAGGCGATTGGGGCAAGGAGCCCATGATAAGCATGTTAGGCAGGCGGCCAGACGAAGTGCTCTAGAAGATTCTAAAGAACTTAAAGGCCTAGCCCATCCCGGGGGCTATCCTCGTCACGCCCACGCCGTCGAAATCCTCGTCGTTCGACAAGATCGTATCGACGCCGTAGATCTGCATTGTGGCTAGATGTATTCTGTCCTCAAAGTCTCTAGGCTTCTTGAGGGAGAGCGCCCTCCTTAACACCTCGCCGTTTAGTTCCAACAAGGTCGCTATGTCCTCCAGAGCCGCCACGACCCCCTCGTCTCTCAGCAGTACATATAGGAGCCAGGCCGACAGAGACGACGTGACGAGCCTCCCTGAATACCTCCTTATAAGCTCCCTAGAGCCCTCGCCGAATTTGGGATGGGCGGTGAAATAGTAGTACAACACATTTACATCAACGTAGATCAACTTGTGCCGCATCTTTTAAGGCGGCTTCAATCTCGTCGAGAGTAGTCAATTTAGGCGGGCCGAACTTCCCATAGTACTCGTCGACCACATCGACAGGTCTAAGCAGAAGCGCGCCTTCGACTATCTCGACTTTAAACCTCCTAGCCCTTATCCTCCGCCTGATGTGGGCTGGAATGTATATCCTCCCGTTGCTGTCCATTTCCACTATTTCCACAAAAATACAGTAATGCCAAAATATAAGTTTTTTGGTATTATGCGTCCTCTCTCGACGGCTTGAAAAGCTTAAAAATATAGTGTGTATCCGGCCTCGCCGGCCAAAGGGCGCGTCTGGCGCCTATATGGCCGGACCATTCCTCATAGCCGCTCTGGCGCGCGGCTCTAAGGGCGTGGAGAACTATATAGAGTCGCTGAGGGTAGAAATTCAAATGTTGACGTCAGCCCTCGGCAAATACGACGTGTCCGAGCTTGGCGTCGAGGACGTGGCCGCCCTCGACAGAGACGTCGCGGCTATGTTGAAGATACCCTACGTATACAGCTAGCCCAACTTGTCCAGATCGTCCAGAATATCCCCGAATCCCCTACGCCTAACCTCGTCAAGGTCCCGCTTCTCGTATTTATGAACTATATCGCCCTTTTTGGGGTCGAAGTCCCATATGGCGACTACGACGTAGTCGCCCGGCTACTTTAGGACCTTCCCCAACATCTCCCCCTTGAGCAGAGAAACGCCCTTCGGAAGCTCCAGCTCCTCGCCTCTCTCCAGCGTCTGCTGGAGGGCGACCGCCAGGTAGCCCCACACCCCGTCTCTGTAGAGCTTTGCGCCTTGCGGCTTCAGCTCTGCCCTCACGCCAAGCGCCTCAAGGGCTTGGTAAAGTGAGGAGTCGACGAAGACGCCCCCTTCGCCGGGGCGAAGTCGACCTCACGCTCTTTGCCGTTGTGCCTCACCACTATCGACCCCTCCCTCAGATAGACCTCAGGCGGCTCTGCCCCCGCGGCCGC
>JBEULK010000088.1:0-11690 GCA_041287325.1 Pyrobaculum sp. | reverse complement strand
CGGCTCTGCGATCTTGGCGCCGGAGGCCATTTTTCTCTAAGTCGACTGTTTATATTGTTACATACAGCGGGCTCAGACAGAGGGCGAGGGAGAGAGGGCCCTACGCCAAGGCGGCCTCGTTGTTTAGAGACGTCGTCGAGGCCGTCTTCGACTTGAGGGCGGTTGAGGACGTCTTGGACGTAGCCGAGGCCGACCTCCAAGAGGTCGGGGCGAGGCTGGAGGGGCTTTCTCGGCTCGCGGCCGAGCTGTGTAGGTGACGCCGGCCGTCCGGCCGCCTAGAGGCGCGAAGAGGGCGCGGCTCTCGGCTATATTAGAGGGAGGACTCCATTAGTCCACATATAGCATTAGATGTCCGAAGGGCAAAACATATTTGTACGCCTCGGCACCCCGAGGGAGGGACCGACAAGACCACGGCGACCTCCCTCGCCGTTGCGTTTTCGAGGAGCTGGGGCCGCGCCCTCTACGTGGAGGTGGTAGTCTGCGTCTGGTGCGTCAAATGGGCGAACGGCACTTGCGTCGACGTGAAGACCTAAAGTCCTGGAGCGGCTCTACTGCCCCAACTGCGGCTACGAAGAGGGGAACGTAGCTAACAGATCTTCTCTATATATCTACTGATGTCGTGTCCCCTCTTCTTGAACTCGCGTAGGTCCTCCCAACGGCTCCAGGGGTAGGAGATCCAGATCCATTCGGCGACTCTCTCCACGTAATAATCAGGCGCGAAGCTGCTGGTGGACTTCACGTGCAACACTGCGGTTTTGACTTCGGAGACTCCCATGACGTTCAGTAGATCCACTATGAGTTTCAAAAGTGGCGCCCGTATCGGCGACCTCGTCGACCACCAATACCTTCTTCCAGCCTATCACGCTGGGCTCCACGCCGTGGTATAAAATAGGCCTTTCGGCTCTCCGCTCGGCGACCGCCCAATACTTCACGGCCGCGGTGACTATATTGTCTACGTCCAGCACGTCGCTGATTATCCTTGCGGGCACCAAACCGCCGCGAGATATGGCGAGTATAATCTCCGGCTTAAAGCCGCTCTCGAGGACCTTTCTGCCCAAGGCCTCCGACATGCCTATGGCCTCAGGCCAAGATATGAAGCGGACCTTGACTCCGCCCACCTCGACGTCCATAGGGTATTTAACTCAAGGCTTTATAATCTTCGCGTTGCTTAAAGGCGCGCTCGATGCGGGACTTGAGATGCCCCACGAGGAGGAGGTATTGCCCGATGAGGAGAGGGTCTCGGGCTCGCATGTAGCCGAATACGCAAGAGAGTTGAAGTCGAATAATGAGGAGGAATACAAGAGGCGCTTCTCTAGATATCTCGCGCGGGGACTGGCGCCTGAAGATTTGCCGAAACATTTCGAGGAGGTTAAAAATAAAATAATAGAAAGCCTTTCTAAATCCCTTAAGGTAGAAACTTAACACAAATACATTCTCGTAAAAACGCGAAAGCAATATTTAAATATAAGAGTGGCGAGGCTCCTATGCCCAAAAAGGTGTTAGTTCTAGGTGGGGGCGTTGGCGGCGTCGTGGCGGCCAAGAGGATCGCCGAAAGGACGCGCGGCCGCGCCGACGTTGAGGTGACGCTCATAAGCGACACCGATTACTATCTACTGCCCCCCCTCCTAGTGAATATAGCGTTAGGCGACATATCGCCACAACAAGCCATGTTGCCTCTATCTAGGTTTTCGTATCGCGGCGTCAAGACCGTCAAGGCCGTAGTTAAAAAGGTAGATCCCGACAACAGGACCGTGGAAACAGATCAAGGCAAGTTCCAATACGACTATCTGATCGCGAGCCTGGGCGTCGACTTCGACTTCAAGACCTATAACTTAGAGGCGGGCTTCCACAACTATACGCTCGACGGAGCGCTTAAGTTTAAAGACGGCTTGGCCAACTTCAAGGGAGGAAACGTGGTGATCTACGTCCCCGAGCCGGTCTATAGGTGCGGCGTCTATCCCTTCGAGATAGCAGGTCAGCTAGACGCCATATTCAGAAAGAGAGGCATAAGGAGCAAAGTCGACATAACCTTGATACATCCCTTTAAGCGCCCGATAGAGCCCCTGGGCCCCGAGGCGGTTAAGATAACTGAGGAGGCTTTCGCCGCGAAGGGGATAAAATATATCGGCGGGATGACCCAGCCGGGTCCGGTCGACGATAAGACGAAGACTGTGACTGCAGGCGGCGAGAAGGTAAAATACGACTTGCTGGTGGTCGTGCCTCCTTCAAGGCTCCCCAAGCCCTTTGGCGGCACTCCTCTAGCGGCCAGTTTCCCCAACGGCGTGTGGACCCCCATTAATGTGTTTACGGGAAGGAGCGTTAAGTACGACGACGTGTACCTGCCCGGCGAACACTCAATGCCGTCGATAGGACTCCCCGCAGCCGGCATGCCGGTGCACTTCACGGCTTTGGCCAGCGCCAATATGGTGGCAGGCGAGATATTGGGCGTGCCGGTGGATCCGGCGCAGATAAACGCCATGACGTGCGCCATGGACTACGGAGAGTTCGGCATGATGTTCAATTGCGACATAAAGCTGGACCTAACTAATAACAAGGCGGCGTGGATGGGGAGTTGTTACAGCATCTTGAAGTCGCCGTTGGGTAAGTTAATAAAGGACTTGTTCTACAAGACATGGCTGGCGACTACAATATGAGCGCCCAGATCCCGCCTCAGGCCGAACAGAAGCTGGCCGATTTGTTGAAGACTTTAGCTGAAAATGCCGACGAGCTACAAAAACTCGTAGAGCAACTAGTAGAGTTGAAAAGGACCGGCGTTCTCGACGCCCTGATGATGGTGGTAAACCGCTTCGAGGAACTTATACACTATTTATTACAAGACCCAGCGATGTTCCGCCTTATATCTATCGGCGTAGATGGCACCCTGGGGGCCATGTCCAAACTGGAAACCCCAGATATACTCAACATGAAAGCAACAATGCAAGAGCTGTTGGTAAGGCTGGGCAAAAACGCAACTCCGGACGCCATAGCGAACCCCAAGCCCGTTAAGGGCATCTGGGGCCTCCTAAGCGCCCTCAACGATCCGGATGTACAAAGAGGACTCGGCGTTGCCTTCGAGTTGCTAAAGATCTTGGGGAGACAACCGCAACGGTAAGGTTTTCGACATAAACCACGTTTTTGTCTCGAACTATAGGCCGTCAGCCCTGGCCACTCCAGCAAGCCCGGCTTTTAGGTTGTGTTCATCATTTAATTTTCCTATCTTAGTGGGCTTAATGAAGATGCTGGACGCGGCCGAACGGTGAAGAGGCGTGAAAGGGCTGATTTTTATATAGACGATAACGTTCGTGAAGGTCGCAGTTTCGGGGCGGCCGGGCTCCGGCAAGACGACTCTAGAGCTTAAAGTCGTAGATGTGGCCAGAAGGGCTGGCGTTAAGGTCGGCGGATTTGTGACTCTCGAGGTCAGAGAGGGAGGGGCAATGATTGGATTTGATGTCGTGACGATTCCTGACGGACGGAGAGCCCCGTTGGCGCGAGTCGGCGTCGGCGCGCCTAGAGTGGGCAGATATGTGGTAGATTTAGGCGCCTGCGCCTTCATGTCGTCTGCGTTGATGGCCGCCGATGCGGACCTATTGGTGGTCGACGAAATAGGCCCTATGGAGTCCAAATGTCCTGGCTTCCTCCATGAGGCCAGATCTGCGCTTTCGCGAGCCCCGAAGGCTCTGGCGGTCTTTCATTCTCGTGGAAACAGCTAGGCAGTGGGGGTTCAGGGTCATTGTGATCTCACAGGAGAATAGAGATCGGGTCCTCCGGGAGGTCCTCTCAGATCTTGGATTTCGAAATGTTTAAATTTTTCGATAACGATTCAGAGGTGGATCGTTGGCATAGGGCTTGGATGTGGGGAGAAAGGCCGCCGTTTTTCATGCGGAGGAGGGGCTACGCCATATAATTCTATATATCTTAGCGTCGCGGAGCCCCCTGACCGGCTCCCAGATCGCAGAGGAGATAGAACGTATGACGTGGGGCTTCTGGCGCCCCTCGCCCGGCTCTATATATCCCGCCTTAGCCCAACTCGAGGCAGAGGGCTTGATACGCGTCGCAAAGACGGATGGACCTAAGAAGTACTACGAGCTCACCGAAGGGGGCAGGAGGCTGTTGGGCATCGGCGCAGATTACATCAAAGAGGCCGTCCTAGTCTTCGAAAATCTATATAATTTCTTATTGGATAACCTAGATAAACTAGATGAAGAAAGCAAGAATACACTTATTAAAATATCAACAAATCTACTTAAAAATCTAGAAAAGAATATATGAAGATAGGCAAATTGCCTATAGATTTGGCGTCCAAATACATCTGGTCCAGGACTGGCTCCTACGACCCTTCGGTGTTGTTGGGGCCTCGGCTCGGAGAGGACGCAGTAATAATAAAGGCCGATAGGCGTTATCTGGCGGTACATACAGACCCCATCTCGGGCTTCGTCGAGCTGTTGGGCTGGCTTGCAGTACATGTCGTCTCGAACGATCTGACCACCAAGGGCATCAGGCCGCGGTGGCTCCTGCCCACCATATTTCTACCCCCTAGCGCCGACGAGGAGGTACTCGAAAAGATAACTAGACAAATAGACGAGGCCGCTATAGAGCTCGGCGCGACTGTCGTGGGGGGCCATACGGAAGTCACCACAGCCGTTGAGAGGCCGTTGGTGGTCATGACCGCGATAGGCGACGAAGATAGGTGCATAGCCACCGAGGGGGCAGGGCCGGGCGATGTGATGATAATGACCAAAAGCGCCGCCCTCGAGGCCGCCGCCATATTGGCGACCGACTTCAGAGAGCGCCTTAAGGCCTCGGGCGTGCCCGACGACGTTATGGACAGAGCCGCCGGTTTTATAAGACAAGTCTCGGTTGTGAAGGAGGCCCTCCTCATATCGGACCTAGCAACCTCTATGCACGACCCCACCGAGGGCGGAGTTCTGGCGGGGCTCGCCGAGATGGCCTACGCCTCCAATACTACTATAAAAGTCGATTTGGGCTCCATAAGGGTCTCTAGGGAGGCCGCAACGTTGTGTTCTGTAGTGGGGCTAGACCCGCTTTCCACTTTAAGCTCCGGGGCGTTGCTGGCCGCTGTACCTCGCGATAAGGCCGGCGAGGCGCTCAGACGTATAGGGAGCTTGGGGGTCGAGGCGACTATAATCGGCGAGGTGGCCCAGAAGGGCCCCCATCTAGTTGAGGCCGGCTCTTTGACGATAGATACGCCCTATATTAGGGATCGCTTCTTCGAACTGCTATCAGCCGGCAGGTCATAGATCATCGCTCTCTGGCCTGTGTGGTGACATCACTATGTCGTCTTTTTCGCCACCTCTAAAGCTTTATCTGCATGTTGGTCGGCGCTCTTCAGTCCCCTTATTACCTCCACCACAAGGCCCGATTTGAGGACGTAGGTCACTCTTTCTGCAGACCCGGAAGGCCTCAATATGCCCAACGCCCTGGCAAGCACGCCGCCCTTATCGCTTAAGAGTTTAAACTTTAAGCCGTACTTCTCTGCGAACTTCTTCAAGGTGTCGACGCCGTCGACTGAAACCCCGAAGACCTCAAATCCCGCCTTTTTGAATTCCTCATATAGCTCGTTGAACCTAATAGCCTCTTTGGTGCAACCCAACGTGAAGGCCTTCGGGAAGAAATAAACTACCGCCTTCTCGTAACGTTTTGGGTTTATGTTTTCCCCCGTATGGGCTCGAAGCTCTACTTCTGGGAACTCCATGAAGTCTAGTCGAGTTGACTTTTTAAGTAGCGCCGACATGTAACGCATGCCTTCCGCTTGGATAATCTCGGTGGGAAACGAGTTGTTGATCGGGCGTGTCGTGAACACCAACGCGGCGTGGTTGGCTAAAAAGTTGACATATCTGGGGTATCAAGTCAGAAAGATCGTCGTAGTGCCCGACGAGGAGGACGAAATAGTGGCGATATTTAGGGAGGCCTTGGGGAAGGCGGAATTGGCCATATCTACAGGGGGCCTCGGCCCAACTCCCGACGACATGACCAATCTGGCCGCTGCCAAAGCCCTTGGGGTCGAGGCAGAGCTCGACGAGATGGCGCGTAGATGGGTCGTGGAGAAATACGAACAGAGGGGGTATCAGACGACTCCTGAACGCTTGAAGATGGCCTATTTGCCCAAAGGCGCGAGGCCTCTATACAACTCTGTCGGCGTGGCCCCCGGCATATGGATCGAACACGACGGAAAGATCCTCGTGTTGCTTCCAGGCGTCCCCAAGGAGATGGAGGCCATATTTGAAGAACAGGTAGAGCCGCTATTAAGGGAGAGAGGGCCCCGTCTCTGTTTCGCCGAAGATTCGTTCCATCTAAGCGGCGTCCCCGATGCCGATTTGGCGCCGTTGATAAGAGAGGCCTTGAAGCTAGACAGCAGGGTCTACGTGAAGAGCCACCCGAAGGGCCACGAGACCGGGGCCCCTCTGGAGGAGCTACACATATACGGCAGCGCTGAGACTTGCGACGAGGCGAGAAGCTTGGTCTCAAAGGTCCGCGAGTTCCTTGTAGGAGAACTAAAGGCCAGATATCCCCAAGCCAAAATAAATAAGTAGCCACATATAGAGGGCGCGATGCTTAAAGTGGCCGTAGTCGGGATAGGCGGGTGGGGGAAGAGCCACGTGAGGGTCTTGAAGCTATTGTCGGCTGAGGGCCTTGTCGACGAGCTGTATGCGGTCGATATAGACGAAAATAGACTCAAATGGGCCCAGAGGGTATACGGAGTCAGCCCCTTGAAGACTTTAGACGAAGCCATAAGGGCCGATGTAGACGCGGCGATAATTGCGACCCCAACAAAAATGCACTACGAACACGCATTGAGGCTATTATCGGCGGGCATATCGCTGTTAGTGGAGAAGCCGTTCGCAGAAAACTATATGCAGACCGTTGAGCTGTTGGACAGGTCTCGCGGCGTCGTGATAACTACGGGCTACGTCTTGCGTTTCCGCCCAGCCGTCAGATGCCTAAAAGAAAACCTCAACAAGCTAGGCGGAACTGTGTCTACAGCAGGCGGACCTCGCCGAAACCTCAAAGAGTCGGCGTCATCAAAGATCTTGCGATACACGACTTCGACTTGGCCCTCTACATCGCCTCCAACAAGGCCTCTGTGGTTTCTGCATATGGCTTGGCGGAAGACGGCAACGTGATCCACGCTCAGATATTTGCAAGGGGGAAGGGACTTTCGTCTTTTTATGAGGCCAGTTTGGACCCCGTCGTATAAGTTCAGTAGGTTCGAAATAGTGGGCACAGACGGCATGGCCAGTATATCTCTACAGACACCTTGGCTTTCTTCGGTAGGGACATCGCTTGGAGCCCAAAGCTCGCCGGAGAGGAGCCGTTGTTGTTACAGGGCAGGGAGTTCTTAAAGGCGGCGGCCAGCCAAGGGGGCTCCGTGGTTCCTCGAGAGGATATAATCTATTCCGTAAAGCTCTGCGATGCGGCCGAAATATCTATAAAGACTGGAAGAGAAGTAACTTGGATGACTTGAAATAATTTTATTTGAAGTCCAAATAAATATAGACAGCCCTCCCGATATGATCGGCGAGGAGCTGGCCCTTGAGGAGCTACCCTACAGCGCCCCAGAACTCGCCATGGCTATGTCCAACGTGATGGCTGGGAGGCGGATATATATATAACAGGCTGGGGCAAAACCGCGTTGTTAAGAGCTCTAGCCATATCCCTATATAAGGCCGGCCTAAACCCACTTTATGTAAAGCTCGAATGGGTAAAATATAATTGGGGAATCGAAGAATATATAGAATATTATTATGATAGGCACTATAAGATAGCAGACTACCCCGCGCCTAGAGAGTTCGACGTGTCTCTACTAGATGATGCAGAGCTAGCGGCCCAATATCCCAACGCGTATATGAAAATCCTAACAGAGCTTAAAGACAAGACGAAAGCCGTAGCGGCCCGAGATGTGGCGTACCACTATCTAGAACAAATATTCGGCGATGGAATACGCATAAGGCTGGAGGGCGCGAAAAACGCCAGAATTAAGCTCCCCCTGCTCTTCGAGCCTCTGTCTCAATTCTCGAATTGTAGATCTACATTCGTCCAACTCGTTTTGGAGTTCTGTTGTTTTAGTATAGGGGACGAACCACTCGACCGCAAGCTCCCCGAAGCTCAACCTCCCCTCCTCCACCCTGGCCTCTACAGATATCCTGATTATATCCAGCTTGCCTACGCCCATCTTAGTCAGCTTTTCGTATAGAGCCTTATTCAGCTCGGCCACTGCCCTCAATATCTCCTCTTACGGTGTTTTTAAACGCGGCGAAGGCGGCTCTACGGAGTTTGTCGGCATATCGGGCGGCCACTATGACCCCAGTACGTATCTCTACGACGTTTCCGCCCTTGACAAATACTCCACCATAAAGCGCCTATTGTTCTTCAGCTTTCTCTAAGTCTCTTTCTATGTTTTCAACAGGTTTCCAGCCCATAATAAAACAGTAACTGCCACGGGCTCTTCAGATATGCCGCAGAGAGCAGGGCCGAGGTCACGACGGCGAAAATGCCGGCGGTGCTCCTCCGGGGATCTTCCAGCACGGCTCTAGCCTCTCCTTATCTCTGACCATCAGGGCGTCGGCCGTATCGGCCAGACCGTCCAGGTGGTTCAAGCCGGTCAGTAGGAGCAAGACCAGATATGAGACGAGGGGGTCCGTCGCGGTGAAGGACAGGGCGGAGATGCCGCCTATAATGGGCGCCACAACGTAGGGCAGAGCCCAGACGCAGGAGAAATCGAGATCGACCTCGACTGGTATTACAGTAAAGAAGGCGATTAGCGATTTGAGGCAACGCATAGAGCCCCTAACAACACGTCGTTTTCCTCCCTCCTCTTTATCGACACCCGGGAGTAGCCCGTCAAGCCTAAATCGTCGAGAGGCCTCACTTTAACTGCGTCGGTCTTACCCTAACCATAAAGAAGTGTAGTTGCGATCTAAACACCTCGACGCATCTCGAAAGGGCCTCTTGCACTCTAGGGCTCTCCGCCGATATGTACTCCCGCGTGGCCGCCGACACCTCAACGCCTCCGGACCTGTGTGATACAAGGCGTAATCCGCTATGGAGTTCACCCGCCAGGGCGGCTTTAAATCCGGATTTATATCGCCTAGGATCGCGCCGAGCCTTAAGCCCGGAACGGCCAATATCTTGCCGTAGGACTTGACGACCAACACGTCGGGAGCCGCCGACTCCTCATCTACAAAATCCAGAAAGGACTCGTCTGCAACTAGGCTCGCCCCCCGCAGAGACAGAGCCCTGTTTAGCTCCAACACTTGGTCACGGCGAAACAGAGCGCCCGTGGGGTTGTTGGGATTACATAAAATAACGACGTCTCTAGGCCCGGCCCTTCTCGCCAACTCTTCTAACTCCCCCGTGACGACCTCCAAGCCGAACGCCCGCGCGATGCGGACGTAGTCGCTATAAGTCGGCCAGGGCAACAGAAGCCTCTTGGGCCTAAGCGACGACAAGACGACCTCGAGCGCCTCTGTGGCTCCGTCGAACAACGTCACGTCGACGCCCTCGTACTCCGAAAGGACTTCCTCCGCCAAATTGGCCGGAAACTTCAGGTACACTCTCCTCTCCACGGCCTCGCGTATTAGCTCCAAGAACTTCTGCGGAGGGCCCAGCGGATTTAAATTATCGCTGAAATCCAATACTTCCCGCTCGGCCCAAGAAGTGCCTCCATGCACGAAGAGAAAAAGGCCGGTTATTTATAGCCGAATAGGTTCGCCAGATAGCTCTGCTCCCAATTGTCCTTAGCTAGTGTGTAGTTCCTCTTGGGCTCTGGGTCTTTTGTGGGCTTCGGCGGCTGGCTCGTGAAGTCTAGGCCGAACCTCACAGAGAGGCTTTCAAGCTTGCCTTCGGGATTGCCGACATAGGCCCAGCCCACGAATGCGTATTGAACCGACGCCCTATATGGCAAGCCCTCCATCTCCAATATCTTGTTAGCAGCGAACAACGCGCTTTCGAAGGCTATTTCTTGGTTTTTGGGGAACGGCAGACCTGCTACATCTCCTGCCGCCAGCACGTCGTCGTATTTGGGATGCCTCAAGTCTTGTGGACCCCTCACATCAACCCAATTCTTGCCGAGGCCCGCCTCCTCGACGAATTTAGGCGCCCTGTTGGGCTCCAATAGGGCCAGTATGTCGTATTTATAGCGCTCTCCAGACTTCGTGACGACCTCATTCGCCCCGATCTCTACGATCTCTTGGTTGAGCACCAAGTCTATCCCCAACTTGGAGTACAACTGGCCCACCACATCCGCTATCACCGGCGGCTGGGTCTTGTCGTTGGCGTCTATATGCACTATTTTAAACTTGCCGCGCACGCCCCTATTACGCAACACGGTGTCTATTAATAAGGCCGTCTCGGTGGGCGCCGGCGCACATCTATATGGCGCCTTGGGCGCGTACACCACCACGTTGCCCCCCTCGGCGCCCCAGACCTTGCTTTTTAGTAGGTGCACCCTACCGGGGTCGTATACGTTCAGGACGTTATATCTATACTTCTCGTAGCCAGCTATACCGGAGCCGTCCAGCACGACGCCCGGCGCCAACAACAAGTAATCGTAACTAAGCTCGTTAGTCCCGCCGTTAGAGACATACCCGCCTACATATTTCACCCTCCTGTTCTCTGGGTCTATCGAGGAGACAGTGCCGACTATAAGTTTGATCCCACTGGCGGCCTCCTCATAGCCCCTCACTATTCTGTCTAGCGACTGTTCGTTCGTGAGCAGTAGGGGCCTGCTGGGCCCTGAGATGTAGTGCGGATTTTGAGTTATCACTGTAATCTCTGCATTCACCTTGCCGTCTAGTAGCGTCTTGACTGCAGCCATCCCGGCAATTCCGCCGCCAACTACAACTATCTTCTTCATGGAACCGACTTCAAATTCCATTTTTAAAGATTTACAACTATCTTCTTCATGGAACCACTTGCTTAAAGACCACATATTCAATTTCGGCGAAATCGCCGCCGAGCACTACATTGCCCAAAGCGGTTAGACGGGCCCCTAGATTTAATACTAGAGGCGTCAAGGCCGGAGCGCCGGGGCCATATCACCAATCGAGCCCCCTCACGCCCACCAGGCCTCTAGAGTAGTAGTGCTTCACGGCCCTAATTTCGGACGCGAGATCTGCCCGTTCCAGCTCGCCGAAATGATAATTGCCGGTGACCACTACGTGCGGTCTCAGCCCCTCCAGCCTCTTGAACTCTTCGGGCTTTATGAATCCCTGCCTCACCGCATAGTTAAACTCGTCAAGGACGATCAGATCGTAATTCTGCGCCTCTGACAACGCCTCGTCTAGTAGGTCTCGAGGGCCCTTGTGGTCCTCTAGATACAACGCGCGTATCCCCAGACGCCTCAACGCCTTGTATTCGCCAGTATAGTCGTTGAAGTACCTGGGGGTCTTCATCATAAATACGGCGAGCACCTTCATATCGTGGCCCCATGCCCTCAACAACAGCCGCTGTAGTCTTGCCCTTTCCATTGCCAGTATATGCGAGTATCATAGGGAGATATCGTCCGGTCTATAAGTTTATAGGGGGTGACGGCTGGCTACACAGCGCCGAGCTCCTTCAGGTCCGGAGCGTATAGGTGGAAGCGCCACGCCTTGCCGTCCGGCCTCTGTCTTGTCTCCTTCTTGTCGCATCTGCCCTCTGCGATACATCCCGCCAGCAATTCGTTGAACGCC
>JBEULK010000087.1:0-11939 GCA_041287325.1 Pyrobaculum sp. | reverse complement strand
CTGGGCCTGTGGCTGGCTATTGTTTTTAAGACGTCGCATGGGTCTTTGTCTATGCAGACTATTTCTACTTCTTCGTCGGCTGTTTTGACGACGAGGTCTGCGTCGTCTGGGGCGTTGGGGCCTACGTGTATTTTGTACCCGACTTTTTTGTCTCTGAGGCCTTCTACGACGACGTAATCCGCGTCTAAAACGCCGCAGTCCACTGCGCGTGTGTAAAGCACGTATACCTCGCCGTTGTAAAACAACACACTGTCGGCGCCCGCCCTTCTCAACCTGTGCGTGTCTTTTGTGGGCGGGTCGGGGTCGTGGTGGCTTAGCTTCACCGCCACCACTGTGCGGCCCTCTTGTTTCAGCCTCTTAATTATCCTCTCCGCGAGGACAGTCTTCCCCACGTCTTTGCCCCCTGTGATCTGGATTACACAAGTCACGCCAGCGTCTGGATGAGGAGTTGTAGCTCTTTGAGGGCTTTTTCAAAGTTCTCCAAGGCGGCCTCTGAGGCTTTGTATACTTTCCTCCCGCCTTCTTCCGCCTCGACAAGTACTCCGTCTGCCACCATTCTCTTGAGGAGGACGTAGCCGTACACGGTACTTATGTTAAACCCCAGCCTCCTTATCTCTTGTATAATGGCGTAGCCGTGCATCGGCCCCTTCTTGCGGAGTACGCTTACCACGTACAGCCACAGGTTGCCCTGCCCTATGCATCGCCTAAACCTCTGGTACGCTCTCATCTATCTCTCCTGCCCTCTATGAACTCCAGAACTGCTTTGTACGCCTCGTCTGGGCTTAGGTGGACGGGCGGGTTTTTGAAGCCCCACGCCGAAGCGCTTATAAGCGGCCCGCCGATGCCTCTGTCAAGGGCCAGCTTGGCTAGTCGAATCGAGTCTGTGACGATCGCGGCGCTGTTCCACGCGTCGTGTACGTCGAGAGTAGCCTCTATGCGTATTGAAAGCCCTCCGAAGATCTCGGCCTCTATCAGAGTGTGCGCAATCTTCCTGTCTCCCAAGAACTCTATATAGGCCACCGGGGATATATAGGCGCCGAACTCCCGCCCCGCCGCCATCATCTTAACCGCCGCCGTCTTCGTCTTTTCCTTGTCGCCCCGCCGGTACATGAGGTTTACAAAGTCCGGGGTACCGCCTACGTTTATCTGGTATGTGTGTCTTATGCGGACGCCTCTCAGCGCCAGCAACCTGACCAGAGTCTTGTGAAGCACTGTGGCGCCTATCTGGTTTTGAGTGTCGTCGCCTAGCAGGGGCAGGCCGCGCTCAGCGAACTTTCTCTGCCAGTACTCGCTTGTGGCAATTGGCGCGGGCATTGCGTTTATAAAAGCCGCTCCCGCCCTCAGAGCAGCCTCTGCGTAGGCCTCGGCGGCTTTTTTAGCCCCGGTGGGGAGGTAGTTCACTACCACTTCAGTGTTTGTAGAGTGTAGCTCCCTCACTACGTCTTCCACCGTGGCTTCTACAACCTTTTCCACGAGCCCGCCCTCGGGTTTTCCGTCCAGCACAGGGCCTGGGCGCACAACTACGCCTAGCTTCCCCGGCTTATACACAACAGTGGCGTTGTTAGGAGGCTGGAAAATGGCCTCCGCCAGATCTAAGCCTACCTTCCTGGCGTCTATCTCGAAAGCAGATGTGAAGACTATGTCCCTCGGGGTGTAGCTACCCACTTCTTTAAACGCCACAATGGGCTCCGCCTCTGGGTGTCTTTTGTAGTACTCTATGCCCTGCACGAGGGCAGAGGCGCAGTTTCCCACGCCTATTATCCCCACTCGAATGGGCATGTCGATGTAAACAGACTTGTTAATAAACAATTCTGTTTACAGGTTCTCCGCAACGACTTCTGCAATGTCTTTTACCTCCACTGGGCTTTCTTTTGTCCTCTTGGCGTCTGATAGCATGGCGTTGCAAAACGGACATAGGGTTATAATAGTTGACGCGCCTGTGCTGACGAGTTCTTCAAACCGAATGTGGCTTATTCTCTTCTCCTCAGGCACGTCGTACCAGTAGTTGGCTCCCCCGGCGCCGCAACAGAAGGTCTTTTCGCCCCGGCGAGGCGGCTCTCTCAACTCGCCTAGCTTGACCACTATTTTGCGTTGCGGCTCTACCACCTTGTTATACCTGGCGAGGTAGCAGGGGTCGTGTATGACGTAGCTTCCCTTGCCGGCGACTCGTATCTTCTTCTCTTCAATCAGCTTCTGGATTACCTCGACGTGGTGATATACCTCCAGTTCTACTCCAAATCTCTTATATTCATTTTTAAATACGTTATATCCATGCGGACATATTGTAATAATTTTCTTAATATTGTATTTTTTAAATAACTCTCTATTGTTTAGAACAATTTCCTGGAAGCGGCTCTCTTCTCCTATCCGCCTCGCCGGCTCGCCGCAACAAGTTTCCTCGTCTCCTAACACGGCTGTTTTCTCTAACATGCCAGCCTTGTCGAGTATTTTTACAAAAGATGCGACTATTTGACGCGCCCTGTTGTCAAAACTGCCCATGCACCCCAACCAGAGGAGGTATTCGAAATCGGGGTTCTCTGCCGCCGTCTTAACGCCCAGTTCTCTCAACCACTCATGTCTGCCGTAATTGCTCTGCATCTGGGTATTGTTGTATTGACTTAACGACATCAAGAGGTCTGACTTCTTTTGGTCTATCTTTGAGTCAAATACTAGGGCTCTTCTGATGTCTACTATATAATCTACATGACGTATGTAGACTGGGCAGGACAGCATACAAGCTCCACAAGTCGTACAAGCCCATACTTCATCTTCTAAGAGCCCTACTTCAAATAGTGATTTATCTAGAGGCGCAGATGAGAGCTTCTTTATCAAGACGCGAGGGCTTAACGGGCGGCCGGCCTTAGTCGCCGGGCATACGTCTTCACACCTGTTACAGTTAGTACACGCATCTGGCATAACTCTGTGGAGGGGATCTAGATCGGCCTTAGACTTCACGCCGACTTTAATTTCGGTCTGACCAGTCTCTATTACTTTTTCTAGTTCAAATGGTGTCGTCAACTCGCCGTAGGGCCTCTCTATCCCTGTATAATTTGCATATGCTAATATCATATGTCTTAACATAGTTAATGGAATTATTGAAATTAATGTAAATACTGCAACAATGTGAGTAAAATATGATATAACATATAGTTGAGGAGTAGGCATAGGAATTATATAAGAGAGTGGGGACCACGTAGTAGGCCCCCCGAAATAATGCTCTATTCTATATCTTCGTAGTGTAATACCTGTAATACTAATTATAATAAATCCAACTAGTATTAATATGTATTCTTTATAATTATATCTATTTTTATTTTTTAAAATTCTATATATAGCTAATAGTGAGCTGACTACTAAAAACACAGCCGCTATGTCTAACAGAAATCTAAATACTAGAAACAGGAAGCCGCCGTAGACTACGTTAGCATAGTGAGTAACTGAGACTATAATTGTGGCTATAAATGAAATTCCAAGTCCTATGATGAGTAAGTAATGCGTAACGCCGCCCAAAGTCTCGTTTGAAAAAAACCTTTCATGGAGTAGAAATTCTTTTAAGAATACATACGTCTTACGTTTTAAAAGTCTATTAAATATAAATTTTAATCCTCCTACGTCTTTCAAGAGTTTATGTGAGAAATATAATAGAGATATTACTGATAAAAAGGCAAGAGAATATACAACATAAGGCGTATACGAAGGCATCTCAAAATATTCGATATAGCTAGGTGTCACGCCCCCTGATAAACATATTATCTTTATAAGTTACTTCTTTACTTTTTTCGATTAGGCTCTTTCTAGTAATGCGCCTCTCGCATAGGGATGGACGCGAGAGAGACGCCACCTGCCTATACCTCCATCGCCTGCATAGCGGGGTCGCGTTGCCTTGCGGCGCGTCGAGTATCCCGCAGGGTGTCTTGCGGCTGTGGGAAAGTATCTCCTACGCCGCCACAGACACCTCATATGTATTTACATATAGCCTTAAACTCACATTTTTCGCAACGTTGCGCTGGGGGCTTGTCGCCGCTGAGAACTTCTTTAATTCTGTGGAGTAATAACAAGGCAGAGTTATCTCTGTGTACTCTTTCTATTCTGTTTCTGTACACCAGATAGCCGTACTCCGCGCCTAGCATGGAGATGTATATCTGAAGCTGGTACTTGTGTGCTTGTTTGCTGGCTGTGCCTGTCTTAATTTCCACGGGTATGTTCTTCCCGCCGCGTCTTATCACTAAGTCGACGACCCCTACCAAGTCCCCAATTTCGATTTTATACTCCGTAATGACGTTGTTGTAGACAGAGAGGGCCCTCTCGTAGCGCTCATGGAGCACCCGCCCCTTGACCAGAGATACGAGAGATTTTTTTGTAAGTAGCTTGAGGCCGAGTTTGTACTGCGTCCAGAGAAGTCGGGGGCAGTACTCGTAGTCGTTTATCACAGAGGGGGAGAGGCGCTTGAAGTCGTACCTGTAGGCGTATACGTCGGGTAGCAGTTTAAAAACTTCTTGTTCTCGTCTCAGTTCTGCGAGTGCCCCCTCTACGCTTAGGTCTAAGTCGTGGCAGTTGACGACGTCGCAAAGAGGCTTAGGCAACAAGAGCTCCACCCTACTTTAGATAGTGGACATTTTTAAGATACTGTCGCTATGAGGAGTGGGCGTCCTCCAGGTGGAGTATCCTCCCGAAGATGCGCGTGGGCCCGTTTCGCAAGATGAAGACGCCTCCTTCTATGTACCACGGGCGGGTCAGCTCTAGCTTAACCACGCCGCTGTCTCCTACCATCAAGCCCCCCTTGTCGATTTCCCTCACGTAGGCCCCGGTGCGCACGGCCTTGTAGTGGAACACTCCTGAAAAGCCCGGCCTCACCACAGTGGGGTGACGTAGCACCAGCACGTCCGCCGTGACGCTACGCGTCGCCTTTAGAGGCTGTTTGGACAAGACCATGCCCTTCTCTACTTTTTCTACTCTGTCTAGGGCCATGGTTATGAAGTTGCCCGCCTTTGCCGACTCCGCTGGCGTCCTGTTTATGTGAATAGACTTTACAGACGTCTGGACCCAGGTCCCGTCTCTCAGCGGGCCGAGCCAGATCTTGTCTCCTGTCTTGACCACTCCCCTTTCTACTAAGCCGCCTACGACTACGCCGACGCCCTTCACCATATATATGTCTGATACGTACATGAGGAACCCCCCGCCTTGGTCCCAGCTCCTCCTTCTGGGGAGGACTGAGAGGAATTTTAACAACAAGTTCAGCCCGTGCCCCGTGACGCTCGACGTGTAAAATACAGGCGCCACCCTCCCGCTGGGCATGGCCCTAGCCGCCAGAATTACGTCGCCTTCGTCTCTGACTACGTACGGCAGTTTGCTGACACCTGGTGTTTTTAACAACGTCGTCACCTCGTCGACTGTTCTTTGAAACACCTCCTGGGGGGCTATGTCTACTCTAGTAATTACTACAAAGACGGGGACTCCTATAGCTGTTGCAATGCCTAAGTGCTCCTTAGTAATTTTCTGCACCCCCGCGTTGGCAGCCACGACGAGCATCACATAGTCTGGCTCTGAGCTGAACAACCCTCTCAGCGCCGTGCGTAGGTACCGCTCGTGGCCCCCGACGTCTACGAACAATACTAACTTGTCAGACCGCCGGTACACCTCGGCCTCGTCCAGGGGGTCTACTAACTTATGATTTACCACCACGTCGCCGCTGAACCCCAGGAGCCGCATCGACACCGCAGAGGTGCGGCCAGTCAACACCTCGTGTTTGTAACGAGAGGCGTAGGCCCTGGCAGAGCCCTTCCCGTCGTCCAACCTTCCCGTGGTTAATACTCCAATCAGCGTGGACTTACCTGCGTCTACGTTCCCCATGGCCACCACGGTGACTGTGGGAGGCGGCTCCTCCCTGGCCGCGACTCTTAGCAAGACCTCAGCCACTTTGCCGCGTGTCCCCTCGGAAACCCTTAAGATGTATACAGAGGCCCCCACCCTCTTCGCCACGTCCCGCAGGACTCCAAGCGCCTTTACCAGCTCGTCGTCGGGGAGGCCCACGGGCCTCCCGTCGTTAGACACGCCGATGAGATAAATAGCCTCTCCCCCGCCCTCTAGCAACCTCCGCTTCAGCTGACCTCCCAACCTGTCTAAGTCTTGACTCCCAAGAGTGAGCTTGTACTCGATGTTGCCGTCCTCAGACTCTGGGGGGTAGTCCACTACTGAAAAAAGACGTATTTTTATTTAAAACGGCAGTAAGCCCATTGGGAATATTCCAAGTGCAAAGTTTGTAAACACAATGGCGTAGGCAAACACGACAGAGAGCGTGTTCAATACTTTTATCAGCGGGTTTAACGACGGGCCGCTGGTATCCTTAAACGGGTCGCCCACCGTGTCGCCGATGACGGCGGCTTTGTGCATCTCGGTCTTCTTCAACCCCTGTATCTCAATGTACTTCTTTGCATTGTCCCACGCCCCGCCTGCGTTGGCCATTAACAACGCCCTGGGAACGCCGGCCACAATCGCGCCCATAATGAGGCCGGCTAGCGCGTTCCATCCCAGCACAAGGCCCGTTAACAACGGCACTATTATGGCGGCGAGGCCGGGGATGAGGAACTCGCCTAAAGCCCTCCGCGTGGCTATGTCCACCACTCTGGCGTAGTCTGGCTGCTCCTTCCACTCTAAAATGCCGGGCTTTTCTCTAAACTGTCTGCGTATCTCCTCTACTATTTCCATGGCCGTGCGCCCGACCGCCTCTAAGGTGCGGCTAGTGAAGAAGTAGACAAGGGACACGCCTATGAACGCCCCTATCAACACGTTGGCGTTTATCACAGAAAGGCCGCTTAAGCTCCTAGCTATGGCCTCGGCTAGCCCTATATGGCCTATTTTAGACGCCGAGTAAACAATTTCGAATATCAGCGCTATGAACAACACTAAGGCGGCAAGCGCCGCGCTGGCGATGGCGTAGCCCTTTGTGGTAGCCTTAGTCGTGTTGCCCACAGAGTCCAACACGTCTGTGACTTCGCGGACTTCGTCTGGCAGGCCAACCATTTCGACGACGCCTCCTGCGTTGTCAGACACGGGGCCGTAGGAGTCGGCTGTAATTATTATGCCAGCTACTATTAGAAGACCCACGCTGGCCATCGCAGTGCCGAAGATCCCCGCCAAGTACCTAGACCACTCGCCAAAGGTTGCTGGTACTGGTATTGTGTAGTAGCCTATGGCGTACGAGATTCCAAGCACCGCGACAACCACAGCTATTACAGGTATGGCACTTGTGAGGCCTACGCCGTAGCCTGTAATAATCACGGTGGCGGGACTAATCTTTGTCTGTTCCGCAATTCTCCTGACCGGGCTGTAGTTGTAAGAGGTGAAGTAGTCTGTTATCTTTACAACTAGAGGCGCCACCACGGCGCCTAGCGACGTGGCTACGGCGAGGGCTAGCGCTTGTGCCGTGCTTAAGCCGCCGAGGGCCAGAGCGCTTGCGAAGAATAAAATAATTGCTATCCCAATTGTTAAGTATATAGCTGTGCTGATAGAAGAAAGAGGATTCTTCACGCTTGTGGTCTTGAGCAGATTTACGCCGGCAAACGTGGCTAACAACGCCAAAGTAGCAAATAGAATTATCGCCTCTATAAAGACTGGCGGTAGACTTAAAATAGCGGCTAGAAAGATCGCCGCAGTTATAGTGACTATATAAGACTCGTACACGTCAGCGGCCATCCCCGCCACGTCTCCCACGTTGTCACCGACGTTGTCTGCAATCACGCCAGGGTTGCGAGGGTCGTCTTCAGGAATGCCGGCCTCGACCTTGCCCACTAAGTCGGCGCCTAGGTCGGCTGCTTTTGTATATATGCCGCCGCCGACTCTCATGAAAAGTGTGACAAGGCTGGCTCCGAAGCCCAGCGCCACCAAGGGCACTGCCCAGTCGTGAGTAATTTGCCTAAAGAGGAGATAGAAGCCAGAGATAAGGAGCAGGGCGATGCTGGCCAGCGACACTCCCATCACGGCGCCGGCGCGCCACGACACAAGCAACGCCTTGCCCATTCCTCCTGTCGCCGCCGCCTGGGCGACGCGGGAGGCAGACCTCGTGGTGACGTACATGCCTAAGTACCCCGCCAACATAGAGCCCAGCGCGCCTACCACAAAGCCCAGCGCCGTGAGGCCAAGAGTGCCGCGCGACATGTCTATGGCGAGGAGGATTATTACAGCAAGAGCTACTAACAGTACGGCGATTGTCTTGTACTGCCTGAATAGATACGCCCTAGCCCCTTTGGCTATTGCGTCGGAGATAAAACGCATCTTCTCGTTGCCTGGGTCTTGTCTCAAGACCCACCTTGCTAAGTACAGTGCGTATAAAATGCCAAGTAGTCCGACTATTACCCCAAGTAGGGGTATAGGTTCCATGGCTGCGTTGTTGGGAGATTATTTAAGCATTTCCCCAGGTCTTGTAAACATGTCGTATACGTGTACGCAATATTTTAAACTTAGTCAAATACAAGCTCCGTGCCTTTGGAGAAGGTCGTTGAGTTCAGAGTAGCTGGTGTAGTGGACATCTTGCCTGAGTTGATATACTTCGTGGGCAAGACTGGCGTAGCAATGCTTGAAAACAGGTCTGAGAAGCTTCCCAGGCCCCGAGACCCCGAGACGTATCAGAAGTTTAAACGTCTAAATGAGATACTTAACCAACTTGCATTTTACATAAAACCTGAGAAGACATCCCTGCCGTTGGTATCGTTAGAAAAACAAGTAAACGAAGCCTTGGCAAAGGCAGAGGAGGTGTATAAAGAAGTCATGTACTACACGAAGTTAATAGAAGAGCTGAGGGCTAAGTTGCCAATAGCCAAAGAGTTGGCAGATGTAAAAACTGTGTCTCAGCCAAAGACAGAGGTGTTAGAGACTTTTATTGTCCTAGCTGGAAGGAGCATAAAAGAAGTCTTAGAGCTGTGTAAAGTACATAACGCGTCGGCGGTTCAACGCGGCTCCACGCTTTTAGTAGTAGTTGAGAAAAGACAGGCGGCGCAACTCCGCACGTCTATTGAAAAACTCGGAGTCTCTGTCTTTACATTAAAAGAAGCCGCCGAAGTGGAGCCCCCCGAGATTCTTCAGGAAAGGCTGAAAAAGGCTGAGGAGAGCCTTAAACAACATTTAGAGAGGCATAAGGAGTTTTTAAACTATGCCTTTACGCTTAGAGACGCCGTCCAGGCGATAATGGACGTGTACAACAGCTCGGCAATTGACGAGGGGTCTGAGATTGGGAGGCTCTTTGCGTCATACAAGGAGGAAATAGCCAGGCTTGAGTCCCAGCTCTCTAGCCTGGTGAAGATAAAGACTCTGCTTGACGCCCTCGGCAACAGGCAGAGCCTCAAAATTCCAGAGGGGTTTAAGCTAGTAATAGAGCCAGAGTCGGTAAGGGGCCCGCATGTAGTTCAGGAAATTGGAGGCTTACGAGTGGCGTTGGCAAAAGGCGAGATAGTGGGCGGCGTGGAGGTCCCGGCTGAGTACCTGACAGACATCCCCACTGGGAGGAAAGTGGTGGAAGACGCCATTAAGTCCACCGAGGCCACTCTCAAGCGTCTTAGAAAAGAGCAGGAGGCCTTAGAGAGGCTTTACGTCGAGTATTCAGTCTATGGAGACAAGAAGTGGGAAGAACACAAAGACATAGCCTCCCTAGTGTTTTACGTTTTAGAAAGACATGTGGATAAGATAGATAAGGCTTTGGAAGAATTTATTAAAAACAATATTGGTAAATTAGATATCGTCAAAAGAATTAGATATAAGTATTTCGATAAAGTGCCAGCGGAGCGTAGACCTACGTTAGAGAAATATCCCACGCCAATTAAACAGTTTACCAAGATTGTGTACATGTATGGAGTGCCTAAGAGTAATGAGATAAGCCCAGTCCCACTTGCCGCTTTGCTGTTCCCAGTGTTCTTCGGCTGGATGTACGGCGATCTGGGACACGGCTTCCTTTTATTCATCCTAGGCGTACTGCTCATGACGAAGCTGTATGGAGGGAGGTACAAAGAGTGGGGGGTGATATGGATGTTGACGGGGCTTGTTACCATGTTTTTCGGCGCTTTTATATACCACGAGGCCTTTGGATTTAGCCTAAAAGAACTCGGCATTGAGATGCCAGCAGATCCGGTGCTTCACCTCTTTAGAGAGAAAGGCATAGGGGCAGAAGTCTTGGGGATCAAGCACGCGTTGGCAGCCGCCTTCTTCCTAGGCTTCTTACTTATACTTCTGGCATTTATTTCGAAGTTTATCAACACCGTGAAAAAGGGGGAGCCTGACGTGGCAGTGGGTCTAGTAGCGCCGACTATACTAATATTCTTCTCTTTTGGAATGACCTTCTTTTCGCTAATAGGCGGTAGCATGGGCATGAGCTACCTCGAGCCATTGTATAAACTACCTTGGATGTATGTGTTCCTAGGCGCAGTGGCGTGGAGCGCGGCGGGGTTGTTGGCGCTGAGGGCGAGGTACAAGCACCATGAGGAGGCGCCGCCGTTGACGGAGGAATTCATTCTAGGATTCGTCGAAGGTTCGCTAGGAGCGCTTGCCAACATACCCAGCTTCTCCCGTCTCGTAATCTTAGTAATGATACACGGCGTGTTGTCAAAGTTAGTAAACGGAGCCGCCGCCTCAATGGGCCTGCCTGCAGGTTTGTTGTTTGCAATAATCGGGCACTCCCTAATAGCAACGGCTGAGGGCCTCTTCTCGCTCATACAATCGCTCCGTCTCATCTTCTACGAGACGCTTTCTAAGTTCTACGAAGGCCGCGGCAAGTTGTTCCTACCCTTCACGTTGCCCTAATGGAATATATAGCTGAGGTAGCGCCTCTTTTAGACAAGGACAAGCTACTAAAAAAACTGGCGGCGCTGAGGCGCTACGTGTCGTGGGTAGACATACCCGACGCGCCGGGGGGTAAGCCGAGCGCACATGCAATAGCAGTCGGGGCCTTGGCTAAGCAACAAGGACTCGAGCCATTAGTACACCTGAGGCTACTAGACGTGAACAAGACAGGCTTTAAATCGTTGCTAGGCGCCGCGAAGCTACTAGACATAAGCCACGTGGTAGTGTTGCAAGGCGACCCCCCCGTAGAGGGCACGCCGGTGTACGAAGTAACGACAGAAGAAGCCGTCTCCGTGGCTAAGCAAATGGGCTTTAAAGTAGGGGCCCTACTCAGCTTGAGAAGAGACTACTGGAAAAGACTGGAAATAGGGGCGGACTTCTACCTAGCCCTACACTTCAACGACGTGTCGCAACTAAAAGACATGCCTCGCAACGTCTACCCATACCTCATCGTAGAGACAGAGAAAAACGCCGAGTTGTTGAAAAAGCTGAGGCAGACGGCGGTGCGCCCAGGCGAGGCCTTAAAGCTGTTAGACCAGCTAGAAGGTTTTACAGAAGCAGTCGTGGTGTCAGTCCCCGGCGACTTTGACACGTTGTTAGAAATACTACGCGTCAAAACGCGCCGCAGTTAAACAAGCGTCTATCCCTATACCCCACTAGGTATAGGCCGTTGACGAGAACTCCCTTTTCAAAAACAAAGAAATGGCACAGCGCCTTAGGCACTGTGACAACCCGCCCGCCTGCCGACACGATGAAAGTTCCGTAAGTCTCACCTACCACAACCCCCCTCACGCGGTGGGGGCACTTGTACGTGAGGACCTCTTTGCCCAGGAGGTCAATACACTTGGATTCGCACCTCTTGCCCACTACCTCTTTTGAGATGCTCCTTCTGTTAACTCTCTTTCAATGGTGAGAATTCTAGCAATAGCCCTCCTCACCTCTCTCAGCCTTCCAGGCTTCTCCACAAACCCTCTAGCTCTCTGCGTCTCCAGCTTTACCAACTCTGCCCTTAGCTGATTGAGTAAATTGCGTCTTTCCTCTGGCGACATCTCTCGCAAGACTTTTGGTTTGAGCTTTTTCTCTGACGACATGGCCGGTATAATACACCGCTTTTT
>JBEULK010000009.1:0-7639 GCA_041287325.1 Pyrobaculum sp. | reverse complement strand
CTACTCAGAGGAGGAGTTAGCGGAGGCATACAAGGTGATGTCGCCTATTGCAAGGTCAGGCGACTGGCTGAGGGTTTTAGAACGATACGCAGCCTCCGGCGGGTATTTTTGATAAGAGAAGCGCGTTTATGAGAGAGCTTTTGAAGAACAAGGCCTGACATAATTTTTATAACTAAGACCTGTGTGGGGGTCATGGCTACTATTAGAGGCGTCGTCGTGAGCAAGCAGTTGGTATACGACCCCACCGGCACTAAATACGTCAAAGTGGATATAATTGAGGAGAAGGAGTTGCCCGGCCCCGTGGCCGCGTTTTCTGCACAAGACGAGCAAGCCGCTCAGCTTATGCGTGAGGTTATGCCGCTGGTGACTCAAATTGTGAGGTCTCTGCCCTTTACAAGCGGCAAGATCTCGGTGCCGAGGATAACGCTGTGGCTGACAGACGAAGAGCTGGAGGTGTTCGGCGACGTGGATGTAGGCGACGTGGTGTTGATATCTGTAGAAAGCGGCGAGATCAAGCTAAGGCCCGAGGGCTAAATTTATATTGGCCGGCTCTGTCCGCTTCGTGGTTTCAGATGCCTACAGATTGAAGTACACATTTGGAATTGACTACGGTACTAGCTACGTGAAGTACGGCCCCATTACGCTGAGCGAGCCTAAGATGACTCAGACTCGGGGTCTCTTCTTGAGAGACCTCCCGGAGTCTGTCAAGATGCGCATTCCGCCGGAGGTCCTCGCAAGGGGGCTGGTGGTGGGAGACGAGGAGGTGCGGAAGTACCTCTCTAGCGTCAGGGACGTCCAGCGCAACTTGAAGTACCCGCTTAAAGACGGCGTGGCGCGTAGAGACGACGAAGACGCTTGGAAAGTTTTGAAAGAGCTGACGCGGTACGCCCTGGCCCAGTTCCCAGTCTCAGACCCAGACTTCAAGGGGTGGCTCGTGTCGGTGGCTCTCTCGGCGCTGGCCCCCGACTATATGTACAAGTCTATCTTTGAACTATTTAGCGAATTGTCGGCAGAATTCAACACAATTGCGGTTACAGTCTTGCCCCAGCCGCTGGCTGTGGCAATCGCGGAAAATGCGGTGAACTGCATCATAGTGGAGGGAGGCCACGGCAACATCCAAGTGGCGCCTATCAGCTTCGCCTTTATTAGAGAAGGGCTCGTGGCGCTGAACCGAGGCGGTGCGGAGGCTAACGCCATCACTAGGGAGATCCTTAAGGACATGGGCTACAGCGACATCGCCAGGGAGGAGTACGCCGTGGAGGTAGTCAAGAGGGCCGTGGGCCTGGTGCCGAAGAATTTAAAAGAGGCCGTTCGGGCGGCCAAGTCCAGCCCCGACAGGTTCGTCGCCAAGGTGAGGCTCTCCCCCGTGGTGGAGGTGGAGTTTCCCAGGGAGTACGCGTGGACGCGGTTCCTAATCGGCGAGATAGTGTTCGACCCGAATCACGAGGAGATCAAGAGCTACATCGAACAGTCACGTCTGCGGATTGAAAACGCCGTAGTGGGGGACATCACGCTGTACGGCGAGATGGACGTGGCGAGCGCCATAATCACCTCGCTTAGAAACGTCTCAGTGGAGATACAAGAGAGAGTAGCCTCCAACGTGATACTCAGCGGCGGGGCCTTTAACTGGAGGGTCCCCCCAGGCATGGAGGACGTGGCGGCGGACAGCGTCACCCGGCTTATGATCGCCCTAAACGAGAAAAACCCCGTACTGGCCTCTAAGGTGAACATAAGACTAGTGTCGGAGCCTCAGTACTCGGTGTGGAGAGGCTCCGTCATCTACGGCTACGCCCTGCCGCTTAGCTTAGAGTGGTCTGACGCAAGCAAGGAGGGTTGGTATTATATAAAGAAAAGTATATAACGTGGAGTTTCCAAAGGCGTTGTTAATAAGATTTTTTACCGAGACTCTGGGGCTGAAGTACTTAAAAGAAGAGGGAGACTTCATATGGTTTGAGGAAGGTCTTAACAAAGTTGTAGTCGCTGCCTACTTTAGAGATATATACGAAGAAGCTGAGCTTTATAAACAAGTCGGGGCTTTGCTTGCCCAAGACGCCGCGAAGACGTACATCGCCGCTTTGCCGGAGGCCCTGGCGTTTATAGATATACGTTTTTTTAAAAACCACGGCGTTGGACTCGTGGTAGTAGACCCGGCTAAAGGCGTGGAGGGGGTTGAGGTAAAGATCTACGCCAAGCCGAGACAAGTCGCAGTCCTCCAAGTCGACGTGGCCAAGGTGGCTGAGTCGTTGAAAGCCGCGTTGTCTGCACGTATCGACGAAGAATTGAAAAGACTTGAGAAGTCTCTATTTGAAAAACTGAAGGCGTACGTAGACCAGAGATTAGAAGAGCTTAGGAGAAGACAAGAGGCCAAACCACCTGAGCCGCAACAAGCCAAGCCGGCGGGCCCGATTACTGACAACGAATGGGTTCGGATACTGAGGTCAAAGACTTAATTATGAGTAGTACAAAAAACGTGGACATCCTTGTCGACGAGTTGAGAAAGGTGTTTGGGAACTCTGACGAGGGGAGGCTGGCGGAGAAGCTAGTGGAGGCCTACCGGCGCGGGGGGGCCAGGGAGGCTAAACAAATATTGTTAGAGTATTTAAAAGGGCTGGGCGTAGATGTTGAGGATAAGAAAGATTGAACTTGAGGACTTTCGTTCTTACAAGGGCCGCCACGTAGTAGAGCTGGGAGACGTGTCTATATTCTGGGGGAGGATTGGGGCTGGGAAGACGTCTGTTTTATACGCAGTGGAGTACGCCCTCTTTGGCAGACAGCTGGAGGTTAAGGAGAGGGTGGCCAAGTTGGTAGATTTGATAAACACAGAGGCGCAAGAGGCGCGGGTTCTCTTGGAGCTGAGTGACGGGAGCCGTGCCGTGGTGGTGGAGAGGCGTCTCGGCAGGAGAGGCGGCGAGAAGTTAAGAGTATTGGCAGAGGGTGTTGAATACGTGGGAGACGAGGCCGAGGAGAGGCTTTACGAATTATTAGGAGTAGACGAGGACTTATACGAGCGGCTGGTCTATATTTCTCACAGGACGTTAGAGGCTTTTATATACGGCACTTCTCAGAAGAGGTCTCTGTCGGTAGATCGGCTGTTCGGCATCGACGTGGTGGACGGAGTAGTGAAGGTCATATCTTCGGCAGAGAAAACTTTGTTAGAAAAGGCGGAGTCGTTGAGAAGTAGGCTGGCGGCTTTTGAAAAGCACCGCGACATGATTAGAAAATACGGGGGGTACCAGGCGCTTTTCTCAAGGCTAAACGCAGTGGAGGAGGAAATAGCTTCTTTGAAAAAGCGCGAGGAGGACCTCACGGCTTTACTTGAAGACTTGGCAAAGAAGAGGGCCGCGTATGCGGCGAGGGCCAAGGAGTTTGAAGACATCATCTTACAGTACTACAAGGCGAGGTCTGAGCTGGAGTTTTTAGAATCTGCAGGGGAGGCCCCAGAGGTGGACGTGGAGAGGCTTAGAGACATGTTTAGAGTCTTCGTCGACGAGTTCGAACACATGTTAGACGCGTCGCTTGTGGAGAGGTTTAGCAAAGCCCGCGACGTGGAGACTCTTGCAGTTGTCCTCGCCGAGGCGTACGACGCCTTGCAGAAGGTGTACAGAGACTTAGAAAGCCAGTTGGCAGAAACGCGGAGGGCATACGAACAGCTGTTGGCAAGAGCTAAGAAGCTAGACGAAGAGATTTCGGAAGTCTCCTCGAGGGCTAAGAGGTTAGAGAAGTCTTACCAGAGGTTTAAAGAACTTCAGAAGACCTACCGCTCTTTAGAAGAGGCGAGGGCAACGCTGTCTGAGACTAAAAGGAGGCTGGCGGAAGTAGAGGGCGCGGCGGCGTTTTCCACCTCTTTAAAAACCGTGGCATCGTACGTCTTAGAGGCGGGGCTGAGCCGGTGCCCCGTGTGTGGGTCGCCTGTGAGTAGAGACGCCGTCGAGCGGGTCGTGAAAGAGGTAGAGGAGAAATTCGGCCAGCTTCTGCGCGAGGCCGAGGAGCTCAGGTCTAGGCTCGGCGAGTTGGAAAGGGCAGTGGAGGAGCTTGAGGCTCTAAGCGGAGAGGTGGCGGAGTACCTCGCGGCGAAGGCTAGGCTTGACGAACTTACTATAGAACGCGAAGAGGTGGTTAGAAGAGCTGTGCAGGCTGAGAAAAGCGTCAGGCAGTTAGAAAAAAGAATCGAGCGGCTGAGGGAATTTTTCGCAAGGGTGGACAAGCGCGATATCTCAGACGCAGTTTCTAAGTACGGGAGGGCTATGCGTATACGCGAGTTGCGTAGAGCCGTAAGAGAGCTCGAGGAGAGGTTAAAAAACCTCGGCTTATCTGAAGACGCGCTTAAGACTGAGCTTAAGTGGAGAGAAGCCGCCGAAGAGGTGGAGAAGGTCTCCTCGCGCCTCGCCGAGCTGTATAGAGAAAGGTCGCTACTCGCCACCGTCGTGAACGAGGTGGGGGGAGACGCCGAGGATTTAAAAAAGAGGCTTGACAACGTCCTCTACGCATACGGCAGGTTAGAAGAGGTAAAGTCGAGGCTTGAACTTGTAAAAATCAGCGCAAGGGCGTCGCTTATACAAGCCGTGAGGGAGAGGTTTAATCAAGTGTTCCAGAGTATATACAAATACGGCGATATTATAAAAGTCGACGCAGATATTGAACAGAGGAGGGGATACTACGAATTCTACGCGTTGACTCCGACGGGCGCTAGGTACGGCATTTCTAAGCTAAGCGACGGCCAGAGGCTCTCCATAGCCCTCTCCCTTGCACTAGCCCTGAGAGAGATGTCGCAGATAAAACTCGGCTTTATAATCTTCGACGAGCCCGTGCCCTACGTGGACGCAAATGTGAGAAATGCCTTTTCAGAATTAGTAAAAACGCTCTCAGAAAGATACCAAATAATACTAGCTACGCAGTCGCGAGAATTTGCAGAGCTTCTAAAAACAAGAGTAAAAGACGCCAAGCTGTACACCGTTGTGAAAGAGGAGTCGTCTAAAATAGTAGAGGAGGGTTAGTCAGTGCTCCAGACCCTCGCCACGGCTCAGACCCCTACGTGTGTTCATCACCTACGTAGCTCTCTGCCAGAGATGGTTAAAGTATGTTCTCGCTATGTCTGCGATGTACCGCTCGTTAGAGTAAATGCCGGAGAGCTCCCCACCATATTTGACATATATCAAAACGGCGCCCCCAATTGCTCCACCTCCAAACATCTCGGCGGAGACGCTTCTGACCTCGACCCGGGGGGGCAGGCCGAGCTTTTGTCTTAGAGACTGAGTTGTCAAGACTCTTATAGTAATTCTTTTTGACTCCTCGACAAGCGCCGCCAGCAGTTTATACGTGACGAGTTCTTCAAAGGGGATGGCTAAGTAGGCCTCGGAGTCGGCGGTCTCCACCACCTCCTGTATTAACTCGGCCACTCTATCTGTGCCTTTTATCAGGGTCAAAAACGTGGGCAGAGCCTCTGAGTATCTGCTCTCGTATACCAGCTGGAGGCTGTCGAAGTACGGCTTAACCTCTCTTAAAATTTGAGACGTGGCGCTCACCAAGTGTTTATACACCTCTGACGGGGGCCGCGCCTTGAACTTCGCCGGCCTCTGTTGCCTGTCGGCGCTTATTAGCCCCAAGTCCTCTAACTTTTCCAAGTGCGCATATATCTTCGTGTAGGGGATGTGCAAAGCGTCTGCAAGCTCCCTAGCGGTGAGAGAGCCCTTTTCCACCAGCGTCAGGTATATCTCCACGTCTCTTGCAGTAAGCCCAACTGTCGCCAGCAATTTAGACAGACGTTCCACACGTCTTACAGCTTTGGTTTTTAACTCTTTTTTGTGAAAAAAGTTAAAAAGTTTATAAGTGAGGGGCAACGAGGCGTCCATGAGTAAACAAGTGCTTGAGCTGGAGGCTAAGCCGAAGAGACTGGTTGACATCTCGAAGTACAACCTGCCAGAGAGGTATAAAAATACGCTTCTAAATGAGAAGTGGCAGTCCACGCTGAAGAGGCAGTACAACCTGCCAGAGGAGACGAGGGTGGTTAAAGCTTCTCTTTCTGTCTGCCCTGTCTGTATGCGCAGAATTCCATCTGTGGTTTATGAACAAGACGGCGCCATATGGTTGAAAAAGACTTGTCCAGAACACGGCACTTTTGAAGACTTGTACTGGGGCGATGCGGAGATGTATTACTACTTCTTGCAGTGGGACAGTCCTGAGTACATTGCAAAAGGTCTCGCCAACCCCTACACAGACTTGGAGTTTTATAAAGACATGGGCTCGTGCCCCGACGGCTGTGGTCTCTGCCCTGTACATAAAAGCAACACTGTGCTTGCCATAATCGACGTCACAAATAGGTGTAACATGGCATGTCCTATATGCTTCGCCAGCGCGGGCGCCGCGGGGTACGTATACGAGCCGACTTTAGAACAGATTGAATATATGATGAGGACTTTGAGGGCGCAGAAGCCGTGGGCCACGAACGCCGTTCAAATATCGGGAGGCGAGCCCACGCTGAGGGACGACTTGCCCATCATTATCAGCATGGCGAAGAAGCTGGGGTTTACTCACGTCGAGGTGAACACCAACGGCATACGTCTTGCCAACGAGCCTGAGTATTACAAGGCGTTGCTGGACGCCGGGCTGTCCACTCTGTATCTACAGTTCGACACAATAGACGAGAAAAACGAGGGGGTATGGCGCCATAGGTTGTACCACCCCAAGGCCTATAGGCTGATTAGGGAAAAGGTGATTGAAAACGCTAGAAAGCTGGGCCACCGCTCGATTGTCTTGGTGGTCACGTTGGCCAGGAACTACAACGACAAAGACCTGGGCAAGATCGTCGACTTTGCAATACAGAACAGAGACGTGGTGAGGTGGATCAACATCCAGCCGGTGTCTTTCTCCGGGCGCGCCAGGCTGTACAGCAAAGAGGAGCTGAGAAAGTACCGCATAACTATCCCAGACACAATAATCGAAATTGAGAGACAGACGGGAGGTGCGATAAGCAGATGGGACTGGAGGCCCACCGACTGGCCAGTGGCAGTGGCTAAAATGGTAGAGGCGCTTACAGACTCCCCCAAGCCGCTCTTCTCGATGAACCCCATGTGCGGCGCCGCTACGTTTATCTACTACGACGAAGACGAGAAAAAGATCTACCCCATCACCAAGCTGGTGGATGTAGATGCCTTTGAAAGAGGCGCCTGGGACGTATACCACACTGCAGTAAAAGGCGGGGTCTACAAACAAGCGGCGAAGTTGAAGGCATTGAAGCTGCTCAAGGCGGTAAAGCACAAGAAGGTAAGAGACTTAATATACGAATTCCTCGTAAAGAAGGACTACGACTCTCTAGGCAAGTTCTTCTTCAACGTCGTGGGGGTCGGCATTATGCACTTCATGGACACGATGAACTACGACATAGAACGCGTGCAGAGATGTGACATACACTACGCCACGCCCGACGGCAGAATATTCCCATTCTGCACCTACAACGTAGTGGGCCACCGCGAGAGAGTCGAGCAGTCGTTCAAGGTCGACTCCAAGATATGGGTGAAGGTGACAGGCTTGTCGCTGACGGGCTGGAACAAGCAGAAGTTCGCCGAGACGCTGAGCCAGCTCAAGGCTTAGGTTTTCCCCTTAATTTTCGGCCAGCTCAAGGCTTAGGTTTTCCCCTTAATTT
>JBEULK010000086.1:0-11977 GCA_041287325.1 Pyrobaculum sp. | reverse complement strand
TGTTCGCAGTGGAAGGCGTGTCTGTAAGTGTTGGAGAAAACCTACTTGTCAGAGATGTGTCTTTTTCTGTACAGAAAGGCGAAGTCTTTTACATATTAGGTCCAAACGGCGTTGGCAAGTCTTCTCTTTTAAAGGCAATAATGGGCGTGCCGGGTTACGAGATAGTCGGCGGCAGAGTTAAACTAGAAGAAGACTTAACCCGCCTGCCGCCTGTGGAAATGTGGAGTGTAGCGGCTTGCTCATGTCTAAACACGCCAGCATATCCACAATACCTCAACTAGACGCCAACAGCAATGAGGCAGTGCTCACACATGAGGCGTCTATTGGGAAGTTGGCAGAAGAAGAAATAAACTACTTAATAACAAAAGGTTTTACATACGACGAGGCCGTCTCCCTATTAGTCAGAGGCTTTATTACTACAGACATACATAAGTATTTGCCAGAGGCGGCGCGTCGCTATGTTGAAAATATTGAAAAACTAATTGTAGAAAAAGCGTTGTGATTCTCAAACTGCCGCCGAGAATAAAAGTCTTAGAGGCTCTAGGAGCTTTGGCAGACGGGAGGGTGACTCAGTTAGAGGGGGGTGTATGTCAAGTAGTCTCGTCGGAGGGGGACAAGACGTACAAAGTCGTGGTGGGAGAGGGATGGGCTTATAGCAACGACAACGGGACTCTGTACAGAGGATACGTCGGATACCCCATCTTGGCCTGTCTAATGGCCGGGGGCAAGTTGCCAGTAGACCAAGATTTGGCAAAAGAGCTGAAAGACATTCCGTGGAGGCGTCTTAATGAGCTTTACAAAAAGTACGACGAAGTACTCCGCCATATTTACCGCGAGAGGAAAATCGACAAAAAACGCGCCGAGGCTTACATCGAGGAGGTCTTGAAAAAATTATCAGAAATGAAGTTAAGATTTAGAGAGGTGTGAGAGTATTAGAAATATTCGCCTCTTTACAAGGCGAGGGCGTAAACTTAGGCAAGCCTGCTGTGTTTATTAGACTGGCGGGGTGTCCCATTCGTTGCGTCTACTGCGACACGAAGTACAGCTGGGACTACGACGGCGGCGTGGAGATGGGCCCCCTGGAAATAGCGGCGAAGGCCCGTTCACTAGGCGTAAGAGGCCACGTGGTCATCACAGGCGGCGAGCCGCTGATTTGGCAAAAGAGGGGCCTCGAAGACCTTGCGTGTGCCTTGAAAGAGGTGGGGGCTGTGGAAGTGGAGACCAGCGGGGTTTACGCCCCTACACCAGGGCTTGACAAATGTGTAGACTACTACGACGTGTCGCCTAAGTTGTCCAACGCCGGGGTCAAGGCTCCGCTTAACATGTTCTACGTCAAGAGCCCAAAGGCGTGGTTTAAATTAGTCGTAAAAGACGTAAAAGACTTGGAGGAGGCTGTCCGCTTTATTGAAGAACGGCAAATCCCCCGAGACAGGTCTTTCGTAATGCCGATGAGCACCAGCCCGGAGGAGCACGGCGACGTGCTGAGGCGCATCTGGGACGCCGCCGTCCGTCTGGGGATTAGGGTGACGCCCCGGCTACACGTAGTGGCTTGGGGAAATCTCAGAGGTAAGTAATAAATACGAGTTGTCTACTTACTATGCCCCGGTTTAGGACGCCGGCGCAGAGGATCAGAGACGTGGTCGACCTTTTAGAAAGCGCCGCCGCAGACAACGACTGTAGCGTATTAGAAGAAGCTATTGAAGAGCTTAAGGCTCTGGCAGACGAGCTAGAAGAATGAAGTTTGTTGACCTGCACCAAGACATCGCCTTCTACTACTTGACAAACATAAACCCTCCTTCTTTTGACCAAGAGGCAGAGAGGCAAAGCGACTTGCCTAAGTTAAAAAGAGCGGGCGCCGAGGTTGTGTTCGGCGCAGTGTTTCCGTTTCTAGACACCTACGGCGGGTGGGCGCCGAGCGTAGAGGCGGCGTTAGACGCCCTTAAGATCTACTGGCGTCTGGCTAGACGACACGGCGTGGTGATAGTAGAGAAGCCAGGCGACTTAGACAACCCCGGCTTGAAACTGGTGCTTGTGTTAGAAGGCGCCGACGTGTTAAGAGAAGTTGGCGACTTGGAGCTGTTTTATAAACTGGGAGTGAGGGCGCTGGGACTTACTTGGAATGTGGACAACCGGTGGGCTTCTTCGTGTTATTCTAAAAAAGACCGCGGACTGACTGCGGAAGGCGAGGAGTTGTTAAAAGAGGCGGAGCGGCTCGGCGTGGTCATCGACTTGGCACATGCTAGTAAACAGACGGCGCTAGACGTCTTACAACTCTGGAAAAAACCTGTGGTGATTAGCCATGCAAACGTCAAGTCAGTCCACAACCACCCTAGGAACGTCGACGACGAGGTGTTAGAAGCGCTTGTAAACAACGGCGGAGTCATCGGACTCACTTTTATACCATCTAAAATCTCAAGCCATGCCTCTATCCCTCATTTAGTAAAACACTTTAAATATGTAAAAGACAAATTCGGCGTCGAGACGCTGGCCATTGGGACAGACTACCTCGGCATTTCGACGACGCCGCCGGGACTTGAAAGCGTGGATAAGGTAAACGCCTTGGCGAAGGCTTTAGTAGAAGAGGGCTTTTCTAAAGAGGAGGTAGACGCCGTTTTTTGGAAAAACGCCATGAGAGTACTAAGGGCTTATTTCTAGGCCACAACTACCCGAGTCTTCTTAAGAGCCAACTCAACCTCTGAAAGTGGAGCCCCCATCCAGTTAGCCTCCGCCAGCTCCTCCCTGGTGATGACCAACAACCCATCCGGCCTTCTCCTGGCCCTCCTCTGAATTTCCCACATTAACCTATAAACCCTGTCCCGTTTCGCCTGTGTGGCCAAAATCGCCTTTTCAAGAGAGCTGCCGGCAAGTGTTCGGAGGATTATCTCGGCGATTTTATTTATCCTGTCCGGAACGCCGATTTTCGACCCCCTCAGCTCAATTCTACACCTAGTCTCTATTCTCAACAACTCAGCCAGCCTCCTAGTCCCCGACTTCGCCGTCCTCTCCTTGTCAACTATACCTCCAATTACAAACTCCTTGTAAGCATAGGCCACTTCTTCTGTTAACAAACAAGGCCCCTCTGGGTCGAGCACCACGGGCTTTTCAAAAGATGGGGCGCCTCCCAAGATCTTCATCTTGTGGACCAGGCCCCTGGCGTGTAGGTCTAGGAGTTGTAAAAACTCCTCCGGGGCGTTAGAGATCCACAAAGAGCCATCCCACAAGTATCTACGTACTACTCTTAGTGTTTCTAATATCTGTTCCACGAGCTCGTGCCTCTCGCCGGGGGTGTGCTCATGCCAAAGCGAGAGGTCGATTATAATCCTCGGAGTCTCCGGCGGCGTGAAGCCCACTTCACGCGGCTTTTCACAACTCTTAGCCAGACGCCAGCCGCACCGAGCCGCCCCGCCTTTCTTCAAAATCGCAACTCCCTCGCAGACCTCTGCCACGTCTCCAAGACACTCGTCTTGACAAAGCTTATACCTCCCCACTAACAGCCACACCGCCACGCACTGCGGCAAGTCTCCCCAGCACTTAAAGCGCGGAGGTATGCATACACAGTCAACGCCGATTTTTGATAAATATTGGAAAAACAGCGTAGAGATGGGTGTTAAAACGGCTACGCCCACCAATACTTTGCCCTAAGCCTCTTAGCCGCCTGAACCATTACCTTCAGCTTTTCTAACGCCACCTGGCGCGGGAAGGCTCGGTACATCCCGGGGGCGAAGCCGCAGTCTGGGTTTAGCCAAACCCTGGGCGGGTCTACGTATTTCACTATCCTCTCTACGTGAGCCACCACCTCGTCGACTGTTTCGACGCGCTTGGGATCCCTAACGTCTATTGAGCCTAGGCCTATTTCCTTGTCGCTGGGGAGGATTTTAGCAAACTCCTCAGGGTCGCCCATCCTCGGGTGTTTGTACTCCACTACGTATTGTTTTACCTTTACGTCGAATATCTGCGGGGCAAGCCTCTCGTAGCCTACTATGGGCGATTCCTCCGTGGGCCATCTGTCCAAGTGCATGCCTATGCGTACCGACGAGACGTAGCCCTGTACCGTCTCGTTGACTAGGTCCACCGCTAGTTGTACCTCGTCTTTCAGCCCTCTGTAGCGCTGACCGTAAAGCTCCGAGGCCACCTGCTTATACCTATCCGGCTTGTCTTGTTCAGCCTCTATGAGGTCCCCCAGCATGGGCTCGTCTAGTTGAATAAAAGCAACGCCTGCGTCTATTAGCCTTGCGATTTCTCTACGCAACACCTTGACGTAAGCCTCAGCGGCGTCCTCAGGCCTTGGGTAGTAAGGAGATGATATCTTCTGGTGCCACGCCTCCCACATTATTAAATACGGCGATGGCAAGGTGACCTTCAACGGCTTTGAGGTTATCTTCTTCGCATATTCAACCTCGTCTAAAGCCAAGACGCTTTCTTCAATATATCCCGCAATGACGGGGCGCCAAAGCGTAAGCGGCGCCTTGTACTTCTTCATAATTTCCTTGGCATTTGGGTGGAGCTCTTCCACCCTTACGATTTTAAAGCCTTTTAGTTTCTGCCCGACAAATGCGACAAAGCTCGTCCGCCTCTGTTCTCCATCTGTAATTACATCTAGCCCGGCCTCTTCCTGGTCTTTAATGGCGAGCTTCACGGCGTCGTCTAGGTATTGGCTGAAGGTCTGCTGGTCTAGTTGCCCCTTCTCGTACCTCTCAAACGCCTCTATTAGCCAAGTGGGCCTTGGCCACGAGCCCACTACAGAGGTTATAAACGTCCTGGGGAGCGACATTAACCACGGCAAATGACCATATTTTAAATTTTATTGCTTGCGACAGTAGGCTATTTAACTGATTTATAATGAGGAGCTATTAGTGGCATGTCTACGGGAGGGCGGAGGCTAGACAACGTCTACATTGTGGCGTATGCGCGTACTACCTTCACGAGGTTTTCGCGTAAAGAGCCTCAGCGTGACGACTTTTGGGACTTAAGGCCTGAGGAGGTAGGCGCCGTACCGGTAAGAGCGTTGCTTGACAAGACGGGGTTGAAGCCTGAAGACGTTGAGGAGTTGCTTACGGGCGCCGCGTTGCCCGTGGGGGAGCAGTGGCTGTACGGAGGTAGGCATGTGGTCTTCGCGGCTTAGCTACCGTACACCACACCCGCCGCACATATCGACAGTCAGTGCGCCTCGAGCATAACAACAGTGGCGATGGGCGTCATGGAGGTGGCAACTGGCGTCGCCGATATTGTAATCGCTGGCGGCGTGGAGAAGATGTCGAAAACCCCCAAAACCCGCACATTGAGATCACCCCAAGTTTCTCACAGACGAAGAGTACGTACGGCTTTACAACCTGCCCATCAGCTATGTTATGGGCCTTACCGCGGAGAGGTTGGCAGAGGTCTCTGGGATAAAGAGGGAGGAAATGGATCAGTGATCGTATAGAAGTCATAAAAAAGCTGTCGAGGCCTACGCCCAGGGGTATTTCAAAGAAGAGATCATACCCATAACAGTGGAGAGGGAGGGGCAGAAGAAAGTTGTGGACAAAGACCAGGCGGTTAGACCAGACACCACGCTCGAGGCCTTGGCGAAGTTGCCGCCTGCCTTTAAGCCAGACGGCGTCATAACGGCGGGGAACTCCTCGCCTCTTAACTCGGGCGCTACCTATGTGATGTTGGCCTCGGGAGAGGCTGTGAAGAAATACGGCCTACAGCCTCTTGCAAAAGTAAAGGCAGTCGCCTTCGCCGCTGTGCCGCCAGAGGGCATGGGCCCCGTGCCTACGTCTAAAAAGGCTTTGGAAAAGGCCGGGCTTACTCCCAAGCAGATAGGCAGAGATCAACGAAGCCTTCGCCGTGGTGACGCTTTACGCCATCAGAGAACTCGGCATAGACCCAGAGGTTGTGAACACTAGAGGCGACGCCATAGCCATCGGACATCCGCTAGGCGCAACCGGCGCAAGGATAATTGGGACGCTGGCTAGACAGTTGTAAATAGACGGCGCTGACTACGGCGTCGCCACGCTCTGTGTAGGCGGGGGGCAGGGCGCAGTCGTCGTGTTAGAACGAGTATAAGAGACAAATTTTTAACTGAAAAATATTTTATCGCCATGCGCCTCCTCTTGATAATACTCTTACCTATCAATCTACGTCTTCTCGGCCACTATTTTGACTAGGGCAGACCAGGCGTCTATAAACGCCGCCTTGCCTACTCTACAGAAGTACTTCCCAGATGTCTCGATCATACCGGCAGACCCCACTCAGTGGAGGGCCTTGATTGACCGCGGCGGCGTGGACTTCCTCTGGGCGGGCGCCCCCGTGTTGTTTGAGGCGTTGTTAAAAGAAGGTTACCTTGCCCCCATGCCAGATGTCCCCGAGCTTCAAAAACTGCCTGAGAAGATAGGCAACATACCAATAAAGAGGGTAGGGCCAGACGGGAAGACGTACTACGTGGTGTATGCCTTGTTGGGCTACGTAATTGGGTACAGCCCAGAGGCGTTGAAAAAAGCCGGGCTAACCCCTGTGTGTAGCTGGAGGGGCTTGGCCTCGCCGGAGCTTGCCAAGTACTACATGCAGACTGGCACAAAGCCTGTGGTTTTAGCCAAGCCTACCAAGTCCACCTCCACAGCTGCGATGATGCAACTAGTAACAGAGATATACGGGTGGGAGGAGGGATGGAAGTACTTGACGTCAATGGCGGCGGTGGCGAGGTTTGTAGACTCAAGCGGCGCCGTGCGCGACGTTGTGAAGAGAGGAGAGGCCCTCTTCGGCCCCATGGTTGACTACTACGTATTCCTCGCCGGGCTGGGCTACTGCATCCCCAGCGACGGCACCGACGTATTATTTGACCCCATTGCGGTGCCTAGGGGCGCCAACATGACCGTGGCCGCTACGCTTACAAGAGTCTTCTTAACAGAAATTGAGAAAAATCTAGTAGACCGCTATCTACTGCCAGGGAACCCTGCGGTGTTAGACTCCCCCGAGGTGAACCAGACCAAGGCGGCTTTGTTAAAAAACCACCTCAACAAACTTATGAGTTCCAAGATCGTTGCGGTGCCCCCCGAGAAAAGCGCATCGTATTACTACTCATTTATCTACTACTACGAGGCCACACTAGTAGACCTACAAGACATACTCAGCGACGTGTGGAGTAAGATTATAGACGCGTATGTCAGTGGCAAAATCACAGAACAACAGTTTAACACGCTTTGGACAAAGCTAGGCGAACCCGTGAACTTCACAGACCCCGAGACGGGCGAGACGCTTAAGTTCAGCTACGACGTAGCAGTGGCGATAAACAACAAAGTAGGCTCAGACCCCGTGTACCGAGACAAGGTTTACCAAGCCTGGCGCGAGGCTGCGAGGAGTAAATACGCCGCCGTTGAAAAACTCCTCACACAGTTCCTTGCAGAAAATCAAAAAACTACTAACACCACGCCCATGTCACAAAATCAAAGTTTTAATATTGCCTACTTTATAGTAGGCCTTGCCATTGCCTTAGTTGTTGTAATAATTTATATAGTTAAAAAGAAATAAAATTTAAAAAAGTATGAACACTTAATTGTGAAAGTTTTTCTAGTAGGCAACGTAGAGGAGCCAATTGCCTCTCTGCTTAAAATACAAGGTTTTGAAATTATGTCTGAGCCGCCTACGTGCAAAGACTGCTTTGTTTTGTATATCGATGACTGCGATGCGGCGATGGGGCTGGGTTTGGATGCCTCACCAAGGAGGAGCTTTTTCAACTTGTCAAAGAGCTAGAGTCCCAGCGCTTCTAAGAAACGCCGCCACTGCTCGTAGGCGTCTAACATCTTGACGCCTTCCTGCGTGATGCAGTAGGTGCCTAGATTTTCTCTCACCAGCCCGCCGGCCACGAGGGTTTTTAACAACTTAGCCATGCGGTCGTATGCCAAGTTGGCCTCGGTGGCTATGCGAGTAGGCGGCTTGCACTCCTCTCTTAAGGTTCTGAGGATGTCTACCACTATTTCAAGTCTACTTCTTCTTTTCCTTGCCATAATACACGCCAAGCGCTAAAAACAACGCCGTAAGTGACCTAAAGACTAAGTCTTGGAAAGCCAGTAGAGGGGTCAACATTGAGAGGGCAAAGAAGAAAAAGGCCAGCGGCGTCCAGGGGGGTGCTTTTCTTTCTAGGTTTTTTACTAACATTACCGCCGCTATGTATAAAGACAAGGCTACGTTTACGGGGACTAAGAGAGGCAATACGGCGTATAACATCGAGGGAGTCACCGCAATGGCTATGGGGGTCAGCGCGGCGAATTGTAAAATAGTAATTAACACGCGGAGCAAGACCTCTTGTCTTCTTATAAACCTTAGAGGCGCCTCGCCTACCTCGAGGCGGAGGTACATGTCCGCCACTGCCTCGACTAGGAGCGAGGTGGCTAATAGGAGCATTCCCAGCGAGTACAGCGAGAGGCGCCAATCTGCCAAGCTCCGCCACGCCTTAAGCACAGCGTATGCCACGTAGAGCGAGATGGCTGCTATTACGAGGTCTGGTATGAACAGCATTACTCGTATCTCAGCGCCTGTACTATGTCAATCCTCCCGCCGCGGAAGGCTGGGAGAAGGGCGCCGGCGACGTTGACGGCAATTACTAAAAATGCCGTCGCGGCAATGATGAAGGGGTCCATCACTAGTTGTGAAATATTCATAAAGCCGCCGAAGTACCTCGCATGGCTACCCACAGAGCCTCCTTGCGGGGCCTGAGAGGAGCCGCCGCCAAATAAAGCAGAGAGCCCTACATTAGACATGGGTATTAAGAGCGCCATGCCGATAGCAACGCCTATTGTAGCTATTATAAAAGCCTCTGTGAGGAACATGCCCATGATGTGTCTGCGCTTAAATCCAAGCGCCCTCATGACTCCTATTTCCTTAGTCCTCTGCACCACGCTGATAGACATGGTGTCGTAAAGCCACAGCGCTGTGATTACAGTGCTCACCCCAGCCAACATGCCTAGAAACAGTTGGAACGAAGTAAGGTAGGTGTTTACCGTCTGGAGAATCGCCTGGGGAGAGATGACGTCGACGTTTGGGAAGTTGGCCCTAATTTCATTAGCCACAGAGTCTAGCTGAGAGGAGTCCCTAGTCAGTACAACTACCACGTTGTAGCTAGTAATCCCAGTGATTTGTCTAAAAGCTGACAAGTCCATAATAACGCCGCGCGCCGTGTCGAAAAAGCCGACGTTGCCCGTGGCCAAGATGCCAGATGCCACCGCCGTGGCGGACTTCCGGCCTATGTTCAGCGACAACGCAGAGCCCTCGGAGATTCTCTGTTGCCCCGTGGACCGGTCCACGGCGACGTAGTAACCCACTAGCACGAAGTTAGAAGATATAAACATGGCGCCTTGGTACAACGAGGAGGAGGGCAGTATCTTGGAAAGATACGACGGGTCTACTCCGTACACCGTGACAGGTATGGGGCTGTTAGCCCCCGGCACCCTCACAGAGCCTCTGGCAGAGGCAAGCGGCACCGCGGCGTCTACGCCGGGTATTGTAGATATGACCCCCACGTCGGCGTCTGTAAACTGAGACCCAGTTACGAACAACATATTGGTGCCGAAGTTCGACATGAAAAACGACGTTGTATAATCTCTAAACGTCTGACCAATCAACAAGGCGTAGCTGAGGGCCGAGAAGGCGATCACAACGCCTATTATAGCCCCTACGGTCCTTCCCTTTCGCTCCCACAACGCCTTCCAGGCAAGCGTAAACACCTCTGCAAACATTAGACACTACTGCGGACTGTTTTAAATTACTACCTCACCAGAGGTGAGTCTCGTTTATATATACGCCTAAGAGAAAGCCCTATGAAAAAGACAGTAATTCTCTTTGCGGCGGCCGCGCTGGGGCTTGCCCAGGCGATAGTCATGACTCCAAACGTGGACTATTTATGGCTAGGCGCCAAGTGGGCACAGATACCTAAATACCCAGGCGACTCCGGCGTCTTGTCTCTGTCGTTTTACCTCTCTGCCCAGTATGTAGACGTCTCTATTGACATAAACCCGCGCTGTCCCTGGCTCATCCCCCTGGAGGTGGCCAGGTTGCCGTCGGCTGGTCCCGGCGTGGTGACCGCCAGCATAAAAGTAGGCGTCTCTGCGCTAAACGTCACGTGTCCTGTCGGCGTGTATCTAAAAGCTTCTTATAAGGCGTCTGGGTCCTCGCTTACAGACGGCATGGAGAAGGTGGAGTACGCAGAGGTGTACATACCGCCTTACCCCACGGCGCAGGTAAGCGTAAAAGGCGCGGCGCTCATAGGCATGCCCACTACCTTAACCCTAGTGGTCACGTCGCCTTATTTACTCACAGGCACCGCGACGCTCCAAGGCCAAGGCCTCCGCGTCCTATCTCCCACAGGTCCCGTGATGCTGAACGGCACCAAGGCCGAGATCCCCATAGTGGTCATCGCAGACGGCCAGTCCCCCTCTCTGACAGTCAACATTATGAGCAGAGACTGGCTAGGCAACCCGGTAGCCCTTGCCTACACGACGACCGTCTCCGCCGCGCCTCCCCCGCCGGCTGTCTTGTCGCTAAGCCCGCCCGTCTTATATGCAAATAAGCACAACGCCGTTAACGTCACAATACAGCTACCAGTCCTGGCAAACGGCACGGCCGTACTGACCGCAACAGGCGGCGTCATGCCGCAGTCGTCTATCACATTCCCCATTATAAACGGCAGGGGGGTAGCCGCAGTATACGTGTACCCAGTATCGTCTGTCGTGACCTTCACAGCCACCGCCACTTACCAAGCCGGGCCTGTCTACAGGACTGAACAAGTGTCAGCCTCGGCGGCTGTCCAACAGGCGCTAGGCGGCGCGTCTAAGGTAGAAGTGGTGCCCGGCAAGCTGATCGCGGGGCTGACAAATAACGTAACTATCCTAGTCGCGGCCCGCGGCGCCTTTAACGTATCCGTGACCGTTTCCAACGGCGCGACGGACAAGCCCATGCCCTACTTCTTCGGCGGAGTCGACAAGGCCTCCGCCTCTCTCCTCGTCACCCCCCTCTCCGCCCAGCCGGTGACTTTTACAATAAATGTATACCACAGCGCAGGGGTGGATCAGTACACTGTAAGCCTCCCCGTGGTGTCCGCCTCGATATTCACCGTCTTGCCTACCCCCTCTTTAGTGAGGGCAGGAGGAAACCGCACGGTAGTGCTGACAGTGATTAACAGCGGAGACGTCGCCGTACAAAAGGCTGTGGTCACAGTCTCTCCGGGATCCTCCTCTGTGGTGGCGTCTACGTATACTTTCCAAATCGGACGCCTAGCCCCGCTAGATGGCGTCCAGTTGCCTATATCATTCATCGTCCCGGCGACTTTCAGCGGGGCCGTGCCCTTTACCTACACCATAATATACACCACAGAGCTGGGCACCACCGGCACGATCCAGGGAAGCTTCTATATACAGGCGTTGCAGACCCCCGCCGTAAACATCACAAGCGTCTCCGTGGTGCCCGCGACGCCAGAGCCACGCCGCACTTTCTACATATCCATGGCCATTGTAAACAAGGGATTCTCCTCAGTAACTAATTTACAGGTAGAGGCAAAAACGCCGAGGGGGATAAGGCCCGTAACCTCCCCCATCTACTTCGTCGGCCAGCTAGACCCACAACAGACAGCCACTGTGCCGCTTAGCTTCAACGCAACGGCGCCAGGAGTGTACGAGGTAGAGTTCACAGTCTCCTATACAGACCAGTACGGCAACTTCTATACCATACCCTACAAGTTGACAATAACAGTGGCCAACTCCACTAGATTCTTCGGCCCAGGTGTAGCCAGCACCAGGCTACCTACTCAACAGGCACAGAGAGAGCCGACCACGGGAGTTCCAACCATCGGCATAGTGGTAGCAGCCGCAGTAGCCGCGACGGCCGCCGCTTTGATATACACCAGGCGGAGGAAAAAACAGGCCGTTACTTAACATAACAACTGCTCCGCCGCCCACTAACATCTGCTACTTTTTGCAGTGGGCTATAGAGAACGGGGACTCCGGCG
>JBEULK010000085.1:0-12582 GCA_041287325.1 Pyrobaculum sp. | reverse complement strand
AAATTTAGATTAGTCTAATATGTCGACGTATTTAAGTTTATGTGTCCGCTGGTTTTTTTAGATTAGTAAAATTTTTTAAGAGAAATCAAGTTCTGTGTGTGGGGTGGGTTAGGGTGTTGGGTCCTGCTACTATTGTGTCTGTGGCTTACATCGACCCGGGGAACTTCGGCGCTAATATAGAGGCTGGGGCTAGGTTTGGTCTGGCCTTGCTCTGGGTGGTGGCGGTGAGCGGCGGCCTCGGGGTGGCTGTCCAATACGTGGCGGGGATGGTGGGGGTGAAGAGGGGGGCGGGCGTCTTGGACTTGGTTGGGGAGAGGTGGAGGCCGCTTCTGGCGCCTCCGCTTGTGGCTATGGTCTTGGCCACGGACATGGCTGAGTACATGGGCGTGGTGCTGGGCCTCTTTCTGCTCACGGGGCTTCCTCTTTGGCTCTGCGCAGTTTTGGGCTTTGTGGACGTGTTGTTCTTGGCCTTGCTGGCAGATAGGCGGGAGCTTTTTGCAAAGGTGATCGGGGGGATGGTGGCCTTTGTGGCTCTGAGCTTCTTGGTCCAGTTGTATCTCGTCAAGCCTGACTGGGGCGCGGTCTTGTCTTCTCTCGTGGCGCCGAACCTCGGCGGCGGCATGGCCCTCGTGGCCGCGGCCATCATCGGCGCGACTATTATGCCCCACGCCGTCTTGTTGCACACTCACCTTGCGGTGGGGCAGGCGCGGTCTGAACACCTCTACCAGACGTTGGTTAATATGACTGGCGCCGCGTTTATAAACGCGGCGATTTTAATCACAAGCGCCTATCAGCTCCGCGGCTCTGCCGTGGAACTTGTGGAAATACCTTCCCTCTTGAAGCCGCTATACGGCCCCCTAGCGGCGTACTTGTTCTCGGCGGCGCTTCTCCTGTCTGGAATATCCTCTTCTGCGGTGTCGGTGGAGGCTGGCCTCGTCGTCGCCAAGTATCTGCTAGGCCGTGTAGTTGAGCCGTGGAAGGCGCGCCTTGCGGCTAGGTCGGCTAACGTGGTGCCCGCCGTGGCGGCCGTGGCCGGCGCAGGTGTTTCGCCTCTCATGATCCTCGTATACACGCAGGCGGTGCTGGCCGCGGTGTTGCCGGCGGTCCTTGTCTTGCTTTGGTACTACTCCCACGGAGCAGTGAGCAGATTCCTACGCGGCGTGGTGTTGGCAGTGGCCGCGTTCGCCGCCTTTATGACGTCGCTGTCTCTAGCCGGCGTGGCATGAAGGGCCACGAGAAGCTCCGCTACAGGCCGGAGCACTACCTAGAGGCGATTCACCAGCTCGGCGAAGAGGCCACGCTGACTAACATCGCCAAGACCATGGGGGTTAAGCCAAGCACTGCGAAGAAGATGCTTGAACAACTCCAGGCGGAGGGCTTTGTGGAGTACCGGGGCAGACGCGGCGTGTTCCTCACCGAGAAGGGACTCTCGAGAGTTGCCCAGTTGGACAGAGTACACAGAGCCCTTGCAGACTTTTTCAAAGCCATCGGCGTCGAGGAGGAGTTGGCTGAGTCCGAGGCGGAGAAGCTGGAGCACGTGATAAGCCCCGAGGTGGTGGAGAAGGTGGAGAAAGCGGCGGCGTTGATAAAGCTACTTAAAGACCTCATCTGCAACGTCGCCAAGGAGGGCTGAGCCTCTGCGCGCGAGGGCTAGGCGCAGACCTCGCGGCCCGCGCCTCAGTCTGGCCGATACGTGCCTCGCGCCCTCCACGCGGCTAGAGAGTCAGCGGCCCATCTGTTTTAATATGGACTTTACTTTTTCCATGTCTTTGACGCCGGGGGCCTTCTCCACGCCGCTCGCCACGTCTATCATATAGGGCCTCAGCGAGAGGACTAGAGATACGTTTTCAGGCGTTATGCCCCCCGCGAGGGCCACCCTGCCGAGGCCCGCCACCTCCCTCATGACCGCCAGCGGGACTTTGAGCCCCCCTTCGTACCTCTCTGCGCTTTTCTTGTCTGCGTCTACTAAGACGTACTCGTGGGGAAGGGCTAAAAGCCGCCGCACAGCTGCCCCCACGTCTGCCCCAGGCCGGAAGACGGCGACGGGGGCGAGGGCGACGCCTCGAGACTTGGCGTAGTCGTACGCCTCGGCGTCGAGGAGGCCGTGGTGTTGGACCACCGGGATGTCGGCCTCGGCGGCGGCGTCCACAGCCTCTCTGGCGGGCAGAGAGGCCGTGACGAGCACGGCCCTGCTCTTGTACAAGGCGGCTCGGAGCGCGGAGACGTCCTCCCGCCTCGCCGACCGGGGGCTGGAAGGCTCTAGGATAAAGCCTATGTAGTCCGCCAAGCCGTCCAACGCGGCGGCGTCCTCCGGCCTCGTGACCCCGCAGATTTTTAAAAGCGTCACGGCCCCCCGAGGCGCTTCGGCGGGAGGTCTTCCTGGGCCATCTTAGGGGCACGGCTCGCCGCAACCTTTTCCAGGTAGTGGCTGGGCCACGCCGCGGAGAAGCCGATAGGCACGGCGGCCGCCGCCGGGTGGGTCCGCACGGCGAGAGTGGCGGCCACGCCCCCCATGGACAAGGCGTAAATCAACGCCGCGGCTACTTCTTGTTTTTTCACCGGGGTGTGCCCCTCGGCGGGGTCCTCGCTTCCCATGTACGCCAAGTAGCCGTCTTATATAAACATGTCTCGGGCTTATGTTTAAATAGAGGTGGTATTTAGTGGCCATGTCTTCGGGGTGGCGGACAGGTGGTACAACATAGCGGCCGATCTGCCGGTGCCTCTGGCTCCTCCAAAGGACCCAGACGAGGGGGAGAGTAGAATTGCCTTGTTGACTAGGATACTGCCGTCGGCTCTGATCGACCAGGAGTTCTCGGCAGAGCGGTGGGTGCCCATCCCAGAGGAGGTGAGGTCTGCCTACGCCAAGCTGGGCAGGCCCACGCCTCTTGTGAGGGCCGAGGGGCTAGAGAGAGCCCTGGGGGTCAAGGTCCACATCTACTACAAGTACGAGGGAGTCCTCCCCGTGGGTAGCCACAAGCTAAACACAGCCGTGGCGCAGGCATACTACGCAAAGGCAGACGGCGCCGTGGAGGTGGCGACAGAGACCGGGGCGGGGCAGTGGGGGATGGCTGTGTCCCTCGCCGCGGCGCTCTTCGGCATGAAGGCTGTGGTGTTTATGACTAGGTCTTCTTACAACTCTAAGAGGCAGAGGGTGGCGTTTATGAAGGCCTACGGCGCCACCGTCTACCCAAGCCCCAGCGACGTCACCGAGGCGGGGAGGAGGCACTACAAGCCCGACCACCCAGGCTCTCTGGGCATCGCCATCTCCGAGGCTGTGGAGTACGTCCTCTCCGGCGAGCGTCGGCGCTACCTGCCGGGCAGCGTCATGGAGTTCGTCTTGTTGCACCAGACCGTGATCGGCCTGGAGGCCATACGGCAGTTGCCAGAGGAGCCAGACGTCGCCGTGGCTTGCGTGGGGGGCGGGTCCAACTTCGGGGGCTTCACCTACCCCATGATCGGCGCTAAGCTGAGGGGGGAGGGGTTTGAGAAGACGAGGTTCGTGGCCGCCGAGTCTGCGGCGGCGCCGAAGCTCACCAAGGGAGATTACAAATACGACTTCCCAGACGCAGTGGGCGTGCTTCCGCTTATCAAGATGTACACCCTCGGCCACGACTACGTGCCCCCCGCCGTGCACGCAGCCGGCCTCAGGTACCACGGGGCGGCCCCCAGCCTCTCAGTCCTCCGCCGCCTTGGATACGTGGAGGCGGTGGCCTACGGCCAGGAGGAGGTGATGGAGGCCGCCGTCCTCTTCGCCAGGACAGAGGGCATAATCCCCGCGCCGGAGTCTGCCCACGCCATAAAAGCCGCCGTGGACCTCGCCAAGAAGTTGCCGCCGGGCTCCGTCGTCGCCGTCAACGTCTCTGGACACGGCCTCCTAGACGTAGACGCCTATGAGAAGTTCCTAAAAAGTTAAATATTCCGCTCTTCTGAGAAGCATGGCTTCGGGGTGGACGTCCAGGCCTTGTTGAAAAAACTAGGGGAGGGCAAGACTCTGTCAGTAGACGAGGCTTACCACCTGGGTAGCAAGATTCTGTCCGGCGAGGTGGGGGAGGTGGAGGTGGCGGCGGCTCTCACAGCGATGAGAGTCAGGGGCGAGACGGCTGAGGAAGTGTTGGGCTTTGTTAAAATGGCCCGCGAGGCCGCCGTGAGGGTGCCTCTCCGCGTCGACGCCGTAGACACCGCCGGCACCGGGGGCGACGGGGCGCGTACAATTAACCTCTCAACGGCGGCCGCCGTCGTGGCTGCAGCCGCAGGCGCCAGGGTGCTTAAACACGGGAATAGGTCTGCCTCTGGGTTCTTCGGAAGCGCCGACTTTATGGAGGCTGTGGGCTACAACTTAGAAGTCGGCCCGGAGAAGGCGGCCCGCCTAGTGGAGGAGGTGGGGTTTGCCTTCGTCTTCGCGCCGAGGTACCACCCTGCCTTTGCCAAGGTGGCGCCGGTTAGGAAAAGGCTTCCGTATAGGACTATTTTCAACGTCGTGGGGCCTTTGGCGAACCCGGGCTACGTGAGGCGGCAACTGGTGGGTGTTGCCGAGCCTAGGCTCTTAGACGTGGCCTCGGGGGCCTTGGCGGGGCTTGGCCACGTGAAGGCGGCGGTGGTCTACGGCGGGGGGGTGGACGAGGTGTCTACAGAGGGGCCGACCCAGGTGGTGGAGGTGAGGTCTTATAGGCTTGACAAGTACGTAGTAACGCCGGAGGACTTGGGGGCTCCGCGGGTGCCTCTGCCGAGGGCGTCTACTAGGGAGGAGGCTGTGGGGAGGACGCTGGCGGGGCTTAGGGGCGAGGACGAGGAGGCCGCCGTCGCCGTCGCCGTCAACGCAGGCTTTGCCTTGTACGTGGCCGACGTGGTCAAAGACCCTAGAGACGGGTACGAGCTTGCGCTTAAGACAATTAAAGAGGGGGCCGCGTATAAGAAGCTGGTAGAGGCCGTCGAGGCGTCGCGATGATTTCAAAAATCCCTCTGTCTAAACTGCCGCCTCCGCGGGAGTTGGCGCACTGGCTCTACGCAGACGGCGTCGAGTTCGTCGCCCTGCTGGAGTCCGGACAGGGATACTCCGAGAGGTCTCGCTACACTCTGGTGGCGTGGGGGGTGGGGGAGGAGTACGTCTCCTACGGCGCGGACCTTTACAAAGTCCTCGACGCCGCGTACCGGGGGCTTAGGCGGTACGAGTCGCCTTTTGGCGGCGATTTGGCCATCGGCGTGGTGGCTTACGACGCCGCGGCGTATGTAGAGCCCGTGTTGCTGAGGTATGGGAAAGTGTCTAGAGAGGTGCCGGCGGCGTTTTTCGTAAAGCCGGAGGGGTACGTGCTGTACGACAAGCTCCTCGGCAGGGGGTACGTAATGGGCGAAGTCCCGCGGGTGGGACACGTCAACGGGGAGAGGCCGAGGGTGAGGGGCCCCGTGGCTGAGACAGACGCCTCGTCGTTTAAGAAGTGGGTGGCGGAGGCGAGGCGGAGGCTTGAAGAGGGGGAGGCTTTTCAAGTGGTGTTGTCTCGCCGTGTGGACTTCGCCGCGGAGGGGGACTTGTTTCTCCTCTACTCCTCCATGGCGGAGCTCAACCCCTCTCCCTACATGTACTTCTTAAAGTGGGGCGAGTTGGCGGTGTTGGGCACCTCCCCCGAGCTTTTAGTCAAGGTGCAAGGAGACAGGGCGGAGACTCACCCCATCGCGGGGACTAGGCCTAGGGGGGCCACGGAGGAGGAGGACCTGGCGCTTGAGGAGGAGATGTTGAGAGATGAGAAGGAGCTGGCGGAGCACGCCATGTTGGTAGACCTCGCCAGGAACGACCTCGGCCGCGTGTGTCGTCCCGGCACGGTGAAGGTGGACGAGCTGTTCGCCGTGGAGAAGTACAGCAGAGTGCAACACATCGTTTCTAGGGTTTCGTGCGTCATGGAGAAGAAGTTCACCCCGGTGGACGCCCTCCTCGCCGCGCACCCCGCCGGCACTGTGTCGGGGGCGCCTAAGGTGAGGGCTATGGAGATCGTCGCAGAGCTCGAAGACGAGCCCAGGGGGTTGTACGCCGGGGGGCTGGGCTTCTTCTCCCCCTCTCTGTCTGAGTTTGCCATTGTGATAAGATCTGCCGTATTTCACAAAGGAGTGTTGCGGATACATGCGGGGGCTGGCGTCGTCTACGACTCTACTCCCGAGCGGGAGTTTAAAGAAACTGAGGCCAAGCTCAAGGCTTTGAGAGAGGCGCTGGGGCTATGGACTTGACGTTGATTATAGACAACTACGACAGTTTTGTATACAACATCGCCCACTACGTGGCGGAGCTGGGCAGTAGGCCCCTAGTGCTGAGAAACGACGAGGTTTCGGCAAAGATCGTGGAGAGGATTAGGCCCGACCGCATCGTAATCTCGCCGGGCCCCGGCCACCCGGCAAACCCGAGGGACGTCGGAGCCTCTGTCGACATTGTGAGAGAGTTCGCGGGGAGGGTGCCCATCCTGGGGGTCTGCTTGGGCCACCAGATCATAGGATATGTCTTCGGGGCTGAGGTGAGGAGGGCCAGGACTATTAAACACGGGAAGGTCAGCCAAGTCAAGCACATGGGGGGCCCCCTCTACGTGGGGGTGCCGGAGGTCTTCACGGCGATGAGGTACCACAGCCTGGTGGTCGACAAGGTGCCCCCCTCTCTGGTGGTAGACGCCGTCTCTCTAGACGACGGAGAAGTGATGGGCCTAAGACACGTGGAGTACCCAGTGTACGGCGTCCAGTACCACCCGGAGTCCGTGGGGACCCCCCTGGGGAAAAGAATTATTAAAAACTTCCTAGACTTGACATGATGATGCGGCCTTCGGTGGGAGTCTACCTAATAGCCGGCTGGCCCGACGCCGATACGTACAAGAGGGGGCTGGCAGTTGTTTCTAAATACGCAGACTTCTTCGAGCTGGGGGTGCCCACCTCTAACCCGAAGTACGACGGCCCTTACATCAGGTCGGCGCATAGAGAAGTGGCCTCGCCCGTCTGGGAGAGGCCTGGGGTCGCCACGTACGTCATGGCGTACTGGGAAGACTACGTAGAGGCGCCGGAGAGGCTTTTCGAAAAGGCGGCGGAGCTGGGGGCCCGCGGCGTCTTGGCGCCGGACTTGTTGGTGGACTTCCCAGAGGACTTGGAGCTGTACACCAGACTGACACGGGAGTGGTCTCTGTCGCCGGTGTACTTCCTTCCCAGCAAGTTCCCGCACAGCCTGGCGAGGCGCCTCGCCTCGACCTCCCCCGACTTTGTATACCTAGGCCTCTACGCCGCCACGGGGATAGAGCTTCCGGTGTACGTGGAGAGAAACATAAAGGTCTTGAGGTCGGAGGCCCCCGGCGTGTTTATAGTAGCTGGCTTTGCCATAGACGCGCCTGAGAAGGCAGTGAAGGCTGTTAAGGCGGGCGCAGACGGCGTCGTCATCGGAACTGCGTTTATGAAAAAGTTGAAAAACTCGCCGGAGGAGGCGGCCGCCTTTTTGTCGGCGGTGAGAGAGGCGCTTAAGGCTGTTGAACCGTCTTGACGAGCCGCCTGGCCCCGTATATCAACAACGCCTCCAGGGGGACTTGTGCCCACTTTACAAATATCTGTCCTGTTATGATGTCGATGTGCGGGCCGAAGGCCAGCGTGATGAAGACGGCGGTGTCCACCACCTGGGCCACGACGCTTGAGGAGTACGCCCTCAAGAGGACGTGTAGCCTGGACCACTTCGTCACGATGTAGACGTCCACTGTGGATGATATTATGTACGCCGTCAGCGACGCGACGGCGATTCTGGCAGAGGGCGCGATTACGGAGTCCACCACGGCCGCCCTCTCGGCGAACCAGGCTGGAGGCGGTAGCTGAGACGCCGACCAGGCGGCGAAGGCCACCGCGGCTTGGAAGAAGAAGCCCATCCTAACAGCCCTCATGGCGAACTGCCTCCCGTAGAAGATGGCCAAGGCGTCCAGTACGGCGACGTTTGTCATAAATATGACTGTGCCTGCTGGCGCCGTTCCGATGCCGTAGTCCACCAGCTTGTTGGCAATGAACTGCGCCGCGGTTAGCGTGCCGAAGAAAAGCCCAACCAAGGCTACGTCTACTCTCTCTTTCCAAAGCCAGATGATAAAGAGGTATAAGAGGTAGAGCACCACGCCGTATCCCCAGGCTTGGAACAGGGCGAACATGGCCGGAGGTTTCTCCCCCTCTAAATATTTTATTAGAGTGTTTTTCTAAGCCTCTGTGGACTTTCTATCCGCCGTGAAGAAGGCCGTGGAGCTACGCCTAGCCACAGAGCCGCCGCCTCCTCAGAGGACTCTGCCAGTGGCCGATTTTAAGAAGTCGCTGGGGGAGTTTGGGATAATTGCCGAGTACAAGAGGTCGTCCCCCCGTGGGGTGGTTAGGCTAGACATGCCGCCCTGGGCCTACTTCGCAGAGGTCTACCCCTACGCCTCCGCCTTCTCGGTGCTGACTGAGCCGTTCTGGTTCTTGGGCGACTACCGCTTCATCCCTCTGGCAAAGGTCTACAAGCCGGTCTTGATGAAAGACTTCGTCGTCGATGCCAGGCAGATCGACGCGGCGTGGGGCTACGGAGCAGACGCCGTGTTGGTCATATACCGCCTCGTCGGCCGCGAAAAGGCCATGGAGCTGGCGGAATACGCGCAGAAGCGGGACCTGACGCCCGTTGTGGAGGTGGACAACGTCGACGACGCAAAGGAGGCCGCCACGTGGGGCGGCAGGGTCGTGCTGGGGATAAACGCCCGGGATTTAAAGACGCTTGACACCAGCCTACAACGCGCCTTCGAGGTGGCGAGGTCGCTCCGGGGAGATGTGGACTTTATAATCGAGAGCGGGATCTCCAAGCCTGAGGAGGTGGCGAGGGCTTGTGAGCTCTACGCGAGGGGGGTCCTCGTGGGGACGGCCCTCATGAAAAACCCCGCCTTGGCCAAGGAATTGGCGCACGCCGCGGAGAAGTGTAGGCAGAGGAGGTAATGGACAAGCTCAGAGCCGCCTCGACCTCCCTCCTCGCCGGCGTCTTGGTCACCTCTTTAAAACTCCTCGCGTGGCTGTACAGCCGGTCCGTGGCCGTGCTGGCAGACGCCCTCCACTCAGCCGTGGACCTAGTTGCGGTGACCATAACGTACCTCGCAGTTAAGACAAGCCTAAAGCCCCCCGACAGAGAGCACCCGTACGGCCACCACAAGGCGGAGGCCCTCGGCGGAATAGGAGGCTCGCTGGCAGTAATGGCCTCCGCCGCCGTCATCGCGTACGAGGCCGTTGGCAAGTTAGTCAAGTCGGAGGCGTACGAGCCTACCCCCCTCTCAATTGCAATCATAGCTGTCGCCATCGCCGTCGACTTCAACCGCGTGTTAGTGCTTAGGAGGTTTAGAGGAGTCTCCAGGGCGTTGGAGGCAGACGCCCTGCACTTCTCCACAGACTTGGCCTCATCAGCCGCCATCCTCTTGTTGCTAGGCGCCGGCGCCGCCGTAGCCGCCTACAGCCCCCAAGCCTTCCGCCAGTGGGGCCCCTACGTCGACGTGGCCGCGGCCGCCGCCATCACGGCCTATTTCATAAAGCTGAGCTTCGCCCTTTTGAAGACCTCGGTGGTGGAGTTGCTGGACTACGCCCCTCCCGAGGTTGTGGAAAAGGCGCGGCGCGTGGCACGGTCCGTGACTGGCGTCGAGGACGTCAGGGGGGTGAAGGTGAGGAAGGCCGGATCGATATACCACGCAGAGGTGACAATAGCAGTGGACGAGGACCTCACAGTGAGGGAGGCCCACGAAATTGCAGACGAGGTGGAGTCTGCCCTTAGAAAAGAGCTGGGCGGCGACGTGACTGTCCACGTAGAGCCTTGTAAAAAAGAGAGAGGGTCTACTTGCTAGGCTCTTCTTTTATCTGCTTCTCAATCTCCTCTAGGGCTTTCTGCACCTCTTTTTCGATCTCCTCGATGGGCTTAGGCGGCGGGGTGGTGGCCAAGGCGTAGCCTACCCACGCCAGTATTCCCAACACGGCGGCCACGGCGACGAAGGCGGTGATTTGAATTATCAACGCGCTCCACGGCGAAAAGAAGACCAGCCAGCCGTAGAGGAGAATCCCCACGACGCCTACTGCCATCAGCCCCACGCCTACGGCCTTGTCTCTATGCATAAGGGATAGTTATGGAGTGTTTATAAAAATGAACAGCTATGACCCAGGGTGTAGCAGTAGACGTAGTAGAAGTACCCTCCGAGGCCTATGGGGGCGGTGAGGCCGAAGTAGCCGAACCATATGGCCACTATTTCAAACATCGACACGATGATTGCGACGACCAGCGCAAGAGACGCGGCGGGCTCAAGAGTGTACACGCCAAGCGCCATCGCAAGGCCTGGGTAGAAGGTGCTGTACAAAGCCTTCTCCCCAACAATTACGCCCACCCCCTCGTCGTCCTTGCCCTTGGCGATAAACACAAGGCCTACTATCGACTCGGGTATCACAGTGGCTACCGGCACTAGAATTACTGAAAGCGCCAGCTTGTCAAGACCAAGCGCAAGCCCCAGCTCTTTTATTCCGCTGACCATCCACTCGCCCCCCACAAACATTGCCGCCACAGCCGCCGCGGCTTGCGGCAGAGGGTGCCTAAGCCAGAGGCGCGCTGCGGCCCTCTCCACCTCCTCCTCTTTTAACATAAACCTGGCGTAAAAGAAGTATATCGCCAAAAGCAGAAGGCCGTACAGCTGGCCAAACGCGCCGTATTTCTCCGGGTGGAAGAGAAGAATGGGGGCGAGCGGGATTGTGAAGGCCAAAAGCGGCACGGCGACGATGCGGTGCACGTGCGGAAGTCTGTACTTACGCGCGCCTAGGGCCCACGCGCCTAATGCAGTTAAGACCACCGCCGGGTAGACGATTGTAGAAGCCATAAAAGGCTGAGCCACTATAGACCCCCACGCCACCTCAACCTCTCCTCTAAGCAAGGCGATTATAAAAATGGCTAGTTCAGGACTTGACGTTATGATAGGAGCAAAAATCGCCGCAACCCCCACCGCCGCCCTTTGATAACGCCACGAAATGTAGTGCACCAGCTGTTCTACCAACAACCCCGCCAAGATAGTGAAGACAACCCCCCCAACCACCCCCGCCGGGCCAAGCGAAGGCAAAAGACCCACCTCTGCCATGCCGACACGAAACCCACACATTTAAAAACTTCGAGAAAAAAGCTTATAAACTATTAACATTTTAGAGACGGGCCGGTAGTCTAGCGGAAGGATAGAAAGCCGCGGTGTCCCTACCTCTCCCCCACTACCTAATTTCCCAGATGTCCCTCTTCCAAAACGCCTGTATCCAGCATAGATCAGTTGTCTAACTGTATAACGTTAGAAAGGTCCATACATATTTGGATTGCCGCAAGCCTCTCATTATTATTCTCGTTACCTGTTACGTTAATTAAACGCAATAGCTACTACTAGTTAACAAAGAATACACCTCCTACGCAATATTCAGAAATACCAGGTCATTGGTCCGATAGATGAAATACAATAAGAATTCATGTCGATATAGTGTTGGGAAAAGAGAGCCGTGCTTAGAGGGGGAGGCAGATTTTGACAGACATATAAAAGGCGGCGATGCGCTCTCGGGGAGGACTTCTACGTGGGGTGGGACAGCGCCAACAACTCAGACGTCTGTGGCTTCCACGAGACGAAGTTAGACTCCGAGGCGGTGAAAGAGAGGATTCCCCAATAGAAAAATTAGTCATTTCGCCAACTCGTTTCTCTCATGAGAAGGCCAGTCCAGAGCTGAGTATAAGTAAAAGCGAGGACAGCTTCCGCCAAGTTGCCGCATGCACATAGGTGACGGCAAGACAAAAACGGAAAAGGGCGTCTCCTCGACATCCCCACACACAGAGGACCTTTCAACGCTGATTAGTCCATTAATTAAGTTGCCTAGGTGAGACGACTGAGCCACGGCATACGTGTTGAGAAAGGGCTTCTAAACGGGGCGCGACGGGGGCCTACTCGTCTGTAGCCTCCGTGAGACAAAACCCCCGGAGCTGTGTGAAGCCCACGTTGAGATAGCAGTAAATCCCGCCAAGTCCAACTTGGAAAAACTCAAAAACATTACATATTACTAGCTGGTGGGCTGGTCCGACGAGGTAGCGGTGGTGGGTGTTAACGAGTACGCGTTGGTAGGGGCGTTTGTTTTTCTAATCCTTGTAATACCCCTGGCGTTACAACGGCAATATGTAGTGCTGGCAATCGCCGGCGTAATACTCGCGCTGATTCTGTACAGCTATCTTTCTGCCAGTAGACGAGTCGGGGCTTTGCTTAAGGCGCTCGACGAGGGGCGCCCCATTGCGCTGACCGCGGGAGTGTTAGAGACGTACTACACGGGGGGCGGGAGGAGACAGCATTGGACACGCTTCACCCCAGCCGGCGAGACAAGCCAAGTAGAGCCTGGGCCCTTCCTCTACATGCGAGGCGCCAGCTGGGAGTACTTGAGAGCACACGCCTTCCGCGTAGAGGACAGATGTTGCAGAGGGCTCTACCTCGTGGTGGTAGACCCGGCCCAATCCTACACGCTCTCCGGCGAAATTACGGCCGCCTCGCCGAGCGGCGACTGGGCCGCCGCGCGGGTGAGGCCCCTCGGCCCCGGCGCCGC
>JBEULK010000084.1:0-12800 GCA_041287325.1 Pyrobaculum sp. | reverse complement strand
CTAACCTCTTCGTGGGCTGTGACAACCACGTAGCCGTCGTAGCAATATGCCGTAACCACGGGCGGTTGATACGTAGGTGGAGGCATCCTCGCCCTCATGTCGAGGTATAAGAACAGCCCGACAAAAGCGATAACCAGCAACGCTAAGCCGATAAGCAACACGCCGACTCTAAGCAAGTCCATAGACAAAACAACGCCCACAATAAAAACCTTGATACCGACATTTCGCCATGTCCTCACAAACACTTCACAAACACAACGGCGGCAACAAGTCGCGACCAGGCAGGCGCGGCTAGACGTAGATGCCCGACGGCCAGAGAAGACCTCCGCCTACACGCCCCATACGCAACTTCCCTTAAGGGCATTTACATGCAAACGATGGACGAGGCGGAGATCTTGACAAGTCAAGAAGAGGCGTGTAGAGAACCTCGCAGACAACGTAGCGGATTCCGCCGAACTTGACGACGCCAGTTCAGATAAGCTGTGGAGAGGTCGCCAGCTCCTCGCGGCGGGCTTGACGAATGTGGCTAGTTGTAAAATAACCGAGCCGCCAGCTCCGAAAGCCTTAAGAAGACCCCTGGCCTTGGATTGGAAGCGGTAACGACGCGGAGCTTTGTTGCCAAGTTTTTACAACACGCCCACACTAGGTGTGTAGTATGGAAATTCGAAAAGTTAATATACTTGTGAAAGTGTGTACTTGGCCGCCGTAGTCTAGCGGTTAGGATAGGGCTGAACCGCTTTACGCCCCCTGAGGGCGGGTTGTGGTCCCGTTGACCCGGGTCGGGCCACCGCGGGAGTTCAAATCCCGGCGGCGGCCTCCAACGCCCTCTAACCACGGCCTATCCTGCCAACCCTTGTCCTTATATTGTTAGAAACGCCAAAGAGCAACAGCGTTGTGCAAGTCCGTATGCACAATTTATTTTTCTATAACGCATTTTGGATTCATGGAGTCCATCACAGACAACGTGGCTAGTGCAGGCGCTGTGACTGTTGTAAATGTGATTAGAAAGACTGTTTCAGCAATGGCCGGCGTGGCGGTGTACTACGACGAGAAGGCCGACGCGGTGTCTATACGCATTAGAGAAGGGGCGCCGAGACATGTTGTCGCTGGCAGGGGGAGCTTTGTCCTATACATAGACGAACAAGGACTGTGGGCCGTCGACATAGAAGTAAAGGAGTGGGACGGCGGAGACCGCGAAGAGTTCTTGTCGCTGAGGGGGAGGGCATGGTTGAGCCCCTAGAGGTTGAGCTACTAGAGTCAGAGCCTGGGGAGCTATATACAGACGGGATAAAAGTCGTCTACCGCATCGCTGGTATAAAGGCCGCCAGGGTTGGCAACGGCATAAATGTAGCTGTGGCCGTGGACGTGTCTGCCAGAGGTCCTCTTGAAGGCGTGGTCGGCCTCTGTTCGGCCGGCGTGAGCTTCGTCCCGACGAGGTTCCGCGTGGAGAAGGGCCTTGGCCAGAGTGGGTGGAGTTGAAATTGAAGTTTATGTAGGGCCTGTTGCCTTGGGCGTTGCGCTTGGGTACGTAAACATCGTGGGCGAGCCTTGCATTACGTTACAAACCGTCACGGGATGGGCTGTAAGACAGAGATAACTCAACACGCGTTGAGACACGAAAAAGACCTCTTAACCTACCTCGGAACTAGCATATGGCAACTGTAGAAAATGTAGAAACTATATTCTCTCACGGCGAGAAAGAAGAGGCGAGGGTCGGCGAAATTGAAAGGAGAAAGACTGTGGTGAAGTGCAAAACGTTGAGAGTCGTGGTCGCCAAGACGTTGCTACCTAATCATTACAACCCACCCGTATCCGGGTAAGAGCCCCGACGTCGTGCTCTAGGTGTTTAAAAAACATCCCCGCAGTGGCGTGCACGGCACCTGGGGGCAAGTTGTGGTATCCCGGGTGGGGCCGGGGACCCCCCGGCGGCCTTCAGGTCCTTCTAAGCGGCTTAGGTTTTGTCAATTACGTAAAATCTGCTGGGTTTTTTCACAGCCCCCGCGGCCATGCCTATTAGTTCTAGCAACGAGGCGAATAGCACGTCGACTAGGAATCTTCTTGCTTTTATACTGCCGTATGTGTAGACGCCTATGTAAAGCGCCGTTATGACGAGGATTAGGTTGGGGCCGTACAAAACCCACAGGGGGGAGGCGGCCCACAGAGAGGCGGAGAAGGCCGCGAAGCCTATCATATAGAAGTTTTTGTAGTAGGCCGCCTCCCAGAGCGAGTTCGCCCACCTAGCCCTCTGCCTGAGGAAGTCGCGGAGGGAGTTGGGGCTCTTCACTGAGACCTTGGTAGTGGTTTGGAAGGTCTTGTAGCCTCTTCTGAGGAGCTCCATGGCGAATCTGAAGTCTTCGGTGACTGTGTCCCCCATGGCTGGCCACACCTCGCGTAGGACGTCTCCCCTCACGATGAGAAGCTCGCCGTGCATGCCAAGAAAGGGCCGGCGGAGGACTTCAAGAGAAAAACGGTAGGTGGTAAGGTCGTGGAATGTACGAACCCAATCGAGGGCGTACGCCAGCCTCGACCTCCCTGGCCTTGGGACGAGTACGCCGTTGCCCGCCACGTACCCCCGGGCGCCGTAGTACGCAATGTCTCTTAGGAACTGCCTGTCCAGCGGGTACGAGTCGTCGTCTAGGAAGACGTACCACACCCCGTCTCTGGCGAAGTTCTTGACAAACCACCTCACCGCCCTGTACTTAGACCCGTCCTCCTCCGGCGGCACTACCAACACGTTTCGCATGGGGAGGGGGCGGGACGACACCACCACGTACCTAAGGCCCAGCCTCTCAAGCTGAGAGACCGTCTCCCTCAGCGCCGGGAGCACCCTCCCGTCGCCTACGGTCACCACGACCACGAGGTAGTTGTCCACCTCTGGCGCGCCCGCCGGCCGCCTCCTCTTAGCCAACCCCGCCATTAAAAAAGCAAGGTAGAGGCCGCCAAGGGCGTTGGGGACTATGAACAACAAGTCCATGTCGTAGGAAGGAGGTATACATTTAAAGTATAACCCTAGCCCCCGTGGCGGATTCCGCCAGGCCCTGACCTGGAGGAGAAAAGGCCTTGCACAATGCGGCGGCCTCGCCTACGAAAAGAGCTACTCCGCACACACTAGATTTCCCAGAGTCTCGACGCTTTTAAAATACGCCGAATAGTTCAACATAGAGGCCACGGCGTCGCTACCCCCGCTACAACCCAGGTAGCATGAAACACACGTCGCTGAGTATTTCAGGCCACTGCCCACCTCCTCTGCCTACCTGCATACGCGGGGAGAGGCGTCAACGCAAAGTTAGCCAAGGAGGCGGCTTAGAGGAGTTGAAGACGCTGGCGAAGACCCGGGCTACGTAGCCCAGCACAAACGGCTTGGAGTTGACAAGGGGTCCGCCGCCTTGGCCTAGGCGGAGTGGTCATCTCGTCTACAAACCACTTGCCGGATGCTCTCGCGGATAAGAGCGTAAAAGAGGAGCGCCTAGAAGAAGGCAGGTTTGCAAAACGCCATTTAGAACTACTAGAGGCGAGGCGTACTGCGGGCTACTAATCTGCCGTCTATATGTTCAAAGGCTACGACGCCGAAGAGCCCAGGTCCCCCATATACCCATACAACGAAGAAGAGAAGTCTAACTAACCGAAGTTGCAGAGAGGGTAAAAAAGTACTAATTTTAAAATACTGTGCCGTACATTTTGTTAATGTTTAAATAACTAGGTGCAACATAATCTTTATGAAGTGGTCTAATGGTCTTTTGTGGGGGTTAATAGCTGGCCTAGCCGTCGGCATCATAACCGCGGCCATGTCCTACATGGAGGTGAGGGCAATGTGGCACGAGCTCTTAAACTACACCTACCAAGTCGCCTACAGTGAGATGGTAAAAGCGGGCATCCCACCCACACAGGCGGAAAAGCTGGCCAGCGTTTCTGTGGAACATGTAAAAGGGTGGTTAATTCCCTCTGCTATTGCGGGCTCTGTTGTGGGGTCTGTTATTATCTATGTTATCGTCGGCGTCATCATGGCGGCGGTCTGGGAGAAGTTGAAAATGCCTTGGTACGCCAAGGGGGCCTTGTTCTCCATAGCTTTGTTGGCGGTCTTCTACCTGCCTAGCCTCTTGGTCAAGCCGCCGCCAGACCTCCCCCAGCCGCCCAAGCCGCCTGTGATGTACTCCGTCGGGAGGATGGTTGTGGAATTTGTAGGCCCCCTCATACTTGCCTGGCTTCTAAACAGATCTAAATGAGGACGCCGCTTCTCCTCCTACTCGCCGTTTTTGTAACTGCGCAGGTGTTGGTGTTCGCACCCCAGGTCGATTTTTTGTTTCTAGGCGCCCAGTGGGTTGACTTGCCTAGATACGGGGGCGACGTCGGGGTGTTGAAGCTGTCTTTCTACCTGGCGCATCAGCATGTGGACGTGTCCGTCTCGTTCAGGTGCCAGGGGCTTGACCCAGAGCCGGCAAGGGCGGCGTACGCAGGTCCGGGCGTGTACGAGGTGTTAGTCAAGGCGAGGGCACACGGGCTGGGAAAGACGGCTGGTTGCGCCGTGGTTTTTAAATCGCGGTACGTCGTGAAAGACGGCTCTCTTACAGACGGCGTTGAGAAGGTCGACTACTTCGAGGTTTACGTGCCCCACTACCCCAACCCCAGAGTCGAGGTCGTAGGCGTGGTCTACCTGGGGCTTCGGGGGAGGGTGGAGCTGCGGGTGGGCGACGTCTACGCGTACAACGGCTCTTTAGAGATCTCAGCCGCGGGGGCTAGGGTGCTCGGCGCCGCTACGTACGCGGGGGACCTCCGCAACGTGTCGCTCCCCCTTGAAGTCGTGGCGTTCGACCCCTCGGCCGCCCTCACAGTTTTGGTCAAGGCTAGAGACGCCTTGGGGCGAGAGGTCGCCGTGTATAGGACAGTGCCCCTCCGCGTCTCGCCGAGGCCCATGCCGAACATCACCATTTCGCCGCGTTGGCTGAGGGCTGGGACATCTGCGACGGTGGACGTGAGCGTTAGGTTTCCAATACCTGTGAACGGGACGGCGTCGGTCGGCCGCTGGTCTGCGCCTTTGGTCAACGGCGCCGCCTTTCTCAGAGCAGAGGCCTTCGGCTCGCCGCCGTCTGTGGTCTTGCCTCTTGTGGTGACTTACGACACGGGGGTCGCGGACCGTTTTGAAGTAGAACTGCCCGTCTACCAAGTGGCCGACCCCGAGGTGAGAGTCGAGGCGAAGCCCGCCGTCCTCGTCACAAACGTGGTCAACAGAGTAGAGGTGGCGGTGTACGCCCCAGGTGAGTTCACGGCACAGATCGCAGTGTCTGGAGCCACGGCGCTGGGTCCGCAACCCGTGTTGATTAGGGGGGTGGACGCCGCCGAGGCGGTTGTGGAAGTGGTGCCCTCAGGCGGCGTCGTCTCCTTGGCTGTGGACGTGGCGTACCGCGGCGGCTTCGACAGGAGAGTGATAAATCTGCTCGTGGTGCAGAAGACGCCGGTGGAGGTCCGGGCGGAGCCGCTGGAGGTGTCAGCCGGGGGGAGGGAGAGGCTTCTGATATACGTGACTCCGCTAGTCAACGTCTCTGAGCTGGGGGTGGAGCTGTACCCCGTGTCGGGCCTTGTGTTTGCACAGAGGTCCTACCGCCTGGGCAGAAGCGGCGGGGCTGTGGAGCTGGAGGTAGACGTCCCCTCCGACGTGTTGGGAAACGTGGCGCTGGGCTACCGGGTGTACTACATCACCGCGTCGGGCGCCTACGGAGAACACGGCGGAGTCATATACCTACTGGCCGTCCAGAGGCCGAGGGTCCAGGTGGACTTCTCAGTAGTGCCAGAGGGCCCGAGGGCGGGGAGCCCCTTCTACCTAGTGGTTAGGCTGTACAACAAAGGCGGCGTGGAGGCCAGAGACGTGACTGTCGAGGCCGTGGGAGACGTCAAGGTGGTTAGGCAACCGCCTCCGCTGGGTAGCTTGGCGCCGCAGAGTAGCAGAGACGCCGTATTTACGCTGATGGCAGACGCCGCAGGCTTGAAAAACATCACAGTCAAAGTGTTGTACAGCGACAGGCTTGGGAAGACCTACCAAGAGGTTAGGCGTCTGACGGTTGTAATAAACGCCTCCGCCCCCGTCGCCGCGGCCGCGCCTAAAAAAGAAGGCGGCGAAAGCCAGCTTACTCTGGCGGCGGCGTTCGTAGCCCTAACCGCCGTAGCCGCGGCGTTGGTTCTATTAGGCGTGAGGAGGGGCCGTGTGGCTAGACATAGCTAGGCTGGCCTGGCTGGCCCTCGCCGAGAGGAGAGGCAGAACCGCCCTGGCGGCCTTTGGGGTATTTGTGGCATTTCTCGCGCTTTCAACCGCCTTGTCTATTGGAGAGGCTTTTAGGTCGGCGGTGGCGTCTGCCTTTGAGCAGATGGGCCTAAACACAGTGTGGGCAGTAGCCCAGTCCACGCCTTTTACAGAGGCAGACGTGTCTCTCGTACAAGCCGCCCTGGGAGACGCCGTGGTGGTGCCCATAGGAGGCGAGCCAGGTAGGCTGAAGCTACCCGACGGAGGCGAGGCGGCGGTCATCATCTACTACGTCCCCCCCGAGGTGCTAGACTCATTGATGCCGCCAGAGGCCGTGAAGACGGGGCAGAGGTACGTCGGCGGGTCTCTGGCGCTGGTCTCAGACGCGGTTAGGTCGGCCGGCGACTTGCGCATACAGCCGGGCACCCCCTTCACTGTAGAGAGGTCAGACGGCTCCGCCGTTGACCTAATAGCGGCGGGGACCTACGACTTGACCGGCACGCTACATCCTCTATCCGGCAGGGGCGTGGTGGTAGACGCCTCTTTAAGCACACGCCGCGAGTACTTCATGTTGTACATAGTTACTAAGAGCCCACAGGATGCGGCCGCCGCTGCGGAAAAGCTCAAGCCCTACTTCCCAGACGCGTCGATAATCTCCCCAGAGTTGTTGTCGCGACAAGTAGGCCAGGTGGTCTCCGCGGCGCAACTCGGCTTGGGGGCGTTGGCGGGCATCGGCGCGTTGGTAACGGCGATGTGGCTATACGACACAACGACGATATCTGTGTTACAGCGGACAAAAGAAATTGGAATAATGAGAGCAGTGGGCTACAAAAGGAGGCACGTCCTCACAATGCTCCTCCTCGAGGCTCTAATCACCACAGCCATAGGCGTAGCCGCGGCGCTTCCAATACTGGCAATCCTCTCCGCCGTGCCTGTTCCCATCGGCGCCGCGGCGCTTAGGATAACCCCCACGCCCCCGGTCCTGGCAATTTCCCTGGCAGTCGTCCTTGTTGCAAATATCTTAGGAGTCTTGCCCCCATCGTATAGAGCCAGCAAGCTGAACATAGTAGAGGCTTTGAGATACGAGTAGAAAGAAGACCCACGGCCCCCAACCGTCGGCGCCGATTTAGCCGACAGCGCCAGGCGGGGAGGCCCGTCCAGCGCCGTCGGGTTATCCCCCTGCACCCGCCGGGGGTTGGCCCCCGGGGGTTAGGCCCGGAGGCGGTTAGGAGCCGTGGGTTGTATCTACAACTGTCTATGTTTATAACAGTGAGTTGGTATTACATACGTTTTATCAAGTATGTAAAGCTTTTATAGTTGAAATTCTTGGGTATTTATGTTTGTAGACTTGACGATGGAAGTTGGGCCAAACACTGCGGTGTTCCCCGGCTACCCCAAGCCTGCGTTGTTGACGTGGAGTAAACACGACGTACACGGCTACTTCTCCCAGATCTTATTCGCCCCAGAGCACGTGGCCACACACGTCGACGCGCCGGCCCACTTCGTCCCCGGCGGGAAGACCATAGACCAGATAGACCCCGCCAAGTTTATAGGCCGCTTCGTCGCCTTAGACTTCTCCCACCTCCCCCCACGCGGAGAGGTGAAGCTGAGAGAATTCGAAGAGAGGTTGCCCAGGGGGGTCGAGCTGGGGCCCGGCTGGGTGGTGGTGATAAGAACTGGGTACGACGCATACGCGGGGACTGACAAGTGGCTAGAGCACCCAGACATATCTCCCGAACTCGCCGAGCACTTGGCCAAGCTGGGGGTCAACGCCGTCGCCGTGGACTCCCCGAGCCCCGACCACGCCCCCTTCGAAGTACACAAAGTGTTGCTCCCCCGCGAGGTGTTGATATACGAAAACCTTGCCGGGTTGGAAAAGGTGGTGGGAAAAGTGGGCAAGTTCTACGGCCTCCCCATTAAAATAACAGGCGGTAGCGGAGCCCCCGCCAGAGTAATAGCTGAGCTGTAGGTATTTAAAAAAGAGTAGAGAAGAAACTGTGGAAGAGCTTAAAGAAGGCCTTAGGAGGCTGGTCAAGGAGGACAGGAGATTTTTCAGAGACTTGATTATAGAGGCTCTGAGCGAAGACGGAGAAGAGCTTGTGGACATATTATTAAAGAGCCCCAGGGCAAAGGCGCGGCTGGCGTCAGAACTCGCCTCAGTAATCGCAGTGCCGCTAAACGTAGCCACAAAAGAAGACGTAGAGAAAATAACGCAAGAATTGAAAAAATTCGCCACTAGAGAGGACGTGGAAAAAATAGCATCGCGACTCGGCGATTTTGTCACCAAAGAAGATTTTGAAAAACTAGTTTCTATGCTAGGCCAGTTTGCAACAAAAGAGGATTTAAAACAATTCGCTACTAAAGAGGATTTGAAACAGTTTGCAACTAAAGAGGATTTAAAGATGTTTGCCACCAAAGAAGACTTGAGGCAGTTCGCCACCAAAGAGGATTTAAAGATATTTGCGACTAAGGAGGACCTCGCGAGAGAGGTTAAGAGGTTGGAAAACGTCATTACTGCCCTGGGGGCTAGGTGGGGGGTTATGAGCGAGGAGGCGTTTAGAGAGGGGCTTAGGGAGATTTTAAAAGACGCCGGGTGGGTCGCCGTTAGGGAGGTGTTGAGAGACGAGGTGGGCCTCGTCCACGGGGAGCCCGGCGACGTGGAGTACGACGTTGTTGTAAAAGACGGCGCCGTCATACTCCTAGAGCTGACCTCCGCCGTGAAGAGGGGGGACGTCGCCATTGTGGACAAGAAGAGAGAACTGTACGAAAGAGTAAAAGGCGTCAAAGTCGCCGCCGTGTATATAGTAACGCCGTTTATACACGACAAACAGCCTGAAAAAGTGGTTGAGATGGCGGAGAAGAGGGGGATAAAAATAGTATACCCAACGCCGCCAAACATTTAAATACGAGCCACAGTGGTTACATGGTAAAGGTAGTTAAGAGAGACGGAAGCGAGGAGGAGTTCATCCCCGAGAAGATCGTGGTAAGCGTCTTGAAGGCAGGCGCCCCCGTAGATGTGGCTAGGAGAATAGCAAAAAAGGCAGAGTGCTACGTCTTGGAAAGAGAAAACGTCACCGCCAAGGAGCTGACAAAAATCATCTTGACAGAGTTGAAGAAGGTAAACGAGGAGTGGTACCGCAACTCGACAGAGCCGTCAAGAGGAGGGAGACTGAGAAAGAGCTTTAAGGCCCCTCTCGGTACACACCACTTTTTCCCCCGGCCACTTCAACTCCCTCAGCCTCTGCGGCAACATGTGGGCATATTTTTCAAACTCCTCCACGTCTAGTAACTTCTCCTCGCCTCCCACATACGCCTTGTCGGCTAGGAGGTCTATGTAGATAACGCGGCGGCCCCACTCAGGCGGCGAGTTGGCGTTGACGTAGGTGCCCACCAGCCCCCCGTCGGCAGTGTAGTAGCTGTGCACCACGTAGCCGTCCCTCGGCACGCACGTCAGCGCGTAGAAGCCCTTTTCGATCTCAACGCCGATGCCGTCCAAGACGCCTCCTGGCCTCAGTTGCCTCTTCACCACGAGGACGCCGTCGAAGACGCCCAGCGCCTCGCCGGCCATTTTAATAACCTCGCCCCACGGCTTTAAGTGGAGGATCTCCACACGTCCCCTCGCCAAAAACTCCGCAGCTTTTTCATACACGTCGCCCCCGAGGTGGTCCAGCAAGTCGAGACACCTGCCGAGGCCCTGGGCCCTCAAGGCGTGGTGCCCTCTTACGGTAGGCGCCGCCGACGCCCGCGCCTCGTCGAGCCTGAGTTTTGAAAACTTGTCGAAAAGAGCCACGGAGACGCACTGCCCCCTCCTCAGCACCGCGCCGGGCTCGCCGCCTTTGGCGAGCTCGAGCAACTCGCCGTACAGCGCCTCGGCCTCTTTGATAACAGCCTCGTCGTCGGCGTAGCGCGCAGAGGACTTAAAACGCACGCCCAGGCCCCCCAGCCTCATCTTCGTCTCAGCCAAAAGCCTAAGCCTCACCCTGTCGGCCTCTGGGATGTGGCGGCTGAACCTAACGCCGCCCAACGTGTCCACCTCCACGTACCTACCCTCGACGATGATCTCCGGCACAGCCACCCCCGCCAAAGGGCCGATGGGCGGCTTCACCACGGTGTAAACCCCCGCCGCCCCCCTCGTCAACACGTACCTCCCAGGAACTTTAAAAACCACGCCCCCCGGCCCCTCCACAGAAGACTCCCCCACCGCCCTCCCCACAAAGACTGTGTGAAGCCCAACCGCCGACTTAGCCACCACTGGGTCTGCGTACTCCACAAGCTTAGCGATAAACGCCTCAGACGCCTCGCAGTCGCCGATAACAACGACGCCGGACCTAGACTCGTGGTCTTTCACAGTGATGTCGGGAGGCGAGAAGTCGGCCTCCAGCCCAAAGCGCTCCACAATCTTCGACGTGGGCTGCACCACCCTAAACCCCCACCCCAGCGCCAGTTTAGTAAGAGCCGTGGCAAAAACCCCCCTAACCCTCACCTTGTACACGCTTAAAAACACCACAAGTTTATAAACATGCCGACCAGTGACGAGTCCTTCCGCTGATGACGCTCAACCAAACAAGTGATTAAGCCAGCGCACCACCTAGCAGAACGTCAATGTTCTAACATGCAAAAAACACCCCTACCTTTTCCCTTTAAACGTCGGCGCTGTAAACTGCGCAGTTTTTAAAACAAGCGGCTTACTAGCCGCGGCCAAGGCGACTTCCGGCGCCCCCTCGGCGAGCTGAGGGCCTCCGCATAGGCCGCCAGGCGACGCGCCGCTGGAAAGCCCCCAGCACCGCCGCCACGAGGAGGGGGTTTACGGGGCCTTGGAGCAACACAGACGGCCCATAGGCCGCGCGTTGAGAGTGGCTGAATAAGAACAGCGCAGCGTGTAGAGCCAAGACGTGGCCCCAAGGCCACGGGAGAGGGCCGTTGAGCCGCGGAGGCCTCCCCCTCTCGCCGAGACGGCGACGGCAGACGCGGAGGAGTGCGCATGCCCCCAGCCGGGAAGTTATGTATAAAAAACGTTGCCCCTCGCGCACAGTGGACATCTTAGAGGCGTATAGGCTGGTGGTCGAGGCGGCGAAGAGAGGCGTAGACGTAAGCTCGGCAGTGCCGCTCTTAAACAAGGCCTTAAACGCCACCGGCGCCGAGAGAGACGCCTTGCTTGCCCAAGTGGCCTCCGAGGTGGCGAAGGCCCAGGAGGCCAAGTTCTGGACAGACGTCTACACCTGGGCCGCGGCCGCCGTCGCCGCCGTGGTCGCTTTCTTATTCGTCGCCTACTACCGAAAAGTCGTGGGGTTCTTCTTCTTGAAGATACACGGAAAGAGGCGGGTGGCGAAAGGCGCCGGCAGGAAGAAGACGCTTTTATTCGACGAAGAAGTGGCAGCAGTCTTCGCCGCAGTGGTGGTCGTCGCTGTGGCTTTTGCAGTTGCCTCGCAGTTTAGGCCGTCGGAGCCCTTCACAGCCCTCGGCCTACTGGGGCCTGGGGGCAAAATAGGAGACTACCCCACAGAAGCGGCGAGGGGGTCGGCGGTGGTTTTAAACATATACGTCTACAACCACTTGGGACACCCCGCCTGGTTTAGAGTAGTAGCCCGCTTCGTGGACAGCCCCAACGCCACGGCGTCGCCACACGGCTTCTACGTAAAGGAGTTCTTCCTTGGAAACAACCAGTCGGCGGTTTTCCCAGTGAGGTTTGTGGTAAACTCCACCGGGGTCTTCAAGGCAGAGCTTTGGATGTACCAGCCAGATGGAAGTTTAATATACACAAACAGGTCGGTGCACCTATGGATAAAGACGAAGTGAAGTGCCCCACTGTGGAAGAACTAGTCAAAGCCCGCGGCGGCGATAAGTACGAGGAGGCTTTTAAAATTTTGCTTGCAGTGAAGAGGGGAGAGCTGGAGCTGGAGGCCCCCAGAGGCGCCCAGTGGTTCTTCTCCACGGCGGGGCTCTGGCTGTGGCTCGTGCTGGCGCTGACAGCGGCGTCGGCGGCGGCGGCCCTCGCGGGGGAGGGGCCCATCCGCTACATCCTCGGCGCCTTCTACGTGTTGTTCCTCCCGGGGTACGCCGTGGTGGAGGCCTTGTACCCAAGAGGAGACGAGCTGACGCCGCTTGAAAGGCTGGCCCTCTCCATCGGGCTAAGCCTAGCCGTGGTGCCGTTGATAGGACTTGTGTTAAACTACTCGCCGTGGGGCATAAGACTTCTCCCAGTGGTGGCTTCCATAGCCGCCGTCTCGACGCCCCTTTTGATATACGCCGCCTGGAGAAAGGCGCAACACGCAACGCCTTGTAGATGAGGGAGGCACCCGCCGTCGGGGCCGTGTTGTCGGCGGCTACGGCCTACTTAAACAACGCGGCTCTCCTCTACTAGAAGCCGCCGCAACAGCATCGAAGACGGTGCTCGCCGCGGCACGCAGAACTGCAAACTGGAAAAGACACCTAAGCCGCTGCCGCGAAGGCGCTAAAAGCCGAGACAGAGAGCGGGCTACATCGTAGAAAAGAGGCGAAAACAGCCACAGACACGCCGCTGAGCGTCAGAGCCAGCATAAACGTCACCCAGCAACAAGACATTCGCCGC
>JBEULK010000083.1:0-13626 GCA_041287325.1 Pyrobaculum sp. | reverse complement strand
GCATGGTGAAGTACGTGCGGCAGTCGCCCTCTAAAACGACATGAGAGTTATGAAGATCGTAAAGGCAAACCCCTTGACGAAGGAGGAGGTGAAGAGGTTGGAGGAGCTGTTGTTGAAGGACGAGCTCAGCCTAGAAACCTGGCGCTTTCTGCCGTTGAGTTTTGGACATAGCCTGGGTTTAAACGAATACGTAGAGGCGGCGCTCCTGTTGGCCTTCGCCGAGGTAGGACTGTGTGAAATTTTTATATTCTCATGAGAATATTCTTATGTGAATATTCTTGAGAGAAGAGAATGTAGGGAATTGGCCACGGCGGACAGATGGCTTTTAGTGTACGGCAGGAGGAAGGTGGGGAAGACCTTTGCGCTTAGGAGGTGTGTGAAGCACGACCTCTACGCAACTGTCACGAGGACTCTGGAGGCCCTCGTGGGCGACGACGTCTGGGAGGTCGAAGAGGCGGTGAGGGAGGCGGTGAGGACTTTGAGGAGGGGCGGGGTCGTCGTGTTGGATGAATTCCAGCGGCTACCGGAGAGGTGGTGGGACCTCTTGGCCTCGGCGCATCCCAACGGGGTGTTAATAGCAAGCGGCTCTAGCTTCGGCATGTTGAGGAGGGTTTTCGACAAGAGAAGCCCCCTCCTGGGCCTGTTCGACGTGTTGAAGATGGGGCTTATACGCTACGCCGACGCATTGGCCCAGACAAGAGACTTCAAGAAGGCGGCGGTGTGGAGAGACCCTTGGACCGTCCCGCTGGTGGCCTCGCCCGAGGAGGTCGAGGAGAGGGTCTTCGCGCTGTATCTCTCTGCCATGGGGATAATAGGAGAGGTGTTCTCAGAAGAGGAGAGGACGTTAACCAAAATCTACGAACTCGTCTTGACGGCGGTCGCCGAGGGGGAGTGGAACTCAGCCGTAGTCGCCAACTACGTGTCTTCCCGCGGCGTGGCCCTCCCAGCCTCCACCGCCAGCGCGTATCTGACCAGGCTGTCCGAGATGGGCCTCGTGGAGAAGACCCCCATACATCGCTCTAAACGGCACTACTACCGCATCGCCTCCACGCCGATTAGACTCGCCCTATACGCAGAGGCTAAATACCACATATCCGAAGGCGGAACCGCCGGCGAGTTGCCGTGGGGGCTCGAGCTACAGTTCAACGTGGGGGAGCTCGTGGCCGAGGCAAAAGGGGGAAGAGTCGCCTACATTCCACAAGGCGACGTCGACTTCGTGGTGGAAGTCGGCGGAGAGGCCATAGGCTACGAAGTCAAGACGGGCCCCTTTACGAGAGGCGAGGCGAGGAGGGCCTTGGAGAGGATCAGGGCGTTCGGCATACCTAAGGCCGGCCTGATAAGCCTAGCCGAAGAGCCGCCGGAGGTGGGAGAAGAGGCCTACGGCCCCCACGACCTACTAAAAATGGCCGACAAGGCCTTCAAGCTGGCGCTGAGCCGCACGTGACCAACGTCGTCACGACCGTCGCTGAAAGCAGGTTCCGAAGACGGCCCGCGGCGACGCCCAAGGCTCAGGACACAGGCGGTGTGACACGCGGAGACCCCTAAAACTGGCGAAGCCGCCCGGCGGACGTCGCCGAGGCATCTGCGGCCGCGTCGACGGCGTGATGCGCCTCGCCGCCCTTTCAGCCGCTCTGACGGCTTCGGCGGAGTTGCGGTCTCCGGCGCCCCGGCAGATCGGCAGTTCTACGGATAATTCGGCTGGGCTTTACGAAGCTGTCGGAGAGGCGTCGGGCCTTGACTGCTTTCAGCTCCCACGTCGGGGGTGGACCCTGTACAGCTCTCTAACCATCGTGCCCACGCCCAGTATGCCCACCACTGAGAGGACTAATATGGTGCCTATGTTTATCGAGTCTAGGTTGGGCACGGGGACTCCGGTGGCGAGTCCCCAGCTGTCTATAGCTGGCAACGCCAAGATCAAGGCCCCGGCGGTTATGAACAACATCCCGCCGTAGTACAGAGTAAAGCCGGCGGTGCGCCTGGCCACCTTGGCTATCTGCTCCTCCGTAAGGCCCCTCCTCCTCATCAAAGAGCCGAACAGGGCGCCCAGGGCCACTTGTAGGACCATGGTGCCCAGCCCGAAGAAGAGGCCGGGTAGCGGCGCGTAGGCCAGAGAGCCCACCTGCGGCGCCAAGACGAAGATGATGACGCTGGCATATGCGCCGAAGCCGAACCCCGCTATGAGGCCGTGCACCACCGTCATGCCGAGAGGCACGTCCCGCTCCTCAAGTTCGTGCATGGGGACCCCGCTTGCGTGTCCGCTGTGGTGCCTACGCCCGCCTAGAGCGACGTCGATGGGGAGGTGGATGTACCGGCCCCTGAGGACGTAAGACCCGGCGGCCGCCATGGCGACGCCGACCGCCACGTACACAAGCCCGTCCAGGTTGTACTGATTGTATATCTGGGCCAGTCCGAGATAGCCGAGAGTGGTGAGCAGGGCTCTCTGCGCCGTGAAGCCCAAGGAGAACAAAAAGCCGGCCTTCATCCCGCCCCTCGTGCTGTACTTACCAACGGCGTAGCTAAAGGTGATGGGCCACGTATGTTCGTCGGGGGTTGCTCCGTGCAAAATGCCGAGTATGAAAGAAATCAACAATATCTCACCAAGATGTAGCCCACTCGGCGGGTTGAGGACCCACGACAAATCCACGCACTCCACACAACTCCCGTATGAATGCCTTGCCCACCGAGACTTGCAAATGGGACGTCAGTGCGGCGGGTTGGTTCTGCCAGAGGCGTAGAGGAAAGCTCCGCAGTGGCGTGAGCCTCTGCCTGGAGACACGGCGCTACGAGGGCTGGCGGTTGACACTGGGTGGAGGGGCGTGGGGTTCGGGGCGTCGGAAATGCTGGACGGGGCGGCACCGGGCTGTAGGAGCTCTCCGGCTACTCGCTCACGCAGACTCGTGAAGAGAGACCCGGCTTCAGAAGGCCCAGGGGTGAAAAAGTGGGGGTTTGGGCTCCTAGTTTAGCCTTTTGCTTTTTTCAGAGCTTCTTGGTACGTGTTGGCGTTGAATGGGCCTACGCTGACGGCTATTAGTTTGTACTCTGCCGTGTACTTGGCCCCCGCCGCCTCTATTGTGGACGTTATGTTTATCCAAAGAGGTACGCCGCCGCTTTCACATACGTAGGCGTCTGCGTTGCTACCCGGCAGTCTGGCGGCGCCGCTGGAGGCGATTAAGTTGCCTAACAAGCTTGACGACAGCGGGAGGTTGACTTTTACAAGTCTCCCCGGCCTGCCTAGGTGGGTACAGCCGCCCAACTCGGTGGCCTTCGCCTTGCTCCAGTCGATCAACCTCACGGAGGTGTCCGACAGCGGGACGTTAGTTAGGCGCGCACACACATCCGCCGAACACATCGCGGCGTAGGGAGTCCCCTGCTCAGTGGCGAGGTAAAAACGCATCGGCATCCCGGGGAAGCCCATAACAATATAGCCGTCGCCCTGCCCATACCCCACCAACATCCACGCAATGGCCCCTCCGTAGGCGCCTTGCGGCGTAGACAACCTGATCACGACGGTGTAGTTCACCTCAGACCCCCCTCCCCCGAAGACGCCCGAAAGCGCCACCAACGCCAACACAGCTGCCACGGCAACCGCAAGTATTATAAACGGGGTCTTCGACATGTTGCTGAGATAAAGTTAATTTAAAAACTTTACTTAGCGGCGAAGAGACCCCTAGGCGGCGCGGCGGCCGGCGCGACGTAAGTCTCGCGGAGTTGCGGCTAGGAGGTGTAGCACGGCGTCTGTTAACCCCGCTACGGCGATTAGCGTAACTCTTGCGTCGTAGAGGGCTACGCGGCGTATCTTCAAGCGCTGGGATCTGCCGCTTTAAAACCATACCCTCTCGGCGAGTTTACGCATCATGGCAGACGTCGCCGAAGGCAAGGCTGTGCCCAGAGGCTGAAGACCCCCGCCGGTAAGAGCCGTGGAGACTAGCGACACACATCGACAGCGTAGACGGGAAGGGCTTCGACCGCCTACCTTCTCCGCGCGGCTCACTGCCTCGTACGTCTTCGACGGAGTGCCGTCCGCCATGCCGGGCACAGACCTCGCCTCGCGGTTGCTGGACGCAGTGCGTAGACGCCTCTCGGCGTGGTCCTGCCCAGCGGGCGCGCCGCAAGCGACGTCTAGTTGATATTTTTAAATGCCCAGCGACGTACCTCCGTGGACGTGGAGGCCTTGCTCCAGGGCGCTAGGGAGGTGTTTGAATACGCCGTTGAGGAGTTGGAGAGGGCGTTGGCGGCGAGAGACGTGTTTTTGTATCGAAACGCGGCGGATAAGGCCTTTCTAGCCCTCGTCTTGTTGACAAACGCCTTTATCGCGGCGAAGACTGGCGTGGTGCCGAGGAGCCACGCCGAGCGGAGAAAGATGTTGAGGGAGATGGGCAGAGAGGACTTGAGAGCTCTCTACAGCGACCTCATGAAGACGCTACACGAAGAGGCGTTCTACGAGGGGGTGTACCAGCCGGAGGAGGTTAAATACGCCTTCAAGAAAGTCGAGGCGCTGTTTGAAGAAATCGCCAAGTCTGTCAAAACGCCGTAGATGCGCCGTCGCTCCCCCGGGCCGCATGCCAGCGGCGTTGCCCCCCTCAGCTGTGCCAGACGCCGACCTCCCCGCGGAGAGCACAGAGCGTGGAGGGACTGCCCGGCGACTGTCAAGGTGGGGTGCGTTGAGATGTATTGTTGCAATCTGTGGAGGCTGCGCGCGGAGTTCGGCGCCAAGTCAGACGCCACGGCGGAGGAGGCGGCGGAGTCCATATGCGCCGTGCTGAACCGGATAAAGTCAGCGAAGACCTCTGTAAGCTGGTGTATCAGGTAGCCGCAGCCATGGGAGCATCTATCCACCTCTCGCCCACCCAGCTAGGCGGCTTCAAGCGCCTCTCGCCCCCCTCAGAGGCGGCCTTGAAGGCCCTGGGAGTGAGAGATGTGGCTGAAGCCGCCGCCGAGGAGGGCGCCAGGCTGTGCAGAAAAAGAGCCTTCGGCGGCAGAGCCGCCGCGGTCGTCGCGTCAGATGCGTGAGCTCTTCTCCCCCGACCCTCACGCCCTCCTCTTCGCCTTGTTGCTAGAGGTGGCAGACGTTCCCGCGTGGTGGAGGGGGTATCTAGTCTCTAGGCTGATCTACCCTCCGCTTCACCCCGTGGCGTGGATATACAGAGCCGCCGCGGCGTTTGCAAGGCCCGGGGGCCTGGCCAGAGGCGTCGCCGCCTTGCTGGCGGCCGCGGCGCCGGCGCTGATCGGGGCCGTGCTCTTCAGAGCGGCGAGGGGCCCCGAGTGGTGGTGGACGTTGGCAGAGGGCTACCTCTTAAAACTGTCGTTCTCGATCACCCACGTTACCTACGGGTGCATGAGAGGCTACGCAGAGGGGAGGCCCGCCGAGGCGGTTGCCCAGTTCGTCCGTAGGCGGCTAAGCGGCGACCCCCACCTCGTTCACAGCGCGTGCATCGAGACGGCGGCGGAGTCCCTCGTAGACTCCTTCATATCGCCGCTGTTCTACTACCTACTACTCGGCCTACCCGGCGCCTGGTTGCAGAGGGCGGTCAATACGGCAGACGGCGCCGTGGGCTTCAAGCACTACGGACGCGCCGGCCTCCCCTCCGCTGCGGCGGACACCGCGCTGAACTACATGCCGGCGAGAATCGCCGCCCTACTGCTCTTGTCACAAGGCGTCGCGGACCCCGCCGCGCTCCGCCAGAGAAACGCCGTGGAGAGCGTAAACGCCAGGTGGCCCATAGCCGCCGCCGCGGCCGCCCTCGGCGTAAGCCTAGAAAAACAAGGACATTACAAGGTAGGACAAGGACCCCCGCCCACCCCCATTGACGTAGCCAAAGCCCTCGCCCTTGTACACGCCGCCGCGGCGCTCTACGCCGCCCCGATGGCCCTAGCCACATACGCCGCCTACTACTACATACACTAGAATCTCAAAAAGAGGATTGAAAGCTGAGGATTGAGAGTGGACTTTCGTGTTGCCCGAATACATATTAAGAGGTTAGACATGTGGGATGTGGACTTCCAGTCTGCCATGAGGTCTCTCTATAGGGGGTATCTGTACCAGCTTGTGCTGGTGTTGGCCCTGGTCCTCTTGGAAGTGGTATTTCTGGTCATGGCCGCGCTTCAGCCGTCGGTGGGGGGCGCCGGGCTAGCGGCCGTTGTGGTTGCCTCGGCGGCGTTTGTGATCGCGCTTCTGATAGCCGTCGTCGTGGTGTTCTTCCTCTACATACTTAGGGGCTACGCCGCCCTCTACAAGATGGGATTCCGCTGGGCTTGGTGGCTTGCGTGGGGGACCGTTGTGCTGTTTATTGTAATCATCGTGGGCTTCGTGGCGATTGTGGCGTACTATCAGGTGCTCACGGAGCCGTGGCTATCTTCGGCGCCGCCCAGCCCCTACTCGTTTCTCGCCTCGTTGACTCCGCTTCTGGCCTACTTGGCGGTTATCGTCGTACTAAGCCTGGTAATATCGATAGCCCGCATAATTCTGCTGAGAGACCTCTACAACTACACGAAGATAGAGAGGTTCCGCACCGCCTACATACTCTACATAGTTATGCTCGTCCTTCTCTTCATACCCCTCGCGTCGCTGGTAGGTATTGTCCTGGCCTTCGTGCAGTACATAGTGGAGATGCTGGCATACAGAGACGCCGCAGGCACAGCAGACCTCTTAACGCCGCGTACCCCGCCGCCGTCTACTCCCCCGCCTAGTAAGTTCGAGTATAGACTTCAGCACAGACTTTAGATGAGCATAGAAGACTGTTTTGCATTTGGCATACTGAGTCATGAAACAGATTTAACGGACGCCGCCATCACCTCAGCTACGTACGAGGCGGCGTGCGTACTGGCTAGGTCTAGGTGAAGTTGAGGGCTTGAGAGTTCCTCCACAGACTAGGAGGAGCCTACGAGGCGTAGGAGGGCCCCATGAGGAAAGAGCTTATTACTTTCGAAGTCGCCTACGGGGCCGCGGCTATGCGCCGGGCCCAATGGACAATTGTGGCAAAGCCACGTAGACCGCGGTGGCCACGGCGGACTTCGGCTGGGGCGGAGGCGCCGAGGTGCATGCGACGAACGCTGGGGATGCGCGGGGCGGCCGCCAGCCTACGCGGCGGCGCAGAACACGTGTGAGGTGTGAGGGAGGCCAGTGTTGCTCCCTTGGCGTGGTTATCAGGTGAGTGCGGTTAAAAGTCCTTGCGGCGTGTTAGGTTGGTTATTCTTTCGTATTCTTTTTCGACGTTGGCGAGGGCGTCTCTGCCTATTAGCTGGGCGTAGTAGAGGGCGCCGCCCATGGCTACTCCTTCTTTTACGGCGCCTTGTTCGTATGCTCTTAGCCCTGGGTGTTTCGACGCGGCGAAGGAGACGGTTGCCACGTGTACGTGTCTTACGCCGACCGCCTCCATTAAGCCGTAGAAGTCTGCCGTCTTGTCTTCGACTATCCACCGAGTGGTGACTACGTGTAGGCGGGCGACGTCGCCTCCCAGTGCTTTGTATATGGCGGCTACGGCGGCCATCTGGGTGCCGCCTGCCAGGTAGGGGGTGCCACCTGCCTTCGCGACGCCGAGGGCCACCGCGGCGGCGGCCACGTGTACTGGGTCTCCCATTTCGCAGACGGCCTCTAGGGGGTCTAGGGGCGGGGCTCTGCCTAGCCTGCCCAGGGCCTCTCTCACCACCTGGGTTTTGAGCTCTTTGGGGTTGTCGGGGGAGGCGGAGCTGGTTTTTCCCCATGCGTCGTATCCCAAGGCGATCAGGGTGGCCATGGCGGTTGTGGTGCCGCCTGGTATGGACTCGCCTATGTACACCACGCCGAGTTTTCCCAGCTCTTCTCCCAGCGCGGTCCCCCTCTGTACCAGCTCCTCCGCGGCTCCGCAGTTGAGGGCTGGCTCTTTTCTAAAGTCTCGGCCTGGCTCTCCTCCTAAGTCTACATATGGGCATCTGGGCGGTACTCTGCTTCCGGCGTTTGCCACTAGCTTGGGGACGTCGTATGCCACCGCTCTTGTGACTAGGGCGGGGGTGGGTATGCCGGTGGGGGTTACTGGTATTATGTCTAGTGTCCTGGGTCTGCCGTATATTAAATACTCGACGTCAAGGGCCGGGGTGTAGTGCGTCATCTCAGGCGTGGCCCCCGCCACGGATATCCCCGGTATGAGTGAGATGTCTGTGGTTCCGATTACTATCACCATCACCGCGGGCTTGGACATATGTTGGAGAAGTATCCACTATTTAAAGTAATACGCCGCCGTGATGTAAGACGCCCTTGAGACCTCCAGCAAATAGCCAAAGACGTCTCCGTTGGCGCCTCCCAGGTGTCGGTACGCCGCCAGGTAAAACGCCGCCGAGGCGGCGGTTGCGGCGAGAAAGGCGATGGGGTCGGCGTAGGCCGCAAGGGCCAGGGCGGGGAGGGCAAGAGGCCACCTTCGCCTCGTCGCCTCGATGAAGACGTCGCCCAGCCCCTTTTTAAAAGCCGTGCTCCGCCCGGCGAAGGTCACCGTCAAAGCCTTTGAGTAGACCTCGGCGAATACCAGTTGCCACGGCGATGCAAGGTGGAAGGCGGGGATGACGAATGCGGCGACGGCGGCGAATATGCCGGCGGTGCCTCTCCGAGGGTCTTCCAGCACAGCCCTGGCCCTCTCCCTGTCTCTGACCATTAAGGCGTCTGCGACGTCTGCGAGTCCGTCTAGGTGGTTTAGGCCGGTCATCAACAAGAGGAGGGCGTAGGCCAGGAGGGGGCTGGCCCCGGCGGCTAGGAGGAGTGCCGGCGGCAACGCGGTTATGGGCGGCACGACGTATGGGAGGGCCCAGGCGCATCTAAAGTCCAGCGGCCCCTTCGCCGGCACTATGGTAAAGAAGGAGACGAGCGCCTTGACGCACTGCATATCGCCTCTATTAAGAGGCGGTTGAGGCTGGGGGTTTTTATAGACACCCTGTAGGCGTCAGGCATGCCGTGGCTCTCCAGCCCCCTCACCTTGACCCCCGCTGGCCGCGGCCCCCACGCCACGAAGAAGTGGACGTCGCTGGGACGCGCCTCTACACATCTAGACACCGCCTTAATCACCCTCGGCGTCTCTTCTCTGACGTATGCCGCCGTTTTGTCTCTGTGTTTCTTCAAGGCCTCTGCCCCCAGGGCGTATATGGCGTAGTCCGCCACGGAGTTTATCCTCCAAGGAGCCGCGGCCTCTTGGGGGACATCTCCCAGCCACGCCCCCACTCTCAGCCCCGGGGCGGCTAGGAGCTTGCCGTAGGACTTGACCACGGGGACATCAGGGGCGGCGGTCTCGCCGCCAGCGAAGTCTATAAAAGACTCGTCTACTAGTAGACGCGCGCCTCTCCTCCTCAGCTGAGCCGCGAGGTCTAGCACCTCGTCTCTCTTTAGGTAGGTCCCGAGGGGGTTGTTTGGGTTTGACATCACCACCACATCTCCCTCGCCTGCCTCCTCTGGCCCGGCCCTCAGCGCGGGCACACCTAAGAGGTGGGCGACTCTTAAGTAGTCTATGTAGTTGGGCCACGGCACTACCATGCGCCTCGGCTTTAGGCGAATCAACGCCGCGGTGAGCGCCTCGGTGGCGCCGTTGAAGACGACGACCCTGATCCCCTCGTACTGCGTCAAGACCTCCTCTGCGAGGTGGGCGGGGAATTTTAGATACGTCTTCTTCCTCCCAGCCTCCTCCACCGCCTCTTCTAAGCCGGATGGGGGGCCCAGGGGGTTTGAGTTGTCGGAGAAGTCCAGCGTCGGCGGGTCGGCCCAGGTGGAGCCCCCGTGGCTATACATAGTAGCCGCACATCTTGCAGTACCTCTGGAAGTAGGCGTATCCACACCGGGGGCAACCGCCGGGCGACTTGGGGTAGGACAGCCCCGCCGCGTGGTAGATGCGTCTCAGGTACTCCACCTCGTCGCCCGCCCTCCGCCTCATCTCTGCGTACAGCTCTGAGAAACACGACCCGGCCTCCATGGGCGTCTTCTCTCTATCCGCCACGGGGGGCAGGTGCGGCCTCAGCTCTTCTCTAAGCGGCCGCTTCCCCAAGACGTGGCTGGCTGGCATGGCTAGTAGGAGCTTGGCCGCCTCTTCTTCTGTGAAGGGGGCCCTCACCGTTAGGCCGAGCCGCCTGCCGATTTTAAATCCGCAGAAGTCCCAGCGCTCCACCACTTCCCGCCTCTTTTCCTCTAGAAGGTGGGGCGGGACTTTTTGGTAGAAGGAGTAGCCCAGGAGCAGCTCGTCTGCGCCGTCGCCTGTGCACACCGTGCGGGCCCCGGCCTCCTTCGCCTCGGCCATGGCTAGGTGCTGTACGGCGCAGTTCACCACGTCCATGGGGTTGAACACCTCCAAGACCTCTACTAGCGCCTCGGCGGCTCTCAGCGCCTCTTCTAAGTAGGCTATTCTCACCACGTGGGGGAGGCCCAGCGCAGAGGCGACGTACTGCGCGTAGGGCAGATCTCTCCGGCACCCCCCGAGGCTCACCGTCACCGCCAGCGGCCTCAGCCCCCTCTTCACCGCGGCCAGGGCTACTGCGGACGAGTCCAAGCCTCCTGACAACAACACGGCGTCGCACTCGGCGTATTTGCTCAACATCTCGATTATCATAACAACGCCACGTAGTACCCCCCGTAATCCCTCACCTCTCTGCACCGAGCCTCCACCCGCGCCCCTAGCCGCGGCGCCTCTAGCACCTGGCTGTGGTAGTCGCCGTACTCCCCGAGCGGGTCCACGCCGGCTTCTCTTACCAGTTTTACAAACTCTTCTACGTTTTCTCTGCCCACTTCTACGCAGAGGAGGTTCCTCGCCCTTGACCCAACTACCAAAAATCTCAGCTCCTCGACCTCTTTGTAGAGTAGCTCTAAGTGGTCTTGTCCCCACAGAGGCTCTCTCAGCTCTGCCCCGACCTCCCCCGCCAGCTTCTCCATGTATTTCAAGTGTTCGTCCACGTCTACGTCACCTGCGACTATTACTTCTGCCCCCAGCTTCTTCAAAAGCTCTGCCTTTTCTTGAAACTCCCTCCCCTTGGTCAGCCTCTTCACCACCACAGGCGCCATTTCTGAGCCCAGCCTCACGGCAACTGGCAAGTTTAGCAAGTGAGGCGAGGGCCGGGGGAAGTCGTATATTAAGAAGAGGAAGAGGTCCACGGGCCACTCCTTCAAGGCGGCGTACACGCTCTCCTTACCACCGCTGTACAGAGCCACTTTCATAGAGGCTGGTTACAACAACTTAAAAAATGTTAAAAAATCCAGTTTAAGTCTTTATCGCCCTCCAAAACGCCAGTTCGTATTGTTGAATTGCCCTGGCCACGTACCTATACCTCTCCATGTCTAGGTAGCGTTGGGCTATCTCCTCCGCGGCGGCCTCCAGCTGGTCGTAGGGTCCTGCAAACATGTCAAGAAAATGGGTGTTTCTAACCCCCCTCGCCTTGGCCCACTGGCTTAGCCTCTGGCAGTTGGCCCCCCACACGGGCAAGTTGACGGTCATGGCGACAGCTAAGTCGCCCATGGTGCCGTTTAGCGCCAGCCAGGAGAGGAAGTGTGTATACGCCACGGCGGACGGGTCTACTGCGCTCCAGGAGAAGGACACGCCGAGCTCCTCGGCGAGCTTCCACAAGGCCTCAAGCGCGAAGTAGTCTCCGTCGATTAGAGCCTTGATAAATTTATACTCGTCGGGCGCCCTCGCCTTGGCCATGGCCGTCGACAAGGCCTTCAAGTCGTGGGGCACGATGTACAGCTGGTTTGTCACAAACCTCCTCAAAGCCTCAGGCGTAAAGCCCTCGGCCAGGTCCTCAATCTCTTTGTTGAGCGGCTCAAGCTCTTTCCGAAGGGTCTCAATGACTTTCATATGCCGCCTGCCAGAACTTCAGCTCGTACTCCGAGGCTCTTTTAAAATAGGGCCACAGCTCCTCGGCGCTGGCCCCGCTGGAGTTGAGCAAGGCTCTTAACGACTCTACAAGCTCTCTGTATTCTTTAGAGAGGTATGTGGAGGCCCACTTGACGTAGACGTCTATCTTGTTGTCTTTCAGCGCCTCTTTGTGTTTTTCTGCAATTTCTGCGTATGTCCAGAAGCAGGGCAACACGGCGGCCATGCATTGGTAGAAGCCCTCCAGCGCGCAGGTAGCCGCCAAGAAGTCCATATAGGCCTTGTTTACGTCGTTTGGCTCCGCCGCCGCGGCGGCTTCTATTGAAAGCCCCACTTCTCTAAGCAGGGCCTCGTAGTTGGCCATCTCCCCCGTCACCGTCCCGTAGGCAAGCGAGAGGGCCAGCTTCATGGAGGAGACGTCGGGGGCCTTTGCCGCCGCGAGGGCCAGGGCCTTGGTGAAGTGTATAAGATAGTAGTAGTCTTGTAGGAGGTAGTACTTAAACTTCTCCACTGGGAGGACGCCTCTGTATACTTCAACGACGAAGGGGTGTACTATTATCTTGTCCCAAATGGGGCGTGCCCTGTCCCTCAGCTCCTTCGCGACGCCCATAAGTATTGAATAGGTGAAATATAAAACGTTTATCTCAGACGCAGACCTCGTCGCAGACGCCGCCTGTTTTTTACAAAGCTCTTAGCTCTACTCTCACTACGCGGTCTACCTCCGCCACGGCGTAGTAGCCGTTTTTCAACGGCCCTGGGTTTACCACCACGGTGTCGCCCAGCACGGTGATGCCTCTGTCTTCGTGGATGTGCCCGTGTACGGAGAGGAGGGGTTGCCTCTCTTCTATGTACCTCCTCACGGCGACGCTGCCCACCGGCCTTACGCCGCCTACTCTGTCTAATAGGCCGCGCGGCGGGTTGTGTACTACGAGTATGTGGGGGATGGGCCTCAGCGATTTTAACAAGGCCTCTATCTCCTCTTCGCTTAGTTTAAACAAGTCGTCAAAGGGAGTGGGGAGGCTACCGCCGACTCCCCCCACTACGAGCGGACCCAGCGCCGCCGTGGCGCCGTGGATGGGGTAGACACCGTCGGCGCGGAAGCGTGTCAGCTCCGGGGGGTCTGTGTTGCCAGGGACGAAGTACACCGGCCCGACCTCGGCCAGGGCTAGCAGAGCCTCCGCGGCCGCTTCAAGGGTCCTCTTGTATGTGTAGTCGCCCGCGGCTATCACCGCGTCGTAGTCGCGGCCTAGCTTCCTGATATTTGAAACGGCGTCGTGCACGTCGGCGACAAGGAGTAGACGCATAGATGGTCTAGGAGTTGTATTAAAATTATTCTTTGTAGTAGGGAGGAGCGGGGAAGACCCCCTCTCTAACCTCCCTGGCATATGTAGCCACGGCTTCTCTTATCAAAGAGGCGGCGTCTGCGTACTTCTTGGCAAAACTCGGCGGCTTTTCAGACAGCCCTATTACGTCGTGGAGGACTAGTATCTGCCCGTCGCAGTGGGGTCCCGCGCCGATGCATATGGTCGGTATCTTCAACGCATCGGTCACCTCCTTGGCAAGAGAGGCGGGGACGAACTCGATAACTACGGCGAAGGCGCCGGCCTCTTGGAGAGCTTTGGCGTCCTCCAGCACCTTCCTCCTGGCCTCGTCGGTCCTCCCCACCATGCGGAAGCCTCCCAGCGTCAGCACTCTCTGGGGGTTTAGGCCTATGTGGCCCATGACCGGGACCCCCGCCTTGGTCAGCCTCTCCACCACGTGGGCTATTTCCGCCCCTCCCTCGGGCTTGACCGCCTCTGCCCCAGCTCTTATGAGT
>JBEULK010000082.1:0-67073 GCA_041287325.1 Pyrobaculum sp. | reverse complement strand
GGCATCTCGTACGGGCCCCTGGCTGTATGTTATTTTTTACTTCTATTCGGGAGATGCGTGGCTGTGATTAACCCTGCCGACAAGTCTAGGTTTGGGGAGGACTCCACCTCCTTGGTGTACGAAAACGCTTTAAGGATCGCCAAAGAGGTAGGAGTGGTGCTTGAGGTAGGCGACGACTTTTTGAAGATTGGGTCTTTCTGGGCTCGGTTTTGTGAAGACAGAATAGAGACCCCCTACGGCGCCTTCCCTATGTCTGCGTGGCAGTGGCAGGCGCTTAAAGTCTTGTTGTTAAACTTTTTTACAAACTACAGGAAGGAGCCCGACTTGGAAGAACTAAGGACATTGCTCTTCGCCGTGGGCTTAGAGTAGGAGGAAGGGAAGATATACGGCAAGGTTCAGCGCCGTGACGGCGGCGCCGTATTTCAAAAACTGGGCGAAGGTGACGGTGGCTCTGTGTCTAGTTTCTAATACTTCGAGGATAATTATGTTAGAGGCAGCGCCTAGGAGAGTCAGGTTGCCAGCCACCGTGGAAGCCATGGCGAGAGTAATCCACGCCTTGGGGTCTTCTACCCCCAGCTGGTGGAGGTATGTGGCAAAGAGGCTTACAAAGGGGACGTTGCTGAGCACTTGGCTTAGGCCTACTGACAAGAGGACTATGGCCAACAAGTCTTGGGAGCTGCCGTGGTACGCCGGCAATGCCGCCGAGATTAGTGGCTGTAGTACGCCTCCTCTCCATATGGCGTCCATGGTGACGAACATAGCCATGAAGAACAAGATGGTGCCCCACTCCACGCCTGCCAAGACGGCGCGGGGAGAGGAGGCGAGGAAGTACAGGATAGACGCTGCGACGAAGGGGATTAGGCCGATGTTATGGATATGCGTCTGCCCGGCGAGGGCGGCTAAGTCGTTTAGCACAAGGGCGGCGATTGTGGAAGATAGGACCAGCCCGGCGACTGCGGCGTCGCGTTTATTTGTAATATACTCAAGGGGGACGGCGGCGTATTTCACCCTCTCGTTTTTTATTCCAAATAACTTAAACAGAAGCAGGGGGGTCAGCACCAAGTTTAGCAACGTGGGGATGGCTAGGTACGTCAAGAAGGCGATGAAGGGCGCCCTTATCCCCGACTCCACGGCTATTAACATGTTCTGGGGGTTGCCGATAGGCGTCATGACCGAGCCTATTGTCAACGAGTAGGCGAGGAGTAGGAACATGTGGCTGGGCTCTATCCCGGCGGCTCTTGCAACAGCCGCCGCTATCGGCGGCCCCATCAACGCCACTGTGTCGTTCACTGCAAAGGCAGACATGAGGCCGAAGAGGAGAGAGGACGCCACGAAAATAGACAGCCGTGTCTTAAAAAGCGAGACGAAGCCGTAGGCAAGGGCATTTAACAAACCGCTTGACTCTGCCAGCGCCACGATGGAAAACATGCCTATTAGAAAGAGAACTACCTCGAAGTTTATTACTCTCCCCACGTCGTCTACTGTAAGAGGTCCGAAGAAAACTGCGATAAAAGCCGCCAGCGACATGAGAGACCAGATGGGCAACTTGGGGTACAGCGGCCTGGCGGCCATTCCTCCCACCACAATTGCCGCTAGGACGAGCGCCAGTACAGAGTCTGCGTTCACAGAAGCACACTTTAAAAAGTTCAAAAAATTTTTACATGGCTTGTTTCGAACCTATCGGGTACGTAAGACACGGCTACAGCGACCAAGAGGTAAAGACGCGAAGGTCTGTAGATGGAGTAATCGAGATACTGCCCCAGTACGCAGAGGGGCTTAGAGGACTGGAGGACTTCAGCCACGTCATCGTGTTGACATATTTACATAGACACAGAGGAAGGCCTCTGGTGGTTAGGCCTAAGCGCATAGAAAACGCCCCCGAGGTGGGGGTGTTTGCCACAGATAGCCCAGACAGGCCCAACCCAATTGCGCTTACTATTGTCCGTCTTCTGCGCATCGAGGGAACCCGCCTCTATGTGGATGGGCTTGACTTGTTTGACGGCACCCCGGTGCTGGACTTAAAGGCGTTCTCCCCCAGGAGGTGCCCCGCCGACGCCAGCGCCCCTTGGTGGGCTGATTGAAAAGTTTTTATAACTAGGCGTTTTTTCTACTATGCCGTCACACGGGTCGCTGACCAAGGCCGGGAAGGTGAGAAACCAGACGCCTAAGATACCGGCGAAGCCTAGGAAGAACTTGACGCCTAGGAGGAGGAATATTAGGAACTACAAGAGGAAGGTCCTCTACGCCTCTTCTCAAGCCGCGGCCGCCGCCGAGGCGTAACAACCGTTGGTCTTTTATCTAACCCCGCTTTTATTTCCGTGCTCGTGGTCATCGCGGGGCCTATGTTCGCAGGTAAGACCACGGAGCTTATTAGGAGGGTGGAGAGACAAGTAATCGCGGGGAGGAGGGCCATCGTGTTTAAGCCTTCTATCGACGTGCGCTACAGCCAGACAAAGGTGGCGGCTCACAACGGGCTTAAGTTCGACGCGTATGTGGTTCCGCCTGACGACGTAGGGGTTGGGTACGTGGAGAAGCTCGGCATAGAGTACGACGTAGTTGCCGTGGACGAGGCGCAGTTCTTTCCCCCCAGACTGGCCGATGTTTTAAACAGACTGGCTGATTCGCATATTGTAATCGCCGCGGGCTTAAACCTCGACTTCAGGGGAGAGCCTTTTGAGACCATGGCCAGGCTGATGGCCTACGCAGACAAGGTGGTCTCCCTAACTGCAGTTTGTAAAGTGTGCGGCAGGCCCGCTACTAGGACTCAGAGACTTATCAACGGGAGGCCGGCGCCTAGAGACAGCCCGAGGATTTTAGTGGGGGGCGCCGAGACGTACGAGGCTCGTTGTAGGAGACACCACGTGGTGGCTTAAACCTCGCCGCGTCCGTATCTGCTGAGGTAATACTTCACAACGTTTTTCAAGGCCCTCCTCAGCTTTCTATCGACGGCAGAGGGGGAGGTGCCGAGGATGTTCGCCAGCTCTTTGACGGTGACTTTTCTATTGTCGTCAAATAGGCCGAGCTTGTAGGCCAGCTCCAAGAGCCTAAGCTGGTCTTCCGTCAGTGCAGGCTCTTTGATAAACTTCGCCCTTCCCAACACCCTCGGCTTTAGCCCTAGTTCGTAGAGTTCTCTCAAGATACGGCCCAGCTGATATGGGCTAGCCACGAGCACAACCTCGGCTCTCCCGTTGCATATCCTGCCTCCCACCACCACGGCGCCGTGGCGTGTGGCGACTTCGCAAGCCTCGCACCTAACATAGGTGAGGTCTTTGTCAACCATTACTACATGCCCCATGTTTGCTCCCACAATTTCACTACAAGTGGTCAAGTCTTTGTATTGAAACGCCACGGTTACTCTAAGTGCCATGTCTGAGGCAGAGTTTGTGTTTAAATCCGTTAATACTTTGCACGTTTAATCGGTGTATTATTTTACGAACAAATATATATAGGTGTAAAAAGACCTCGTCCCATGGCCGAGCTGACAAATTTCCAAAGAGTGGTGATAGATCAAGACACTTGTATAAGCTGCGGCGCATGCGTAGCTGCATGTCCATACCAAGCGCTCGAACTAGACGAAAACGGCAAGGCGAGGCTAATATGGGAGGTTTGCAGAGACGACTTCTCCTGCGTGGCTGTGTGCCCTGTGAAGGCTATTTCCAAGACGAGCGAAGCCCCCGAAGAGCTTAAAGCCAAGAAGGGCTGGTACAGAATCGGTAGACCTCTGTCCCCCGACGAGCAGAAGGCGTTCCAGGAGTGGAGGGCGAAATTCGGCGTCACGGCGGACCCGGTATAAGCTTAAAACCCTCCCTCCCAGTTTTTTCGTTGGTTTTTGCCGACTCTGTGGCAGACGCGGCGTCGCTATCTCCGACAAGCTTGGCGTCTGTGTAAACTGCCTTAGGAGGAGGCCTCGCGAGGCGCTTAAAATAGCGTCGGAGGCCCATAGGCGCAGTAGGCTGAGGTTTGGGCTACCGGAGGCGCCGCCCACCGGCGGAGTGGCTTGCGGGCTGTGCGGGCGGTGGTGCGCACCGCCTGATGGCGCGGTTGGGTACTGCGGCCTTGTGAAAAACGTCGGCGGGAGGCTCGTAAGGCCCGGGGGGCGGCCTGAGGCAGGCGTCTTGACGTACTACTACGACCCCATCCCCACAAACTGCGTGGCGGACTGGGTCTGCCCAGCCACCACGGGGAGAGGCTATCCCAAGTACGCCAAGACCCCATTCGGCGAGGTTGGGTACTACAACTTGGCGGTTTTCTACGGCGCGTGTAGCCTCGACTGCTTGTACTGCCAGAACTGGGAATACCGGCGCTACCCCAGCAGGCCTAAGGTCGTGACTGTCGACGAGCTGGACAATGCTATGGATAGGCGGGTTGTGTGCGTCTGCTTCTTCGGCGGGGATCCCGCGCCGCAGGTGGTGCATGCGACCCTAACGGCGCGCAGCGCCGTGGCCAAGGGCGTAAGAGTATGCTGGGAGACAAGCGGCCAGATAGCTCCCCATCTGCTCGACGCTGTGGTGGAGACCTCTTTGAAGAGCGGCGGCATTGTCAAGTTCGACCTCAAGGCCTTTACTCCAAGCGTCTACAAGGCTTTGACAGACGGCGAAGTAGACGTCGTGCTTAGGAACTTCAAAGCCGCCGCCCGCAGGTTTAGAGAGAGGCCAGAGGTGCCGCTTGTGGTGGCGTCAATCCTCCTCGTGCCCGGCTACGTAGACGAGGTAGAGGTAGACCTCTTGACTAAGTTCATTGCCAGGACTAACCCCGAGATACCCACGAGGTTCCTCGCCTTCCACCCCGACTACATGCTAGACGGCTTGCCGCCCACCTCCATCCGCCACGCCCAGAACGCGGTTAAGATCGCAAAGGAGAACGGCCTCGTGGAGGTGTCTATTGGAAACGCATGGCTTCTCGGCGATTATTACTAACACAGTACGGCTTAATGTACTTATACACATCGCTCAGCCTAGGCCTGTCTTTAAACAACACCACGTTGGGGAGCAACTCTTTCCAAGTGGCCATGGCGAGCTCCTCGCTTACTAATACTAAAAGCGGCTTCTTCACTCTGACGAGCTTTTCATACTTGCGTTTGAGATAGTCCGCCGTCCAAAAGCCCACCACCTCTATGTACAAGTCTCCTATTTTGAAGTCGGGGATGTACACCCTTCTGTCCACCACCAAGACCTCGGGCTCTCTCTCCACGTGGCAAACTCTCGAGACTTGGCGGTAGAACTCTTGTTCTATAGAGCTGTCGAACTCCTCCTCTGCTGTGGGCACCGCCGGGAGAGGCGGGGCGCTTTGCCAGTCTTCTTTAAATGTATATGTACGCTCCCCCAGCTTGACCTCAGCCTCTATCTTCCAACGACCTGCCGAAATTATGTAAGGCACGAGCTTAGCCAGCCGCGTGCCGTACCGCTCTGTCTGCCTAAGGGCGGAGACGGGGCCGTCGAAGTAAAGCATTAACCCCTCCCCGGCCTCTTCGGCGAGGTACATGAGCCTATACCCCTTCACCGCCCTAATTAACCTCTTAACCACGGCGGGGCTGTTGGGCACCCAAGCCTTGACGTACAGAGACTTAAACAACAGAGTTTGAATTAAAGCCAGGTTGTACTCCTTGGCCAAGTCCTCCGGGGCGGCGGGGGGCGGTTCTAAAATAGCTAAGTTATCTTCATACGCCTTTAAGAAAAGCTCCTCCACCGTCTTTACGTCTAGTTTTAACTTATTCGCCACCGTTGCGAAGACGTCTTGCCTCGCCTCGTCGTTTAAAACAGGCCAGCGGGACGCTGCGGTCTTGAACACCTCCGCCCTTACCCTAGTTACGAGCCTCTTGTCTACTTCCTCTTTTTTAAGCCTTGCCTCGACGATGTGCACAAGCCCCGCCGTCAGTTTCTTGTCCGCCGGGATTTCCTCTGCCTTTTTCCTAAACTCGCCTACGGTTCTAGACGACTTAGCCGCCTCTAACACCTCTCTGACCACTGCCAAATCCTCCAAGTACCTGGGCCTAACTAGCGCCCCCCTCCTCACCACGCGTAGATAGTCCAGCGGCAACAAGGTCATACCCCCCTTTTCCTCCTCCTCGCAGTTGCCACCTCCCTGGTGCCTGACGTCACTACTTCGTATATCTTAGCTTTGTGGGGCTTAAACCTCAGGGCCCTGCCCATCCTCTGTATGAACTGCCTAACGCTAGAAGTTCCTCCAAGAATCACCACCACGTCTACGTCGGGGACGTCGACTCCTTCGTCTAACACCTTGCCTGTGACCAACGCCCTCACCTCCCCCCTCTTAAACATAGACATCACAAGATCCCTCTCTTGGGGGTGCATGTCGTGCGTCACCAGGGGGATGAGGTACCTCTCCGACACAGCCCTAGCCAACGTGGTGTACTCGGTGAAGATCAACACCTTGGAGGCGGGGTGCCTCGCCAGTATCTCTCCTACGGCCTTTACCTTGGCCTTTGTCTCCAAAACCAGCCTCCTCATGGCGTGCCAGGCCTCCAGGGCCTTCCTCGCCTCTTGGTCACGCCCGGCGAGGCGGACGAGTATTTGAAAATCTGAGGGAGACCTAAACCGTAGCCCCCTTCTCCTAACGTAGGAGAGGTACCTCTTCTCGTACTCTTTGTACAAGGCCTGTTCCTCCTCTGTGAGGCCTACTCTCACCACCTCGACGTCGTAGTCGGCGGTCCACGTGCCCCTCACCTCTGCGGGCGAGAGTCTGTACGCCACGGGGCCCACGAGCCAGTCTAAGTCTACGTGTAGTCCGTCTGCCCTCTCGGGCGTGGCCGTCAGGCCCATCCGGTAGGGGGCGGGGCTGAGCTCTGCTATTTGCCTGTAGGAGGGAGAGGGGAGGTGGTGCACCTCGTCGAAGATTAAGAGCTGGTACTTATTTCCAATGGACTCCACCGCGCCGTAGGCGGAGTCGTAGGTGATTACAGTGACGCAACTTTCTCTCTTCTCCTCGCCGTACCACACCCCGACCCTCCCGGGGAAGTGGTGTTGAAGCTTGGCCCTCCACTGTTGAACCAGCTCCACCGTGGGCACCACCACAAGAGCGGGCACCTTCAACGTGGCGATGGCCGCAATAGCCACGTGAGTCTTCCCCGCCCCGGTGGGCATCACCACCACGCCCCTCTTAGTCCTCAGCCAAGCCTCCAAGGCCCTCTGCTGATAAGGCCTCAGCTTCACCTCGGCGGCTACTCTCACCTCAGCGCAGTGAGGCGTCCACACCCGGTCGTCTACTCCCAGCCCCAGAGACCTCGCCGCCGCCAAGATGCGGGGGTAGTAAATGGCCAGCGACCTGTACTTCCCCACTCTATCGTCGAATTTAATAAACGAAAGCCGCTTGAGCTCAGGCGGTAGCTCTCCCTCTATGAGGACGGTTCCTCTGTCCCAGGTTAGGGTTATTCCCACACCACCTCTACCCCGGCCCCCACTTCTCTGGCCTTTTTTAACACATATCCTGCCATTGCCACGTCGAACAGAGGGTTGCCCACCGACTTGTAGACCTTCACCTCGCCGAATTGACAAGACGCGCCTTTTAAAAAGTCCCCCACATAAGTCCAGACGTCGCCGACGTCGTCTGTCTCCTCGCGGGCGTGGGGGTTGTCCACCAGCATGCACCCAGCTCTTTTCTTCGTCTCGTCGTCTAGCTCTCTGACGGGGCGGGGCGCCCCGATTGATATCACCGCCGCGCCTCTCCTCAGCCTCGCGCCGCTTACCACGGGGGTTTTCGAAGTAGTCGCGGCTATGACCAAGTCGCTGAGCTGTACCTCCTCGAGGGAGGTCGCCTCTGCTCCGTGTCTTTTCGCAAGTTCCTCGGCCCTCTCCTTAACCACGTCGAAGATTTTAAACCGGGCCCCCGGGAACAGGGCCTTGAACACTCTGACGTGGTACTCCGCCTGCGTCCCGGCTCCTACGACTCCCACGACAGAGGGGCTTGTCTTCATGGCAAGGGCAGCCACTCCGCTGGCAGCGGCGGTCCTCCACGCCGTCAGTTGCGTGCCGTTTATCAAGGCCTTGGGGACGCCGTTTTCGTGGTCTATGACCGCCACCAAGGCCTTCACGGTGGGCCTCGCCTTTGGGTAGATGCCGACGAGTTTGACCGCCAGGCCCGCCTCCTCCATGTAGCCCACCATTGGGGCGAACCAAGTGTCGCCAATTGTTATCGACTGCCGCGGGAGGAACTGCGATTTTGCGAAGTAGGCCTTTTCAATCGCCTTAACCGCCTCGACGGGGTCGACGAGGCGGTCGATGCTTGGTAGTAGTAGCATAGTGAGGTTAGAAGACTAATTTAAATTTTGTTTAACAACACTGCGAAGCCCGCCGTCAAGAGGAGGAGCAGCGCGAACACGATAAGAGGCTGATCCGCCAGGGGTAGCCAGCTGAGGTTCATTCCGTAGAAGCTTGTGACGACCAGCGCCGGGAGGGCCACTGTGCTTAGCCAAGTTAGTTTTTTCATAGAGGCGTCTAGCGACAGTTGTACCACCGTAGCGTATAGAAGCCTGACATCTCTGGCATAGCGTCTCACAACGAGAGACCTTCTGTAGAGAGTTTTTGAAAATAAGTAGTGTCTGTGAGGCACTAGCCGCCTCTTAAGAAGCTCTGCCCCTAGTTGCCTTAAGTTGGAGGCGGTGTAGTAAAGAGCATGTGCCATGTAAGAGGCTGTGTAGACCTCTCCTGGTTGCACCCTCTCCTCCATCTCAAGCCTGTACTCCAGCCTGTCTAGAAAGGCTTCGGTATCGTCCAGAGACTTCGCCAGAGACTGTAGGGCTTGTTGAAAGGCGTCAGACACAGTGGCGTATCGCCCCTTCACAACCCTGCCGTCTCTCCCCGCCACGAGCTCCTCCATAACTTCTTTCACCTCGCCGTTTTCTATGTGTATAAAAGGTATCTGTACCACCACGTGCGACTCCTCATCAAATATATACGCCATGAAATCTTAAAACATGGGCCGTATATATTCCTTAGATTGGAGAATCGGGCTCACGGTAGAACTGGCGTTATTAGTCGCCATGTTAGCCGCGCCTAGGCCGTACGGCTACTTGGTGGCCTTGGCCATGCCGCTGTTCCGGAAGCAGATTCGGTGGGCGTCAACTAACCGAAGGTACATACTAGCCGGCTTAGCCGCTTACGTCACAACGTTTCTGGCTGATTACATATATGTAGGCCCCCCGCACAGCGTGCCTCCGTGGTGGGAGGCCGTGGTGTTGGCGCCGATAGCTGAGGAGTTTTTGTTTAGGGCTCTTCCCTTCTCCCTACTCCCCGCGCCTGCCGCGTGGCTTATCTCAGTGCCTCTCTTCGGGGCGTTGCACCCAGCGAATCCCGTCATCGCGTCTCTTTACGGCTTTTCTTTAACTTTGGCGTATAGGGGGGGCGGGTACGCGGCCTCCGTCGCCCTCCACTCGTTTAACAACGCATTGTGGATTGCCCTAGCTACACGCAGTTTTTAAAAAATTGGTATACGTTTCCCAGAGTTGGCTGGGCGTGTAAAAACCCCTCACGTGGCTCCACGGCAACGGCTCTCCTCTCCTCTCAAATATATAGCTTAGTTCGCTGCTTTTAATCGCCTTTTTCCAGTAAGCCATGGGGGATTTTGCCATGGCCGCCTGAACTATGTGGCGAAACGCCTCTCTTCCCCCGAGGCCCAGCGCCGCCTGCGCCGCCGCAAGGTTTAGGTCGTACTGCGAAAGCTCGTCGTGTGGGAAGCTTCTTGCCAGCCGCATCTTTGTCTTTAAGGCATCTAGCGTCTCCATTGGGTGGTACTGGAGGGGGGTCTGCGGCTTGGGGACGAAGGGGTTTACGCTTAGGTACATCTTGACGCCAGTCTTTTTAACCTCGCCGAGGAGCGACGCCAGCTCTTTTAAGTCTTCCTCACGCTCGCAGGGTAGGCCTACCATTAGGTATATCTTTAGCCTCATCCCCAGCTGGGCCGCCTTTCTTGCGACGCGTATTACGTCTTGGTCTCTCATGTCTTTGCCAAGGGCTTTTCTAAGCCTTTCGCTAGTCTCGGGGGCGATTGTCACAGTCCTCTGGCCCAGTTTGCTCATCAACTCAATGGCCTCGTCGTCTAACAAGTCCGCCCTCATAGAGGGGAGGGAGATAGGGAGGCCCGACTCTACTACTTTTTTTAAAAAAGTCTTGAAGTGGGGATGTGCGTCTGCCGTAAGAGCTACTACAGAGGGCCTCACGCCGAATTTGTTGTACAGGCTATAAGCCTCTGAAAAAGCCCTCTCCCAGTCCCTAGGCCGGTAAGGCTTTGTGATGTAGCTCTCCATGCAGAAGAGGCATGAGAAAGGACAGCCCCTGGAGAGCTCCACCGATAAGCTAAAGGCCGCCTGTGGCTCTGGCAACCTCCTAAAGTCGCCGTCGTTTATAGACTTCGCCGTGGCGATGGCCACGGGGTAGGGTCCTCTAGAGGGGTAGTACAGCCCCGGGGCCTCCACCACGTCTCCTGTTGAGAGGTATTCCACAAGCGGCTTCCACACGGCTTCTAACTCGCCTAACACTTCTAAGTCTGCCGCCGGGGCAAGCGGCTCCGGGTTTGCGGTCACAGGCGGCCCTCCCACTACTATCTTAGGCCTGCGCCTTTTGGCAGACTCCGGGGCGACGCCTCCGTCTATTAAGGTTTTTACAAGGTTGACGTAGTCGAGCTCGTAGTGCACAGTGGCGACGACGTAGTCGAAGTGGGAGAGGGGGGTGCCGTCTTCCCAGCCTCTTGGTCCTCGGTCTGCTGTGAACCGCTCTACGTAGAAGCCTTCGTCTTGTAGCTTGAAGTAGAGGACGTGGTACACGGCGCTGGACATGGCCACTTGGTACGTAGAGGGGTACAGGAGGGCCACCTTAACTGCGTTCTTACTATAGCCAACTCGACGCACAGTTTTTAAACCACGTCTATTTAAAAACTCCGTGGATTTGACGCAACAACTTAGGAGGGGGGAGTACGTGGTTTACCTCATAGTGTTGCTACTAACGGCGTTGTTACTAGTCTTGTCTCTCTACCTGGCCTTCTACCGCATCTACCAGCTCACCACCGCTAGCGTCCAGCATCCTGACGATTTGGCAATACTAATCTACAACGCCTTGTCAGACATCTTCCTCGTCATAGTGTTCACAGAGCTGATAGACACTTTCATCACCTACGTAGAACAGAAGAAGGTCGTTGTTTATAAGATTATCGACGTGGCGCTTGTGGCCTTGGCGCGGGAGCTCTTCATCTACATGGCGCCGATTAACAAAGAGTTCAACATCGACAAGGCTGTCGCAATAATAGCCGCTACGCTTGTCGTCGGCCTCGTGGACTACTTACAGAGAAAGGCGCTTGGCAGAGAGAGGAGGTAAAATTTATTAATCGCCCCCTTTCGTCACCTCCGTGACTGAGCTGTTTAACATCATAGCGCTAAGAGAAAATAAGCTGTTGCAAAGGCGGGAGGTCTTGGTAGAGGCGTTACACCAAGGGGCTTCCACGCCCACTAGACAGAGTCTTAGGCAGTGGGTGGCGTCACAACTAGGCGTAGACCTGGGAAATGTGTTTGTAAGAAAGATCAAGACGGAGTACGGCAGAGGTAGGTCTGTGGCTGAGGTCCACATATATGAAAACTTGGCGCTGGCGAAGGTTATAGAGCCCGTCTACATGCTGGCGAGGAACCTAGGAGAAGAGGGGAAGAAGTTGTTAGAAGAGGTACGTAAGAGGAGAAATGAACGCCGTGAGAAGAGGAGGAGGAAGAAGTAGCCATGTCTAAAAAACCTGCACAACAAAAAGAGAAGAAGTTGCCCCGCGCCGCGGCTTGGTACGAGCTTGACCTACAGAAGGGCGTGTTTAAGTTTAAGAACAAGTTCTGCCCCAAGTGCGGCTCAGTGATGGCTTTTCACAGAGAGCCGGTGCCGAGGTGGCACTGCGGCAAGTGCGGCTTTACCCAGTTCCAGAGATAAGGCGTGTTAGTCCTGGGGGTAGAGTCCACCGCGCACACATTTGGCCTAGGCCTGGTTAGAGATGGCGAGATTGTAACACAAGTGGGCAAGACCTACGTCCCGCCTGGGGGCCGCGGCATCCACCCGAGAGAGGCGGCGGAGCACCACTCCAAGGAGGCGCCCAGGCTTTTAAAAAGGCTACTCCAAGAGGCTGGCGTTTCTATAAACGACATAGACGTCGTGGCCTACGCCGCGGGGCCCGGCCTGGGGCCTGCCCTTAGGGTGGGGGCTGTCCTCGCCAGGGCGTTGGCGATTAGGCTAGGCGCGCCGATCGTCCCCGTGCACCACGGCGTCGCGCACATAGAGGTGGCGCGGCACAGCACCGGAGCCTGCGACCCGTTGGTGTTGTTAATTTCAGGGGGGCACACCATGGTGGTGGGGTATTCCGACGGCAGGTACCGGGTGTTTGGAGAAACTCTCGACGTGGCGATTGGCAACGCCATCGACACCTTCGCGAGGGAGGTAGGGCTGGGCTTCCCGGGGGTGCCCGCCGTAGAGAAGTGCGCAGAGGCGGCGCAGGAGATCTTGCCGTTTCCCATGCCCATGGTAGGGCAAGACCTCTCATACGCCGGCGTCGCCACCTACGCCTTGCAGTTAGTAAAGAGGGGGGTCCCCCTCGCCGTGGTGTGTAAGTCGTTGGTAGAAACTGCGTACTACATGCTTGCCGAAGTCACCGAGAGGGCCCTAGCCTTTACAAAAAAGAAGGTGTTAGTAGTGGCGGGAGGCGTCGCAAGGAGCAGGAGGCTACAGGAAATACTCCGGGAGGTGGGGCGGGAGCACGGCGCAGAGGTGAAGATAGTTCCGGACGAATACGCCGGGGACAACGGAGCCATGATCGCCTTGACCGGCTACTACGCCTATAGAAGGGGCGTGTACACGACGCCGGAGGAAAGCTTTGTCCGACAAAGGTGGAGGCTAGACTCGGTAGACGTGCCCTGGTTCTACGACTTATGCAAAAAATAAAAACTAGGCGCATGTTAATGAAATGCGTCTCGTAGACACTTGGCTGTTCTTAGTAGCGGCAGGCGCCGCGCTGGTGGCCTTCTCAGTTGTTAACTTGTTCTTGCTGTATGCGGCGGGGGTCCCGAAGACAAATCTCAACATATCGGCGCCGCTGGTGGGCACGGTTAAGGTATCCGGCTTCCCGGACCCCTACGTAGTGGGCGTCTATGTAGTGCGAGGCGTGTTGTTACTCGCCATCGGGCTCGTAGGCGCGAAGCTTTTAGAAATTGGGCTAGCCGAGCGGCGGGAAAAGGCGAAAGAGAGGCAACGGCAACAGTACTACGAGCAATATGGCTATTACTACCAGCAGTATTGACGACCTTGTCCTTAAGTACTTCCAGACGCTTGTAGAAAAAGGGCTAGACCAGTGGGTAGACGAGGTCTTCCCCAGCGCCGAGACTTTTAGAATTATTGAAAACCTGGCGGGCTCCACCGCCGAAGATGTGATAGAGAGAGTGGCCCGCGTCGTAGTAGATAAAGTACATCCAGGCGTGGCGGGCGAGGTAGTGGGGGCGGCGCCGGAGACGGCCCGGTGGATACTTGCAAGGAGAATTGCCTACTGGTACCTCCAACTCGCCTTAGAGCTCGGCGTGGTGAGAGAGCGGAGGTAGGACTCCACCTCGCGGTACGTGGCGATGATCTTCCTGCTTAGCTTTATCTGCTCCTCCCAGTACCCCTCTACCCTCCTCCGCCACCTCTTTACAAATTCTTGGTAGAGGGGGTGCGGAGGCGCGGGTTCTCTCCCCCAGAGCGGAGTCCCCGGCAGGGGGATGTAGTAGTGCATCCTTATATACGCCCCCATTTTTATGAGCCGTTCCATCGTCTTTATAGTCTCAACCACGTCTTCCTCCTCTTCGCCGGGGAGGCCCCCAATGACGTCCACCACAGGCCTTAGGCCGAATTCTAGCGATGTCTTGACGGCCTCCTCCACCGCCGCGACGTCGTGTTGGCGTTTGACAATTTTTAAAAGTCTCTCAGAGGCCGACTGTAGGCCGAAAGATATCCTCTTGTTAGCTAGGTAGGGCCTAACTGCCTTGAGCACGTCTCTTGTCACTGTCTCAGGCCTGGTCTCAGAGGGGAAGGTGCCTAGAAACGGCGCTCCCCCCGCCTCTCTTACTCCGCGTAACAAGGCGACGAGGGCGTCGACGTTCGGCGTCTTCCCGTCGTGTGAATAGTAGAGAAAGCCCACAGGCGCTATGAACCTGATCTCTCTCAGCCCCGCCGCGACGTACTCCTTCACGGTCTCTAACACATGGGGAAGCGGCTTGTGGCGCACCGGGCCGTGGAACCACGTCTGGCAGAAGGCACACCTATACGCACAAGACCTCGTTATCTCAATCGGCGGATAGACGCCGAGAGACTTGCTGTACGTCTTGTGTACCAGCTCCACGTAGACGCGCCTACCCGCCCTAATTCTTCCGTCTTCTAAAACCAAGGTGTTGGGCGGGACGGCGCCGCCTCCCGCCGCCTCTCTTTCAAGTATGGCAGGCAGAGCCGCCTCCCCGTCGCTGACGACGACGTACTTGACCCCGAGGCGGAGGAGCGTGACTGGGTCTCCCATTGCCTGCGGCCCCCCTACTACTACGGGATATTTCGAAGCCACCTCTGCCAACTCGCGCCAGTGTTCTACGAAAGCCGGCGTTGATAAGCTGTATAGTATTAAAAACCTCTCCCCCCTCTCCGCCAGCCTAGCGGCGTCTCTCAGCGGATCGTCGGTGGCTACCACCCTGTATTTATCCTCAACGGGGGCAACTGCGTAGGCCAGCCCGTTGTTCGGCCCTGAAAACACCCTGGCCAATAGCAACACATTTTATTTACGTCCTATTTAAAAGCCATGAATTTGGCATATATAAAGGGTCCCCCCGTGGCGATATTCGCCGGGTCGTGGATGTGCGAAAAGTCGCCAGTAGACGGCACGCCGGTGGCTCTTGGGGAGCCCTTCGGCGACTGCTCGCCCGAAGTGGCGCGGCTCATGTCCATAGCCACCACAGTCTGGCACGTCAAGCGCACGGGCGTAAAGGTCTACGTCAGCAGAGACTTAGGCGAAGACGGAGTAGATGCAGCATACGCCGGCGGGGCGGACGGAGTAGTGGAAGAGCTCAAGGCGTCTAAAGGCCGCTACGAGGAGGGCGCGGAGCATGTGGTATTGCAACCGCAAGGGTTGGAGGAGTTGTTAAACGCCGTTAGACATATCGCCGAGGCGGCGAGGAGGCCCTTCGGCGTGTTAGTTGTGGCAAATCCCCGGGATGTGGCAGTATACGCGCCTTACGTAGACGGTGTAGTTTTGACAGGCGGTTGGACTGAGGTCGTGGTGGCGCCTACCGAGGTTTTGCCAGAGGTGGGGAGGTGCCTCCACTGTGGGGTAGACTTCTTAATGTACGGCGGCGAGGTGAGGCGGTGTTTATACTGCGGCAGAAAGCTTATGAGAGTAATTACACACGTAAAGCCCCCTCGGTCTAGGGCCGTGTTCCGGTCTGTTTTTAAGAAGTATCAAAGTATTTATCTTATTCGCTTCCGAGTGGTTTAGCGCATTCGATGTGTAGTATACTATTAAGCGGATAATTTAAAAATTCCTTATTTGTAATTATGATATATATGAATATGTAGCGGGTTAAACTTATATAACTCGTTATACTCGGCCACATGCGGCTTATAAAGTGGATAAACGAGGTAGGTAAGAACGACATTCTTCTAGTGGGCGGCAAGGGGGCTAACCTCGGAGAGGTGGCGCGTCTCGCCACGGTTCCGCCTGGCTTTATCATAACTTCTGAGGCTTTTCTCCACTTTCTCAACACGACAGGCCTCAAGGAGAGGATTAGAGAGGTACTTTCTGAGTATGTTCAGAATAAAGAGCCTGAGGAGTATGAAAAGGCGAGTGCAGTAATTAGGGGGCTTGTTGAAAGCTCTCCCCTTCCCGTAGAGCTTGAAAAAGAGATAATCAACGCCTATAAGAAGCTTGGAGAAATCGTGGGACAGCACGACGTAGCTGTGGCTGTTAGAAGCTCAGCCACTGCCGAGGACATACCAGAAGCCTCGTTTGCGGGTCAGCAAGACACCTATCTAAACGTCAGGGGGGTTGAGAACTTGCTTTACTACGTGAAGAAGGTGTGGAGTTCTCTCTACACGGCTAGGGCTTTGTACTACAGAGACAAGATGGGGATACCGCACGAGAAGAGCCTAATGGCGGTGGTGGTGCAGAAGCTGGTAAACGCAAGGTCTGCGGGCGTGATGTTCACTCTTGACCCCACCAACGGGGACGCCTCCAAGGTGGTTATCGAGGCCGCCTGGGGCCTGGGAGAGGCCGTGGTACGGGGCATCGTGACCCCCGACGAATACGTGGTGGATAAATCAACCCTCAAGATTGTGGAGAGACGCATTTCGAACAAGAGGCTATCGGTGGTGAGAGACGAAGCCGGGCTGACCAAGGAGGTGGAACTGCCCGAGGACAGAGCCAGGGCGCCCGCACTTACGGACGAGGAGGTGGTGGAGCTGGCCAAGATGGCCATAAAGCTAGAACAACACTACGGCCACGCCTTAGACATTGAGTTTGCAGTAGACGCCGACATGAAGTTTCCACAAAACCTCTTCATACTCCAGGCGAGGCCTGAGACTGTCTGGTCGAGGAAGGAGGAGAAGCCTAAGAAAGAGGAGGCCGCACCTGCGGGGGCCGTGGTGGTTAGAGGCATCGCCGCAAGCCCAGGCATCGCGGTGGGCGAGGCTAAGATCTGCCTCACTCTCGAAGACGCTAAGAAGAAGCTGAAGAAGGGCGACATCTTAGTGACGAAGATGACAGACCCCGACTGGGTGCCCTACATGAGGTTGGCCGCCGCCATAGTAACCGACGAGGGGGGGAGGACTTCGCACGCCGCCATTGTCAGCAGAGAGTTGGGCATCCCCGCCGTCGTTGGCACCGGGAACGCCACCCAGGTGCTCAGAGACGGGGAGGTCTACACCGTCGACGGGAGCAAGGGCGTGGTTATGGCGGGCGCCGTGGTGAAGAAAGAGGAGGCTAAGGCCGTGGAGGTTGCGGCGGCGCCTCCCAGAGAGATCATCCTCCACCTGTACCGCGCCGTCCCAACGGGGACGAAGGTGTATATGAACCTGGGGGAGCCTGATAAAATCGACGAGTACAAAGACTTGCCGTTTGACGGCATCGGCCTCATGAGGATTGAGTTTGTAATCTCCAGCTGGGTTGGGGAGCACCCGCTATACTTACTCTCCGTGGGGCAGGAGAATAAGTTTGTATCTAAGATGGCTGAGGGGATTGCCAAGGTGGCCTCTGCCATTTACCCAAGGCCCGTGGTGGTGAGGTTCAGCGACTTTAAGACTAACGAGTACAGAGGGCTGAAAGGCGGCGAGAAGTTTGAGCCGGAGGAGAGGAACCCCATGCTTGGGTGGAGGGGGGTCTCCCGCTACGTGTCTCCCCAGTACGAGAAGGCGTTTAGGCTGGAACTTAAGGCGATTAAAATGGTGAGAGAGGAGATGGGGCTTAGCAACGTCTGGGTGATGGCGCCTTTTGTGAGGACTGTCTGGGAGGCGGAGAGGTTCAGCAGGCTGTTGGAGGAGGAGGGGCTATACAGAGATAGAGACTTCAAGGTGTGGGCCATGGCCGAGGTTCCGTCTATTGTCTTCATGGTGGAGGAGTTCTCCCAGTACTTCGACGGGTTCTCCGTAGGCTCTAACGACTTGACGCAGCTAGTGCTGGGCGTAGACAGAGACAACGACTTTCTTGTCAGGATTAATCCCAAGTACTTCGATGAGCGGGAGGCCCCCGTGCTAAAAGCTATACACGAGCTCATAAAGAGGGCGCATAGAATGGGGAGGACTGTGTCTATATGCGGCCAAGGCCCCTCGGTGTATCCGCAGATGGTGGAGTTTCTCGTGAGGGCTGGGATCGACAGCATTTCGGTTAACCCAGACGCCGTGTTGAACACAAGAGTGCTGGTGGCGTCTGTGGAGTTGAAAATTTTGAGAGAGAAGCTCGACGCTATTTACCAGGCTTTGTATAAACAAGACGACTCTTCAGAATTTTACGAAATTGTGAAAAAGGTCTTCGGGGGGGTAAGGTACTAATACCCGGGGGTTTTTCCGCTTCATGGATGTTTTAATGACTATTGAAGCAGTCGTGGTGACTATATCCACTATTTCTATCCTTGCGTTTTTTATTAAGAGATTTTTTGAAAAGGTCTTAAATAAGGAACAAGTTCTTTTAGTTAGACTTTTATTGATATTATTTGGCCTGTCGCTTTTCCTTGCTGTCGTGTCGCCCGTCGTGCAGATGCACTACTTATTTTACCTTCTACTCGTTCTTTTCGTAACAGCCATGGGCGTCTTGGTGCTGGGCACTAGGCGTATACTAGAACAGTATCTGACGGGGCTCTTCGTCACCAAGGTGTTGGACCTCCACGTGGGGGACTACATCGAGGTTGGCCAAATGCGGGGGTACATCACAGCATTGGAAGAGGCTTTCGTAGTTATAAAAGACCCCCGCAGAGAGTACGTCTACATCCCCTACACCACTCTTCTCCAGACGCCTTTTAGGCGGGTGAAGTCTCCCGAGGGGCACGAGGTCAGGATTAAACTATTTGTCCCGTTTACTCTCGACGTAAAGAAGGTACGGGGAATGGTAGAAGAAGTTGCGAAGGAGTACGGCCTTGAGAAAATGAGCGTCGACGTGGAGAAAATAGGGGCCAGGGGGGCGGTGTTCGTGGTTAGAGGCGTGTTGAAAGACCCGAGGCAGGAGGATGAGTTGAAGTACTCAATTCTAGACAGAGTCTACGCCGAGTTGGCAAAATAGCTACTCTGTCAGTTCTTGTAGGTCGGCTTGAGGGCCTATGGCTACTACGTAGTCTCCCTCTTGGAGCTCCTCTTCGGGCGAGATGAGGAAGGAATCGCTTCTCACCACTGCCACCTTGGCGCCTGTTCTTTCTTCTATTTCTCCAATCTTCTTTCCCAACAGCTTGGAGTCTGAGGTAACCAGCATTTCTAAAATAGCCACCTCTCCTTTGAGAGGAATAATTCTAGTGAATTTAAGATTGAGCATACGTAATAGTCTAGAGATGACGCAGTGATAGGGCATAACTACTTCTATTCCCTCCTCCTCTGCCTGCTTCGCTACTGCGTTGTTTCTAGCTGTGATGATGACGATTGGCACTCCTTGCGACTTTGCCGCCCGTGCAAATGTTAGATTTAACATGTCGTTTGGTGACGGAAATATTGCTACTTCGATTTTTTCAAAATCTATTTCTTTTAAAATTTTTTCATAATTTTCTATAAGTAGGTGTATATAGACAGGGATTTTTTCAAATTGTTTTACTCTCTCCTTAGTGGCTAAAATTCTTATAACGTATCCGTTGTCTACTAGTATCCGTGACATTTGTATAGTTAAGTCGTCGTTGCTGTCAAGTAATAAGGCTTCGCGTGCCACGGAGATTTTTCACTAGATTTATATAACTAATGTCTTGGGAGAGGTTATTAGTATAAGTTAAACTAAATAACTAATGCATATTAAATATAAGTATATATGATAACATTACTATTTTTATTAATTTATTGATTTTAAATATATAGAGAGGTAAAGATTTATATAGATGTATCATGTGGTAGCAATGCGTAGGGGTTCCGTGGCGGTTAGGGGTTACAAGAGTCGGGACCCCTATGGCTCTATACAACCTCCTATATATCAATCGGCGCTTTTCAGAATGGAGGGAGAAGCGCAGAAGTCTGACCGGGGGCTTGACCTCAAGTATACTCGAGAGGAGAATCCCACGTTGTGGCCTCTGGAAGAGGTGATGGCTAAGTTAGAGGGAGGCGCAGACGCCTTGGCTTTTAACAGCGGGATGGCGGCGTTGTCAGCTGTGTTTTTTATGTATCTAAAGGCCGGGGACGTGGTTTACGTTCCCATGGAGGCTTACGGCTCTACTTTAAGACTTCTATACTCGCTGGACAAGTTTGGTGTAAAAATGGTGAAGGCTTTTCCGGAGACTGAGGTGTTTATAGAGAAGATGAAAGAGGCGAGGCCTAGGGTTGTGATTTTTGAAACTATTACAAACCCGACTCTGCGCGTCCTCGACGGGCCTGAGGTGGTTAAGGCTGCCAAGGACTTGGGGGCGGCTGCGGTGGTAGACAACACGTTCGCCACTCCTATTCTCACCACTCCTATAAGCTACGGCGCAGACGTGGTGGTCCACTCCACGACTAAGTACATCGCCGGGCACAACGACGTCGTCGGCGGGGCGGCGGTTGTGAAAGACAGGGAGACGGCGGGTGAGCTTTGGATATGGAGGACCATGTTGGGAGGAATTATGCAACCTATGGAGGCTTTTCTAACCTTTAGGGGGTTGAAGACGCTTCACGTTAGGTTTGAGAAACAGTGTAGAAACGCCATGGCGGTGGCGGAGTTTCTTGCCGACCACAGCAAAGTGTCTGAGGTGATATACCCAGGCTTGCCGACGCATCCGCACTACGGCGTGGCGAGGCGGCTGTTCGGCGACAAGTTCGGCGCGGTGGTCTCGTTTAGAGTAAAGGGCGGTAGGGAGGCGGCGGTTAAGTTCTTCAAGTCTCTTAAACTTGTCACCCCCGGGCCGAGCCTCGGCGGGGTGGAGAGCATAGCGACTTACCCCGTGGCAAGCGCTGCGTCGCCCATACCAGATGAGGATAAAAAGCTTCTTGGAATCACCGAGGATTTGATTAGGCTGTCTGTGGGCATAGAAGACGTGGAGGACATTATCGAAGATTTAGACCAAGCTCTGAGCGTGTGAGTATTTGCGTAAAGTGCCAGGTCAAGAAGTTGCTGTTCGGGCTTCCTAGATGTCCCGTCTTGGACATGGTCAGGTATTTTTAAACTGTCGCTTAAGAAGTTGCGGGGTTAGTCTGCACGTTATTCAAAGAGCCTTTGACATGGGACTCTTGGGGGCTAGGCGTAAGAGGAGGCTTGTCCCATCGCGTTGGGGAATCACGGCAGTGGACGTCGCAGTGGGGGACCGACTTGCTGAGACGATACGGGAGTACGCCGACGTGGGCGCAGCGTTGTGCGGCGCGTATTTAGACAATAAATACTTGGCAGTGGCGGCGCTTGACCCTCTGCGTTTTGTATACCTGGAGCGTTGGGTAAGCTAAGGCAGAGCGGCAGGTGCGTTGGTGAAAGAAGATGTGAGAGGCAAGCGGAGTACCATGGACGGGGGTTTTGAGGCGGCGCGGCTCGCCATCTTGGAGTCATTGGCTTGCCTAGGGGGGTCTGTGGCCGTTGTGAGGCAGATAGGCGAAGATTACTACCTCTCAGTGGGTAATTGGCAGATACGTGAGACAGTGAGGAGGATACGGTTACTGCCTCTCGACGAGGACTACTTTAAGTACGTGGAGGCACTCGGCGCAGCCCCCGGACTCCTCGGAGGCTACAAGTCGCTTCTAGACTTCTAGCCAGCCGTCACCTTATATAAAGCTGGCCGCTTGCCGTGCTACCTATCACGAGTCTTCCCATGGTTTTTTCAATGGAGACTCGGCTTTTGTTAATCTTGAGTCCGCAAGAGAGGAGCACATATGTGCCCTCTTGCCACGCCTTGACTTTTCCGTATACCACCAACTCAGAGCCGGGGTTTCTCAGCGCCACCTCCGCCGCCTTGCACACGCCGGGGGTGGAGTAGTTGTCATAGGCGAAGTATACCATTAACAACGCCGCGGCGGCCAGGGCCGTCTGTGCGATTACTTGCAGAAGTTCGTCTGTCATGGCTTGAATCTACAGACGAGGCCCAGCGCCTTGTAGGCAAGGCCGGGCGGCGCCTTTAACACGCCCGACGCGTTGCACACGACGAGGGGGGCTACGTCTAGACGTCCTCTTTCGGCGTGTCTATACGCCTCAGGCCAGTATAAAAACAAGGCAGATAAATCGGCCTTATGATACTCCACCGGCTTTACTGCAACTAGCATAGACGCCGCGAGGGCGAGCACTGCTGGTATGAGGACGAGGTCTATGCGCATGTCAATAGGAGAGGGAGCGGGGAAAAAGTTTAGCACTTTACTATCACCATCCTAATCCTCCACCCTTCTACCTCCAGCTCGGCGGCCTCTGCGGCGAAGTCAGTTCCCTCTCTGCATAGGGGCAGGTAGTGTGTTACTAAGTCGCCGTCGACTGTGGGGAGGACGTAGGAGCACTGCGTTGCGTGGAGGGTGTTGTTAGACTGCGTATATGTCTTGTATAGCAACGGCGTAATGTCGCCGCAGAGGCCGATTCCGACGGCATACAGCGGCGGGGAGGCGGCTCCGATTGGCTTATCTGTTAAAACCCACCTCCCGTCTACCAGCGAGTAGTATACGCGGTACGGCGTCAAGCCCACGGGCTCCTTCGTCTTTGCAGACGAGATAGCCGACACAGCCATCGCCACTGACTTCGTGTAGGGGTTTGTGGCTTGAATCGAGTTGAGGGCGGCCAACGCCGCGGCCGTGGTTGCGCCGACGGAGGCGGCTATGAGGAGTAGGTACCTCAGCGTGAGCATGGCCTTACATACGTCTGGTTAAACTGCGTATAGGCCAACCACGGCTCCTCGGCCCACGCCTTGAATAAGAGCCTGGGCCCAGGCCTCCAGAGCAAGACGACATCGCCTTGCCTCGCCCACGTATACTGCCTAACGACCGGCAGAACTAAGACCGGGTCCCACGGCATGGCTAATGTGACGTTCGCCACGACGCACGGCGCGTCGACTTCAGCCACTTTTCTCCACGTCCCGTTACGCATTAAGTAGAAGGCGTAGCCCACGACGGGCGCGTCGGGGTCCTCTGGCCCAATCTTCACCGTGTTCTTGTCGAGGTATACAAACGCAAGTTTTGCAGTATAGTATTGTATTGAGGTAGAGGTAAACACGTCTAGCTCCCCGCGGAATTCGCCTGTGACAAATAACTGCGACGCGGCGCCGACCGCGCCTAGGTAGGAGCGGGCCTTCGCCTCGGCGGGGGCGCATTTAAAGACGTACTGCCTCCCCCCTTCGCCGAACGCCGGGAGGCCGTGGAAGTAGGGCACGCCGTTGAGGTAGAGAGAGGCGGTGACGTTGAGCTGAGGCGCTACAAGCGCCTCTGGCGCCGTCGACGTAGAGGATATGAACAACTGTGCCTCGGCGCTTACGAAAAATATGAAGTAATACCGCCTGCCTGTCTCCACCTCCTCTATCGTAAGCCTCAGCGGGCCTGTGTAGTTAGTAGGAGTGACGTACACCGACTTGCCGCTTGCTGGCGCGGATTCGCACGGCGCCAGCGGCTTGTAGTCTAGGTACCACCCAGGCCCTGCATATACGCCGTCTAGAAAACGCCAGTTTCTAGACACCTCGACTAAGAAGATGTCCCTTCCGAACCAATACTCCACGGAGCCTCCCGCCTCCCTCACCACGTACCCAGCGTCTACGTAGAGTCTGATAGTAGTCGCGTTGCCCCTCCCCAGGTACACCACGAGGAACGAGTACCCAGCGCCTGGCAGGGCTAAGTCCGCAGTTGGCCCCGGCGCGGGGCCCCATAATACGGGGCTTAGCCGCGGACAAATCAGCGAGGGACAGGCCGTGGTGGGCACGAGGTAGACCGCCCAGGGCGCCGTGGAGTTGGTCGCCATGCTAGAAAAGCCCAGCGGCAACACGTCGGCCCACCCGGCTGGGAGCTCGTCGCCGTTCACGCCCTCAAAGGCGTAGTTATAGTACCACTCCGGGAGGGCTGAAATTTGGTAGTACGGCATCCCCCTCACATTGGTGGTGTTTCTATACAGCGAGTAGCCCAACGCGAGGCTTAACAACGTCGACCTGTGAGGCCACTGGATCACAACTTGGTCTGGTACGTCGAAGTCGCCTGTCTCTGGGTTGAAGGCCCATGTAGAGAGCTTGTAATTATGCCACGTCAATAAGTACGGGTAGCCTAGATAGGCGAGGATGTCGGTGGAGTTGCGGTGCAGTAGGGCGTGTGGCATGAGCCAGTCTACGAGCTCTAGCTTTGTGATACGCCTCTGGACCCCGCCTCTGGGCCCAATCTTCGCATAGCCCGTCCAAGTGCCGTTTACCTTTGTAAATACGTTTTGTGAATATACGCAGTTGACCGCTTGCGTCGGCCATTGATGGCAGGGGTCAGGCGGCGCGTACCACGCCGTGACTACTCTCGGCCGAGACGCATCTATGGCGGCGTAGAAACCCTCCCACTTGACGCCGGGCGCGCCGTAGGAATAGAGGCTCCCAGGAGTCATTTTGTACCACAGCTTACCAGCCGCCGCGGCTGACTCGTACTGGTCTGACAAATCGTTGCCATCTTTGTCGACTACAGAGAGACGTGCCGTGGGGAAGGAGTTTATCCACGTGTCTTGTCCCCTAATTGTGGTATGCCATAACACAGAAGCCTCTATGCCCAGCACCGAGCCGTAGGGCACGGTTGCCGCCACACCATGCGCAGAAGCCGCTTGCACGTCCGCTACTCTCATAGCCGCCACTGGGTTTAGGTTAAAAGGCGTGCGCAACGCCACTGAGGCCAGGGTGCCGTTCCACACCCAGCGGTCGCCGACCCAGGTGGAGTTCCCCACTTCGTCTATTACGAAACAATCAGGCGTCTTGCACTGTCCCAGGTCTTTGTACAATACCACGCGTGAGAGGTAGAGCGGCACTGGGGGCGGAGGCCTCACCTCCACGACTCCCCACTTAGAAGGAACTGCCTCTACGTTGAGGCCCACCCTGGTGGAAAACGGCTTCTCTCTGACTTCTTTTATATATACGGGGTCGGGGGAGCGGTCTGTAACAACTAACGCCGTGTTGAGAGATAAGCCGTTGTAGATGCCATAGTCGGTGTAATACCACGGCTTTGGAACCGTGGCGTTGACGTAGCCGTTAGTGACCACTTGGCCCTCCTCCACGCCGGATATTCGAAGCGCCTTCCACAGCTGAGGAGAGGACCCCGAGACCACTACGTTAAGCCTACGGTACTCCTCTCCACAATACGGCCACGTGTCGGCGGTGGGCAGTCGAGAACACAAAGTCCACAAGCCTAAGTCGTCCCAACTACCCTCGGCTATAGACCTGCCTACTCCTACCCACATGGCGTCTCTGTAGACATAAGAGCTCCACCGCCTAGGGACGACGAATTTAACAGTCGTCTCTACCATAGATGGCTCGCCCACTACCAAGTTGTAAAAGCGAATGTCTTTAATAGTAATAGTCTGGTCGCCTCGCCGGTATGTGTACGTCCAAACACATCTATACCTCTCAACTTCCCACTTCTCATCTGGGTTGAAGAACTTAAGCGTGATGCTGTAAGCCAGGTCTCTGTCCCACTCCCAAGACCTAGCGCTAGACGCCACAGCCAGGCGGGACGTGTTAATAAACTTGGCGTCCCAAATAACGACGAGGGGGAGTTTCGATGTGTCAAACACCGACACGAGGCCGTCTCCTAGGCCGAGAGGCGCCAACGCGCCGAATTCAAAGCTAACCGGGACAACCGCCGAACTCGACCACGTGAAATTCCCCACTTTTTCACACGTTACTGTGGGGTTGGCAAACAACGCCGCCGTAACTAACAAGAGCTGGAGGATGCGTCGCATGGAAGACGGACGCGTCTCCGGGGGAAAAACCTTACCTTACACACGCGAAGACGTATTGAGCTGGGTAGTCCACCAGGTAAACAGCCACTGCCTCAGACGGCGCCACGACGTAGACCACGGCGCCCCACTCGCTTATTTTACATTCACGGCCCTCTGAGAAGAAGTGAGACCAGTCGTGGGCATCTTTTAGTCCAGCGGAAGCTTTTGCATGTGTGCAGAGAGTAGTTGGGCCAAAGACCGCCGCCTTCTCAGCCTTGACGAGCGCGGCATAGCCTAGTTTTACAAGACTGGGATCTCCCCAGAGGGGGAGAGCTTGAGGTAAGTCGGTGCGGTTATGCCTAATCCACATCTTTAAGTAGTATTCATAAATCCCCGAGGCGTTGGTAGGGACTAGCGCATGGGCCTCCAGCCAGGGCAACGCGTCGATAGAGTGTAGCAATTTAATCTCATACAAGACGCCGGGCTCGCCCCTCGCCGTGGTGGCGTTTCTACAACTCAACAACTCGGCGTACACCTGATACCTCACGTTTCTAACCTCGGCAGAGACCTTATATGCCAGCGGCACGTCTACAGGTACCTCCTCCACCACGCCAGTAGGGGGATTTCTAATAGGCACCTTAACCACTTTAACAAAAACCCCCGTCGGAACAATGTTAAACTCACTGACGTTGGCCGTCTTATGCAAAGCCGACGGGTCTCTGAACGCCGACTTAGCTTGGTAGAGTTGCTCTGCCAAGTTCACAGAGTGTAGGAGGGGGGTGTGATAAGCTGCGTACATCACGACGAACGCCACCACGGCAAGCGCAATTAGGCCGTACGCCAAGGCCCACATGTCACCACAGCCTGCGACCAATTTTAGGCTCTTCCCCCGTACAAGAGACGTACGCCGCCCCGTCGATTATCCACAGATACATGGGGCTACACGAGGCGTTTTCGCCGACGCGGAAGGCGGTTCCGTCGACGCGGTAAGCCCAGGCGTATTGGGCTAAGACGCGGCTACCCAGCATCAACACGGCGGAGTCGTTTTTCTGCACAAGGACATAGGGCCCCGTGAGCTTAAAGGCGCAGTCTGAACACGCTGGCACTTTAGAAACGCCATCGTACAAGGGGAACAGCGAGGCGATAAAAGCCGTCGCCAACGCCGCCAACCCGGCGAAGATCACTAAATCCCTCGCCGCAATCATGGACACTTGTACTGGACTAAAAGCCAACGCCCTCTAGACACAACGCCGACGGGGACGCAACTGGTCACCGAGGCGTTTTTAAACGGCAGTGGACACCACAGCCCTGTGTAGGGGTCGCCGCCCAGCCTGACGCTCGCATAGCCAGGCATCAGCTGGCACTTGTATCCGCCAGGGTATATGAAAAACACAGCGGCTAAGCTACCGTTTACTCCAACCGTGCTCCTAAACCACTCAACCTCTCCGTCAAACTCCACGGCGTAGTAAACGCCGCCATCGAAATACACATACACCCTCCTCTCCGGCAGACCCTCAGAAGGCGCCACAGGCGCCTCTAAGACTTTCGCTGAGAGAAAGGGCGCAATTGTGTACACTGCCACCACCATAAGCGTTCCCACCGCCGCCACGAAAACTGCCGCGGCGACTGCGTCCTCCATCACTCCTCCCTCCTTTTTCTAACCAGCAGGGCGGTAACAACTAACGCCGCGGCCCCGACGACGCCCACGATGACGTAAGTCGGCAGTCCCCCCGCTTCTCGAGTGGGCTGTCGAGCCGACAACGCCACCAGCTGGGCTTCTAGGCTGTTAATCTGGCTGATGTAACTATGGTTTAGCTCAGCTACTCTCTTCTGCAGTGCCTCCTTCTCAGCCTTGAGTTTTTCCACCTCGCGCCTAAGCGCCTCTGCCTCGGCCATGGCGTGGCGTAAGTTAGCTTGTAGGGCAACCAGCTGGCTCTCCCTCTGTCTCAGCACATGTTCTAACGAGTCCTTCTGGCGTTTGAGCTCATCTACCTGAGACCGTAGTCTCTGCACAATAGCGGAAATGTTTGCTTCCGTGCTTAGCGCTTCTTGAAGCTCTCCTCGAAGACGTTGAATTGTTGCTTCCATCTCCCAATATCGTCTCACCAACGTCAAGTTCTCGCCAGGGAGCTTAACTACCACCTTGGTGGTGGTGTCTAGATACCAGCCCTCAGGCACGACGTTCGCGAAGACCCCGACAGGCGTCGTCACCGTGGCGTTTACCGGCGTGAAGTTCACAAAGCCGCGATACGCAGCAAACCTAAGTGGAAGCCACTTTAGCCAAAGCCACGACTTCCCGTCCCGTGAGCAGTAGACATCGCCTATCCATACGACAGACCGCTTGACAGCGCTAGCGATGTGCACGTCGACAGCTACGTAGTTGCACATAGCGTGTAAGTACTGAACAGCGGCTTGGGACTCCACCTTAGTGCCGTTAAAAGACAGCCCCACCTGTGCTATGAACACGACGCTGTCAGGCGATGCCGCCGCGAAGTGTGTTGAGTTGTAAGGATATGCCTTCACCAACTGGGCGTGGGGAGGATACCAGCTGACCAACTCGGCAGACGCCACCGCCGCAAGCACAAGAGGCATCAAGACCCTCAACAAGTGGGCGTTGAGGCGTGAGGCCTTTCCCCCGGTGGGAGACTTGGCTTTGTTCATAAGCCCGACAGTGGGGGGTGGGAAAAAGCTTAGAGAAAAAGAGGGGGTCGTTGCGTTTTTACGATATGCCCACTGTTACGACGCCTTTCGCTATCTGCACCGCTTTTCCAGAGTCTCCGTCGACTACCACAATTACGTAGGTGTACTGAGTACCTGGGTTAAGCGATGCGCCAAATCTACACGTGGCGGACTGCCCCGCCACTAATCTCAGTTGTTCTGAAGAGACGTCGTCGTCCAGACCTGTAATGCACTGACCGTTGCTCGCCTTGTTTAAAGACTGTTGCCCCGACTCGGCGTACTGCAACACTACGCCGCTTATCTTGCCATTGAGGACTTCAATGGTTACATCAAATCCGCCTCTGTCGGCGGTGGCGATGGCGTTTGCCCTCACAGACTCCGCGGCTGATTTGCCGATGTTCTGGAAAGTCAACACCCCTATGACGCCTACGATTATAAACGCCGCGGCTATCAACAACGCCTCCACCGTGGTCAAGCCTCGGATCTTTGTTTTGGAATTAGTCATAAGCGAAAAATGCCTACGCCGAGAAAAACTTTAGAACAAATGCTCCAGTGCCTTCTGCGCCGCGAGCCCCAGCACGCCTCCTAAAATAGAGGAGTAGTGCACCCCCACCGGCATGAGAAACACTGTAACATATGCGGCTAAAATCGAGGCAAAGGCAGTTGTCACCACTGCTTTCACCTCGTCGTAAGGAGGCGGGGAGAAGAAGGGGTTTACCGCAGCGGCCTCGCCTAGGGTCTTCACGGCAGTGGCCACCGACCAGCCCAGCACGAAGACCGCCGCGGCAAATAAGGCGAAGTACGCCGCGGCTGTCTTGACCATCTTTTTCACAGCGTTTGTCTCTATGTCTACGAGCGACTGGATGTACTCCACAGCTTTTACGGCCGTGGCGCCGCCGGCCTCCACCACTGCCTTGTACATGGCCTTTGCCAGCATAAAATACCTAGAGGGGATGAAGTACCCGTAGGCCACCTTAGCGGCCGTCTTGAACCTGGAGGTCAGCCTCCCTAGTATCAAATCGGGGGGAGCCCCCTCTCTCAGCATTGCGGCCACTGAGCGAAGCATAGCGGGCACCTCGTCCCTTACCTTAAACCACCACAGCCTGTCTGTCGCCTTGAGCCAAATCCAGGCAACCGCGCCAAATGCCACAAAGGACAGGAGAGGAGACCACAGCGCCGTCAATGCCGCGGCCGCCAGCCCCGCCGGCACGGACCACTGGTATGTCTTCCAGAAGCGGAGGTCTCTCGGCATTGCAACAAGCGACACAGCCGCGGTGCCCGCCGTCACTGCGAACAACACGGCGGTGAGAAACTCCGTATCGACAGGGAACACGCCGACAGACCATAAAAACACCAGGAAGAGCGGAAATAGGAACAACGCGCCCAGCGCGTTGTTAATAGACTCGAAAAGCCTAGTCCCAGCCTCCACCTTAGCCGCCGCTAGCGCCTTCATAGACTCAAGAAAGGAGTGGACGACGATTGTCCTCTCTACGCCTGCCTCTTCCTGCGCAAGAGCCAAGCCGAACTGCCTAACCTCCTCTGCCTTCTCGTCTAGAAAGTGGCTAGAAGGAGAAGACATCAGCGACGCGACGAAGAGCCTCCTCGCCTCTACTTCGTCTAACTCGGCTGCGTTCAGCGACGTAAATTTCAACGCCTCGTTGCCAGAAGTCACGCCTAGATACGTGGCGAATATCGGAGCCACGGCGAGGTAGAAATCCTCCTTCTTCATAGGAGAGGCGGGAGCCGCCTTGGAAAAAACTTACAAAAGCGGGGTAAAACTAGATTAAGTTTGCCAACACCTCTCTTATATGTGCTAAAACGCCGGCCTTGGCGGCGGCCTCTGGCAACTCTTTTACAGCCTGTGCCGGCGGCACGCCGCTTTTAACTCTCTTTTCCAAATAATCCACGACCATGTCCAGATATTTACTCAAGTCGAGGGCTTTCGCGGCGGCGCGCCAGTCCTCATCCTCAAGCCACACCCCTGACTTGGCCAAGCGTATGGCTGCCTTGAGGAGGGCCCCCTCGCCTATCCCAAGCTCTTTTGCCAATTCACAAAGCCACCTGGCCGTCGAAAGGGTAAGTCCTTTTTTAAGAGCTACTTTCTCAATGCGGCACATCACCTCGCCAAAAGCATTAAGGCGAGTTTAACCACTGGATGTTCCACCGACTTGAGAACCTCTGCCAACACGTCTTTCGGCACTATCTGAAGAAGCTTTTGAGCCATGTCGGGGGGCATGTTTGCAATCGCCTCTGCGAGACAGCGGCGCCAGTCACTCCCGTTTAACGCCTTTCTTTCCAACTGCGCAGACTCCGTCGCCTCTCCGCCGTCTACGCGTAGATGTGCGTCGCCGACTTCCACCTCAGCAATGTGGTCTTCTTCTAGGGACTTCTTTTTCAAAATAGCCATGGATAGAGGAGGGGGCTGGGGTAAAAACGTTATTTAAAGCCATGTCTCAATGCCTCCTCTTCTACGGCAGTTTTAAAGTCGACTCTACCCCATATGCGCTCTACGACTATCCTTCGCGCAGTCAAGGGATCCTCCGCCTCCGCCGCCTTTACCACTGCCTCTACGCGTATGGCCAATTCCTTCTTCAAAGAGACGCCGTACATCTCCTCTACGTAGGCCGACAGCCTCGGCGTAAGCTCCCACGCGTCCACGACCTTGACCTCTCTGCCCTCTGCAACCACTGCCCTCGCCTCCTTGACGTAGCGTACGCCACCCACAGATGACAGTTGTATTATAAGAGTGCCGTCTAGGCCCTCGGGGGGCGCCTCCGCCTCTGTAATACGCAACAACGCGTCTTTGACCGTGTCTGCGTGCATTGTCGTCAACGCGCCGTGCCCAGTCAGCTTGTAGTTGACTAATATGCGTAGTTCTTGAGGTGTCCTCGCCTCCGCCAGCGCGACTACTGTGTGCATAGTGCCGTAGCGAAGGGCTTGGTCAAGCGCGGCCCACAGCTTGTCCTCGCCAGGCACCGACAAGTGAAGAAGCTGGCCCTCGAGAGGTGCCCAAATCTCTCTAGCCCCCCTTTCCACCACCACCACCTGGAACCAGGGAGGTGTAAGGTAAAGTAGCTGATTTAGCTGAGTAGTCTTCCCAGAGCCCATGCCCCCCGAAAAGAAGACGCTACCCCGCGTCTCCAATGCCAGAGAGGCCAAGGCGAGTAGCTCCAGCCCCTCTCCTCTATGAACGCCTCCCGCCGTCTTCTCCTCTACCCTAGGCTTGGCGACGTAGGGCTTCAACAAGGCGGGGGCTGGCTTCGGAGCGGCGGACATTTTACGAATATTTACGTTGTACTCCAACAAGTCGGCGGCTATGCGGGCCTTGTACACGGGGTCTTCCCTAGTCGTCATAGGCCTGTCCATGGTGAGAGACGGCAACAACTGCTTCACCACGACGTACATGAGAGGCTCGGGCACCACGATGTTTGTAGGCATCCGTATCTCGTTCCGAACTGCAACGACACGTCGGTAGCGCCCCAGCTCCACGGTCTGGAACTTGATGTACTCTAGCTGTTCTTTCAACGTCTTGGGGACATAGGTGTACTTAGAAGAGGGGGCAACGGGCTGAGGCACGACTATCTCAGTGAGGAAGGGGTCTCTCATCAAAGCCTCCAAGGCGCCGTAGCCCATGTACTCCCTGGCGCCGGACCACCGGTCGAGGAAGTAGTGAACCACGTCGCGGTAATCTTTGTAGAGGGCCCACACCGCCTTGTCCCTCAACCCTTCGGCGATTGACTTCATGACCTTGGGGTACTCCCTCTCGTCTGGCGGGACGGAGCCTCTAAACACGACTAAAAGAAGCGCCGTCTGAAGCTCGTCTGGCACCTCGGGGTCGACAACGACGTACATCAAGTCGTGTGTTATACAGACGTCAGTCCTAACGCCCCTGTCCACGATGACGCCCTCTTTTCTAAGCCAGCAACGGGCCGTGAGGGTCTTGTCGGCGTGCGCGTATATCATGACGTCTTGACGCGGAGAAGGATGTTCTCCACAGCCTTCTTATTCTCGCGGTCTCTCAACACGGCGTTGGCCACCGCCTCGCCGTAGTACTCCTCTATTTTAACCCGCTTGAGGAGGATGGGGGCGATCTTCCTCGCGACTTTAAGCTCGTCTTTTTCTAACATGTTTACCACCACGGCCGAGGAGTAGGTCATGTAGCGCCTATACTGCTCGGCCTTTACGTCAGATATACGAGAAATAAGTCTCCGGTCGGCCATGAAGATGTTGTAGACGCCCATTTTCTGTAACTTGGCCAACAGCTCAAGCCTCAGCGCAGCTGTGGTGTCGACAACCACAGCGTCGACTGGGATCCTAAGCCTCTCCACAAACTTTGACAAGTGCGACACCCAGTCGAGGAGCGCCTCGGCGAACTCCGCCGCCGCATCCTCGCCGTGTCTTTGGTAAAGCTCATACGCCTCGTATCCCGGCAAGAGGTACAACATGGGACTAATTCTGTGGACATAGGGGAGGCCCCCGTCGAGATAGGGGGCAAGCCACCCCAGCTTTCTCGGCGCCCTAAACAACTGCGAAAGATCTGCCTTCTCCCAGTCGGCGTCGATCATTAGGGTATAGCCCTTGGCCACGGCCAGCACAGAGGTGAGAGTAGTCTTGCCGACCCCCCCGTCTAGAGACGTGACCACGACTATTTTTAAAGGTCTCATAGCAACTCGCCAAGTTTTTTAAAAACAAGAGACGCAGCGGCATGCTTCAAAGAGGTAGAACTAGCCACTGGTCCAACCTCGGCCCTAATCTTCTTAAACACATAAGAGGCTACCTTCTTGTCAGACAACTCCTCTAATTTAAGCAACGAGGGCCTTAACACGATCCCCCGGCCTCTTATGTTCGACGTGGCGATCATCACTGCTATGCATAGATCTCGGTGAAGCTTGTAAAAGTCCCCCACGCACCTCTCTTTTAAAAGCCGTAACAGCTTCTCAGTAGACTCGTCGAAGTCACGCATAACAAACCCTAAGCCTATGCGGATCTTCCAACACTTTTCTCAACACGTCTACAAAGGAGGGGTCTTCGCCGACTAGATCTCTAAACAACCTCGCCAACTCCTCCACAACCCACAGCCCCGACTCAGGCGAGCGCCGAGTCTCTGCGCCGCGGCGTGCCTTTCCGCCGGCGTTTTCGACTACTCTTTTCACCACGTCAAAGGGGTCGCCGCACACCGCGGGATACTCGTCGCACATACCTGCGAACTGCAACACCTCTGGGTTCAGCTGAAACGCCGGAATCCTCTCCACCTCAATTACAAACCTCGCAAGCGTCCTCACCGCCTTTTTCACGTCGCCTCCAAACTCTTTTATAAACGTCGCCACGGGGCAGTCCACAACGCCAGGCTTCACCCTGCCGTACACAATCCACAGACCACCCGCAGAAGCCGCCACGTAGACTACTACAGGCTTGTCGGTCCCTTGGCACATCTCCCCCACGTCTCCGGGGTCGGCCATGTAAGCCTCTTTTAGGAGGTACACGCCGCGCGGAGGAGGCCCCCAGTACATCTCCCAGTCCGCGCCGAGCCAAGCTTTTACAGCTTGAACAGACGCCGACATAGCTACGCCGATTTGTACAAAATCTCGCCGCCCCTGTTTTTTGTACAGTTCGGCAAGTTGTAACGGCCTAGTAACATGTCGATATGCGGCAGTCTACCAGTGTCTAGCCAGTACAGCCACTCAGCCAAGTGGCGATTCCTCCGGTCACGCCACCTCGTCCACGCCATCCACGCATACCCCCTCTCGCGCCCAAGCTTCCTAATCCACGTGGGGAAGGCCTCTCTGAAGACCTCCCACGGAAGCCGCCTAGGCACGTCCTCAACCCACTTAAACAAGGCAGAAGCCCTATTCCGCCACACGTAAACCCTTTCGGAACTAGTCAGCGCAGTAAGCAAATAACAGGGAGAGACGTGCAACCTGACATCAAGTACGAAGTTGTTTTCGACATATGGCCACTTCGCCCTGTGCTCAGGCGATACGTAGCCGCTCTCCACATAAGCCAGCCATTCTTTTTTAAACCTGCCCCCCACTTTTACCCCCCTCAACCCAAGGTAAATGACAGAGGGGTTTTCTTTAAAAAACTCGACGAGCTCCGGCAAGCTATTCGCTACGTGTCTAAACCTTTTCAACAAATCCTCTACAAACTCGCCGCCTATGAGAAGCTCCCAGTCTCTCCACTCGTAGTGCAGAAACACGCATGGATCTACCTTAGGAATCATCACAACTATACAAGGCGTTTAAAAACACGTTCATAGACCTGCTGATTGTTGAAAACGCTAAAAAGCCCATGCCAGACGGCAGTGCCAACCCCACGTCTATAAACCAAGAACAACTAGAAAGAGACTTTCACTTTAAGTAAAGATGGACCGGCCGGGATTCGAACCCGGGATCGCCCGCGTGCAAGGCTTAGGCGGCCGCAGAGGGCCTGGGCATCCTTCCGCTAGACTACCGGCCCGGTGAGTTTTACACTGGGGTTTTATTAATTTTTACCACCAAGTTGGCATAACCCAGTCGTCGTCATGGGGAAGAGCTGTCACCAGCCTACCCCCTCTCCACACCTTATGGGGGCGCGTCCTCATTAGTTCAAACAAGATGCTTCCCACGTGGTTGAGTATTAATATAGACTCTCGCCCCTCTTCCACAGCCGCCAGCCTCCTCTCTGCCCATCTAACCCACACCCTGGCGTTGTTTATATGCGCACAGCACTCGTCTAGACACAACACCCAGCCTATGGGGTTGTCGGAGGCCAGCGCAGAGAGGCACCTCAGCGACTTCTTCAACATGTAGATGCTCCTCTCCAAGTATTTACCCTCCCCCGTAGATAAATAGAAGCCTAGATTTTGGACGCTCCAATAGATGCGCCAGAGACAACGTCTCTGAGCGTCGCATATAACAGCCGCAGTGTTGATATAACTAAGCGCAGTCTCCAACGAGCCGAATACCTTGATTATGTTTGAAGCCTTAGAGACACACAGCTGTCTCCCAAGCCACAAAACCTCAGTAACGCCCAAGTCCCCCGGACACGACCCCTGGTAAATACAAGGCTTGCTTAGTACAGGCACAAAAAACTACGCCCCCTATTTAAAATCAATACTCGTCACCACAGACAGAGGCGTCGCCTTCAAGACCCTCCACAGCACCTCCTCAATCCCAGGTGTATACCTAATCTTAATCACGTTCTGATCCACAACAACTTCATGAGACAATCCAGCCGACTTTAACTCGCCCACGATCCTTCTATACACCGCATCTACAAGGAATGCAGTGTTAAGAGATATAGAGACGTACCTCTCCATTAAATAGACATATGAGAAGTGTATATAACATTTTCCCCTCCGTAGACGCCGCCTGCACTACAAGGCGTAAAAAGATTTAAACACACCACATCAAAAAACACGAGCCCGGTCGTCTAGCGGCCAACGGGCGGCGGTGGGGCCGGCCAAAAGTCCGGCCGGTAGATTTTATTATCTCAACAGCGCATTTTTTCTCCTCCTTTCGACGCTGAGAGTACGTTTTGTTTGCAAATTAACAGTGGGCTTAAGGCTGACGTAGTTTATAACGCTGTTTACACTAATTCAAGCGTCCTCGCCAGGGGTATTACGTCGTTTTCCGCCACGTAAATAGTATCCTCAAACTGTGCCACAAAACCGCGGCTACGTTCAACCAAGACCTCGTATCCGTGAACAACGCCGTTTTTTAAAGCTTGGTTAAGAACGTCGTCTGAGATTTGAGGAAACCAACGCGGAGTAAACGGCAGGGGGCCGACCTCGGCGGTTATGATGTCAATTAAAGGCTGCATGGTCTTGTGCCGAAGTCTTTGAAGCCTGTAAATAGTCACCTCTCTGCCGTCCACAACGTACCCCTCCCCGTTGGTGACAAAGGGCTCTACCGCATATACATCACCATGAGACAGAGTCTGGGAGGCCGACTTATCGGGATAGTTAGGAATTACGTGCCCGGCGTGGAGCAAGTAGCGCTCAATTTTATGCCCGGTCAAGTTGTACACAGGGTTGAAGCCGTAGCTCTTAGCAACCTTTTCCACAGCCTCGCCTATTTGCCAGGCCCTTACCCCAGGCCTCGCGGTATTTAAAGCGGCTTCTAAGGCGTCTCGAGCCGCCTTTGCTAAACTAGCATATGGCTGGCCAAACACTAACGTGACGGCTGCATCTACTATATAGCCCTCCTTCTGCGCACCCACATCTATTTTAACCACTCCGCTTTTAGGAACGACGAGTTGATCCCCCCTCTTCGCGGTGTAGTGAGCCGCCACTTCATTTATGCTAATATTCGCCGGAAACGCAGGCTTTGCGTCATTAGCCCTAATATACGCCTCTACTTTTTCACATATTTCCAACACAGAGGCCCCTGGCTGGGTTATGTCCATGGCGTATTTTAACGCCTTGTGAACCACGTCGCCTACTTGACGAAGTAAACGTATCATATGCCCAACCACGGAGGGGGTTTAAATTTTTCAATAGAAGAAATAATTTAAAAAGTACACCAAGACGTAGTACCATGGGCGCCTTGACCATAGTGGCAAAGTACATGATTGTAGCACAAATAGAAGTAAACGGCACTGTAGATAAGTCAGACATAATCGGCGCATTGTTCTCACAAACAGAAGGACTACTGGGAAAAGACATGGACCTCCGCGAGTTGCAAATGATGGGGCGCATAGGCAGAATTGAAGTAGACATATTTGAAAAAAATGGAAAGACAAAGGCAAAGATATACATACCCAGCAACTTAGACAGATACGAAACTGCACTAGTCGCAGCTCTTATAGAAAGCATAGAAAGAGTAGGGCCCTACCCAGCAAATATAAAAATAGTAGAGATAAAAGACTTAAGAGAGGAGAAAAGAAGGAAAATAATTGAAAAAGCAAAAGAACTAGTTAAAATAATTGAGGAAGAGATATTACCAGACACAAAGGAGATAATAGAAAAACTAAAAGAAGATGTGGCAAAAGCTGAAATAATTGAATACGGCCCTGAGAAGTTGCCAGCGGGCCCCGACGTAGACAAGTCAGAGTCGATAATAATTGTAGAAGGCAGGGCAGACGTAGTAAACTTAGTAAAACACGGATATCGAAACGTAATAGCAATAGAAGGAATAAGCAAAGGCGTTCCACAGACAATAGTTGAGTTAAGTAAAAAGAAGTCTGTAATTGTATTTATCGACGGCGACAAGGGAGGAGAGCTCGTGCTAAGAGAACTCCTAAAAGTAGTCCACATAGACTACATAGCCCGCGCGCCCCCTGGCAAAGAAGTAGAACAACTAACAGCAAAGGAGATAGCCAAGGCGCTGAGAAATAAAGTGACTCTCGAAGAGTGGCTGGCACAGCAAAAGACGGCAGAAAAGACAGAGACACCACCCCCACCGCACGCCCCACCCCAGCCAGAAACGCCTATAAAAGCGGAGACCCCGCCGTTGCAGTTCCCCTTCGACATCGGCAAGAAGATAGAAGAAATGCTTGGCACACTAGAAGCAGAGCTTTACGACCAGAACTGGGCATTGATAAGAAAAATAACTGTAAGAGAGCTCCCCGACGTTTTGGCAGGCGCAGGAGACTCCATATACGCCATAATAATGGACGGCATAACGACGCAGAGAATTGTAGACCTAGCCGCGAAAAAAGGCGTAAAACTTATTATAACAGCCAGAGTGGGGCCGTTGACAAAAGTCCCAGAAGACCTAAAAATTGTAACATTTGAACAATTACATAAAGTCCAGTAAAGATTTTTCCCGCCGCCCGGTCTTTAAGTCGCTTTCTTTAACGCCTATGGCCTCAGACACCCTCAAAGCGGCTGGTATGATCTGTCTCTCTACATAGTAGTCTACATCTATCTTCCCCATGTCTGTGACCAATATGTAGGGCATAGACCTCTCGGCCACGCCCCCAGCGCCTTTGACAACTACATAGCCTATGGTAACCCCCTTCCCCACCTTGTACCCATGTTTTTTTAAGACCATGGCGGCGTGTACGTGAGGCGGATACGACTTATATTCGCCAAGCTCCTTGTCTAAAGTTTTCCAGATTATTAGGTCGTCGAGGTCAAATCTATAATTTTTTAAATCCTCCACCACGCCGCGTACATATTTAACGCCATTTTGCCTAGCCTCTGCGGCGTCTCTAGACTTGAGAATTATCTCAATAACTCTAAGCTGGACCTCCTTTGCGAGCTCGCACCAGTCTCCCCTCACCACCTCAAAGCCCACGATGTCAATCCTCCCATCTCTAAGCAGACCTGCATACCGCTTCTTTGCCTCAGTAAAGAGCACTTTTTCATAGTCTTTCTCCACCTTAATCTCAATGCCGTGTCTATTCTCGATGTATTGAATAAGCTCGTCTACTTTTTCATGCATCTTTACAAATAAGCTGTCGGTGTCGCCATATATGACAGAAATGCCAAGCCTCCTCGCGTAGTCAATGGCATCTCTTAAAATAAATCTTCCAAACGCCGTCACAGACTCCGCAACCTCTCTCTTATACCACCTAGCCCCGACCCAGCCTAAGTATCCGTACATGGCATTCGCCATGATCTTCAACGCCCTCTGCCTCTCGTCCAACACCCTATACTCAGGGGAGTCGGGCAGGTACCTCCTCGCCTCCTCCCGCACCGCCCGCCTCAGCTCTACTAACTGTTTCAAGACAGTGGGGACAAAGCCCGGCGGGCTTTTCTTAAACCTATGCCCAACCTCAGGCGCAACGTAGACGCCCTCCGGCGGCTCCGGCTCCCCCGGCTCTAGATACGTATCTGGCGACAGGTTGTACTTCATCATGACGTTAGGATACATAGACGAGAAGTCTAACACCAACACGTCGTCGTATAAGCCAGGCCTCGGCTCGAGGACTATCGCCCCCTTATACGGCTCGTACTCTCTCTCCTCTCTGTTGGGAGCCACCTCTCCCATTTGATACGCGTACCTCAACAACATCCACTCCACCCTATTCCCCACGCTGGCGGCGGCCACCTGGTCAAGCGGGAGGCCCGACACAGATGACAGCTGTATTAAAAACGGGAGCAGCTTCTCGGCGAGGCCTAGAGTAGACCTAACGTCGTCAAGCACATACCGCCGCAACAACGGCCGCTTCTTCTCATCTCTCCAATACTCGTATATCTTGTGGCCCGGGATAAGCACCCTCTCGTCTCGCTTCATCACGCCGAAGTACTCGGCAACTCTATCCAAAGTCTTTAACTTAATCTCGGGGAACTCGTCCACGATGTTGTATAAATCCACGTTAGCCCTCCCCACGACAGACCAGTGGCCGTAGACGCTCTGCTGAGGGACGCCGCCCAGCCTGTCCACCTTAAGAGAGACGCCGACGGCCTTAAACCTCTCAGACAGGTACGGCCAGTCAAACCCATTAGAGTTGTAGCCCACCAAGACGTCTGGGTCATACTGTCTAACAAAATCTACAAAAGCCCTCAAAACCCCGCGGTCGTCCCTCCCACTGGCCTCAAACACCTCCTCTCTGCCGTCGCTGGTCTTGACGGCAAGCATCACCACAGGGTCACGCGCGGGGTCCGGGCTCCCCCTCTCGTTATAAACCTCTATGTCGAAGGCCAGCACTCTCAACTCCGGGGGAAACCCTCTCTCCGTCCCAAGCCAAGCCCCGACGCGATATGCGGGCATGTTGCCTAGTTTACCAGCAGGCTCCACCTCCACCACGTTCCAAATACAAGGCACAACTCCCCTATCTATCATATACCTCATGTAATACCTTATGTCAGCCTCGTATACCTCCTCCACGCCGGCCAACTTCTTAGCCTCTTCTCTAAGACGCCTCACATCCTCAGGAACCCTCGCCACAACTCTAAAAAACTGCCTAGGCCTACCCATGTACCTCCTCTCCACCAACTCAACAGACTCCAACGGAGCGACACGCATGAGGTGGGCCTTAAGCGCCTCGGCGCTACAAGAAGGACACTCGACGTAGAAATACGGCCTAAAATCCCTATCCACAACCACGCCCCTCTCCCCATTATCAAACACCCCAAAAACACGCACCTCAGCCACGCCGCCCACCACGGCGTACGTGACGTCAAGAGGCCAGAATTTGACTCTCACAACTACGATAAATCATTTAAATATAATTGTAGCACCACGTATGAAAACTCTGGCAAAGTGCTTAGAAGAGGTTCCGCGGGTAAAAAACACGGCGCATTCACACATAATTGAGTGGCTCCTAGAGAAAATCAAAGAGTTATGAAAATCTACGCAGCCCTGGCCGTATTCGTGGCGACATACTCAGCGGCTCTGACGCTAAGCACCACGACCCAGCCGTACGCGTTAATGTGGAACGGCGTAGTAGGCGCCATGCTCGCCCTAGCGTTAGTACTGTCCGTCGTCCCCCTCGCAGGCCCGGCAATATACGATACCGCGGCGCAGATCCTCACCTCCTCGCTAAACCCGGCAATCAACCTAGAGCCAGTAGTAGCCGTGTTAAAAGCCGCCTCCTGGGTAGTAAACATAACATTTACGGCGGCGCTCATCCTATACGTTCTGCAAGTGAAGAGAGCTAAGGCAAGGAGAGTAATAAAAGCGTTGTTATTCTAACGCCGCAAAGCCCCGGCCGGGATTCGAACCCGGGACCTCCCGCTTACAAGGCTAACGCGGCGCGTGCCCGCCAGCGGGGCTCCGCCCCAGGGCGCTCCGGCCGGCTGAGCTACCGGGGCTGACGCCTACTATACTACACTATAAAAAATTTACGCCTACCTCTCCTCTCTTATGTACGGCCTTGCCAGCCACCTAGGCGCGTTTATTCTCAAGCGCCTCCTCCTGGCAACTATGTAAACTACAGCTAAGACTACAATCGGCGTTAGGTACGGGATTGTGTTGAGGAGGTGCGGGGAGATTTGAGTATACCTCTGTAGCGCGTATGCCAGCGTGATAAAAGTCGACGGTATCAGAGAGGCGCCTATGCTCAGTAGGGGAGACCACAGAGATATCATTGCCGTCACAACTGCCAAAGTCCCCCACCCCGCTGGGATAGACTCCGACCACATCCCATAGTAGATCAACACTACGTAAGCCCCCGCCGAGGAGGCGAGTAGGCCTTCTATCAGCCCTGCCGTTTTTCTGATTCTGTACACGTCTATGCCTAATAGGTCTAGCGCTTGTGGGTCGTCGCCAGAGGCTCTTACCGCCGTCCCCAGCCTCGTCTTGAAAAAGAAGTATATCGCGACGGCTACGGCGACTGCTACTAGGAAGACTTCTATTCCTTGTACCGCGGGCTTTTCTAAGGGGAGGCCTACTTTCGGCTGGGCGATTTGTGAGCCTATGCCGTATGCGACCATTGTGAAGGCGAAGCCTAGTAGTATTTGGTTTAGCGCAAAGTCGTTTGAAAGCACGTAGTAGAATAAGTTGTAGAGCGTGCCGACGACGACGGCAACCACGTATCCCCACGGCGGCCCCACGGCGGCGGCCACTGCCGCAGATAGATATACAGTGCCCTCTAGGCCGAGGTTCAGCACGCCTGCCCTCTGGCCCACCACGGCTCCCAGAGTGGCTAAGAGTATGGGGGTTGCGCTTTTTAATACCTCTAGTCCGATGGCAAGTTCTATCGCCATACTACTCTGTATTTGTATAAGACGTATCCCACAAGGCCCCAGGCCATGGCGGCGCCTACGAGGGCGTTGGTCACGAGGGCTGGTAGCCCGGCTATTTTGAGGTTTATCCCCACTTGGTATAGCCATGCAATGTATAACGAAGCCGCGAGAGTCCCATATATGCTGAGCCCCCCGAGCCAAGACGCGGAGATTCCGTACAGCCCAAACCCCGTGCTCACCTGTTGTAACGTCATGTAGCGGCCGGCTTCTCTGCTCATTATCTCCAAGGCGCCGCCAGCCCCGGCTAACATTCCGCTTAGGGCTAAGGCAGTCGCCGCGTATTTCTTCGGCGAGGCGCCGGCGTATTTTACAACATCTTTGCCTGAGGCGAGTAGGCGCAACATCAGCCCGTGTCTAGTGCGGAAAAACGCCGCGGCTAGCCCGTAGAACAGCGCTGTGACGGTGACGGCAACGGCGAGGTCAATATGTGGGGCCTCTACTGATGCGATAAAGCCCTTTCTGGTGAGGTCTCTCAGCGGCCCCTCTACGAAGTGCTGCGCGACGTGGATCGCCACAAATGTGAATAAGAAGGTGGACACGGCCTCGTTGACGTCAAGTAGCACTCTCAGCGCAGTGGGGACCGCCGCCCATGCCGCGCCTGCCAAGAGCCCGAGGGCTAAGGCCTCTGCGGAGTTTTGAGAAGCCAAGGCCGCCAAGGCGCCTGCGACGGCTTGCCCCTCTTGGCCTATGTTCCACAGACCGGCTCTGTACGAAACAACGCTTGCAAGGCCTATTACCGCAACGACAAGGAATACCCTGGCCATGTTTGTAAGATCTAGGCTTATAAAGACGTTGACAGCTTTGTACACATCTTCTGTGGCAACGAGGACGATAAGCATAACTGTTAAGAGAGACCCCGCGGCGGCTATGAGATAGTTGTGGGGAGCTGGGGACTCCCTCTGTACCAGCCTCATGACGTCATCGCCGCTGCTACTTCGTCTACTTCATAAGGCGGGGAAAAAGACGCAACTATCTCCCCGCGCGACACGACGTATATCCTGTCTGCTCTCTCCACGGCCTCCTCCACATCTTCTACGCTAATCACGGCGGCTCCCCTGACTTTTCTGATAAGTGCGTAGAACTTCTCAGAAGTTTCTACGTCGAGACCTCTGGTGGGGTAGGAGGCGACAACGATGTACGGCTCGCCTAGTAGAAGCTCTCGGGCTAAGATGAGCTTCTGCTGATTTCCGCCTGAAAGCGCGCCTGCCTTTGCGCGGAGGCTCGGTATGTCGATGTCTAGCAACTTTTTAAATTCTTCTAACCTCTCCACGCAGTTTGTCTTACACCTAATTTTAAAGTTGTCTAACACGTCTAGGTCCTTAGCCAAGGCCCTGCTTCTATCCTCCGGCAAGTAGACTACTCCGTGTTTTAAAAACTCTGAAAAAGGCCTCCCGGTCAAGTCCACCCCAGCCACGACGATGCGTCCACTCTTAGGCTTTTTAAAACCAGATAGTAGTTCCATAAGCTCCTCTTGTCCGTTGCCCGCCACTCCAAGCACGGCGACTAGCTCCCCCTCCCGAGCCTCCACAGTTGCCCGCCTAATCTTATCACCTTTTAACTCCTCCGCCTTGTACACCACCTCGCCGACGCGTGAGGACTTGCCCACCGTCTTTTTCACCACTCCTCCAAACATGGCTTGTAAAAGCTCGCCCTCGTCAAAAGGCTTTTTATAAACGCCGATCCTCCTCCCCCTGCGTAGCACAGTAATCCTATCAGCCACCTCGACGACCTCCCTAATCTTATGCGTCACAAACACCACAGCGACGCCTAGCTGCGCCAGTTTTTTAACCAACGTCAACAAAGCCTTGGCCTCCCTCGGCCCCAGAAGCGCCGTGGGCTCGTCCATTAACAAAACCTCGCTGTTGCGGGCCAGGGCTTTTATAATCTCGACGCGTTGCCTCTCCCCCACTGTGAGCTCAGCCACGTACTTCTCGGGGCTTAGCTCCACGCCGAGCTCTCTCGCGATGTTAAAAGCCTTCTTCAAGTCGACGCCCGCCAGCTTTAAGTTCTCGCCCACTGTGAGGCCCTCCACGAGGGCGAAATGTTGCGATATGAGCGAAATCCCCATGCCGGCCGCTTGCTGAGGCGACTTTAGCCAGACCCTACGCCCTTTGAAGTAGATCTCCCCGCCGTCCGGGGCGTATACGCCATAGAGGATAGAAATTAAAGTAGACTTACCGGCGCCGTTCTCACCGAGGAGTCCGTGCACCTCGCCTTTCTCTACTTCAAAATCTACGCCGTCTAGGGCCACTACCCCGGGGAAGGCCTTTCTTATACCTACGGCACGAAGCACGCTAAGGAAGCTGGCCGTAGCCCTCGACGTACCAGTCCATGTTGTAAAGAGCGTCTTTGCTAAGCCTCATCCTGTCGGGCACTCTTACGTTGCCCTGCCTATCTCTCACAGGTCCTGTGAAGGGGTCCCACACGCCTTCTATCACCTCTTTCCTCCTCTTCTCCACATATGACACAACCTCTGGGGGCACTGCCTTGTTCAGCGGAAGTATTATGTCGGCGGGGTTTTTGGTAAAGTCGTAGTAAGAGAAGGCGTTTTTCATACTCCACCAGTAGTCCCTAGGCCTCTCCGGAGGCCACTCCGCCCAGATGGAGACGTCGCCAGAGATCCATGACAGGTACGCCCTGATGGCCATCTCAACGTAGAGAGGCCCCCAGTTCACGACTTGCCCAGTTAGCTGAGCGTTGGGCCCGTACTGCCTCATGTCTGAGTAGTGTGAGAAAGACCACACGGGCCGCCCCCTCTTCTGGTAGTCCTCCGCGACGGTGAGGACCGTGGGGGAGTCTTCGGTAAAGGCCAATACGTCTGCGCCGTTGGACTCCACCAGCGTCGTGGCCGCCTTCTTTGCGCGGTTTGGGTCGTACCAAGAGCCTAGCTCGATGACGTCCATGGTGACCTGGGGATTTACCTCGCGGGCGCCGATTAAAAAGGCGTTCATGTGCCTAATAATCTCCGGCAGTTTTGCAAACGCGGCGACGTACCCGAGCTTGTTTGTCTTAGTCATCTTGCCGGCCACAATGCCGTTGAGGTAGTACGCCTCGTAGAGGTCGATGAAGTACTCGGCGAAGTTCTTCAAGGCGGCCCACTCGTTTAAGTCTTTGAAGTAGCCCGAGCAATGCGCAAAAAACTTGTCGGGGAACTCCTGAGCCGCCTTCTTGGTGCCATCCATGAAGCCGTACGAAGTCGCGAAGACTAGGTGGGCGCCGTCCTGCACCGCGCGTCTTATGTAAGTATAAGCCTGGTCCTCGGGCACGCTCTCAGTATACCTCGTCTCTACAATACACCACTTCTGGCTAGGACAAAGCATCTTCTCCAAATACCTACGCCCCAGGTCGTGGGCATGCGTCCACCCGTAGTCGCCCACCGGGCCGACGTATATAAAGTGGACCACCATTTTCGGAAGCCCAGCTGCGGTTTTGGGAGCCTCGGGCGGCGGAGATGTTGTCGTCTTCTCAACGGCTGTCTTCACGTTCTGGAGAGCTAGGTAGGTGGCGCCACTTCCCACAACAGCCCCCACGGCAAAAGAGGCCACGGCCTTAAGCCAATCTCTACGACTTGCGGCCATGAAGCAGTTTTTTAACTGTAGCTATAAACTTTTTCTTCAAAAACCTGCTTAGCTTTAAACAATCGCTGAAATTAACAGTCGGTTAAAGGCCGGAGTCAGCTACCCTAGGACCGAGCATCTGTCTCACGGGCATGATCGTCATCACTATTTCTACACTACACACAGGTTTAATAAGGTCACCTTAGAAAGCCCTAACAACACGCGGCATCGAGTCTGTGGGGAGGTGCGAAAAGCCTTTCGCCAAGAGGTAGCACTTCTGCAAAGAAGTCATTGGGGTGAGAACTCGATGCGACACCCTCTTACTTCGCCATTCGTTGTACCCATACGTCAAGTGCAACATAACATCATCGCACGCCTCTACCAATGCGGCGTCACCTTAGGTGTTATGTACGCATCGAAGTGTTATTGCGGGTCGTGCATCGTCTAAAAGAATTTCGCCATACCTGCTGCGCCTGGGATTGTGTAAGCCCTGTGGCCAGACCTTCTGAGATATCTAGCGAGCCGCTCGGTGTATCCGTACACTGTATAAACAAGCCTTGGCGAGGTCTCTGCAACGAACTCCACAAGCCCTCTGAAGTCGCTGTGGTCGCTTAGGGGGATGCCGTATACACCACTCTCTGCGGCCCTCCTCCTATACGCCTCATCTGCGTACCAGCCGCTTACCTCTATTTTAAAATAGCGTGTAGGAGCGGCCCTCAAATTTGGCACGATCACCACCTCTCTCCTGTTGCCCACTGGCACCCCCAGCGCCAAGTTGTATTTTGTCACGAGGAAGTGCGCCCCCGCCCTGGCGCCGAGTAGCTTAGCCACCTCTTGCGCCTTGCCGAGGGGGTAGGCCGAGATGGCCACGCCGCCTTCAGGAGCCCACTTCTCCACAGCCTCTAACAACTCGTTGTAAACCTCGGCGCGGTTGGGAAACACGTACGAGGGGTCTCCGTAGGTGGCCTCCATTATTAAGACGTCGGGCTTATCCACAGGCTCTGCTCCATCGGAGAGAATCGAGCCGTATGTGTTAAAGTCGCCTGTAAAGAGTATCTGAACGCCGTCTATTTCAACCAAATACATGACGCTACCCAGGATGTGGCCAGCTTCAAACACCGCCACCTGAACATCTCCGAGGTCGTGTACCTTGCCTGGGGCGGTGACAATACGTCTCGGGGGCACGCCGCCGTAGCGCACTGAAACCGCGGCAAATGTCTCCCTAGTGCCCACCACGAGGTGGCGAAACATATATTTCGAGACGTGGTCGCTATGGCCGTGCGTAAGCAGGACAAAGTCCACCGCGCCGTTTATAGGCCCCGTGGGGTCCACCACAAACCTCGTCCTTCTACCCTCCACATATATGCCGCGGTCGTAGTAGATGTTCACATTTTGAAATAACTATGCCCTTTAAAGTATAGGGCTCCCTTTAAAAACCTCCTTGAGCCGCCGAAGAGCTTTTAGATTAGGCAGAAGAGGCGCCCCGGACTTCGCCTACTGCTTGTTAAGGCTTAAAAATGTGTGAGTAGCGTCGCTAAATGAAGAGCTGTCCCTTGGCGGATATCGTGACGAATTACGCCACAGACGGAGCCCTCCTCAGAGAATAGGCCCTAACGCCCACCTTCCTCAAGCTTTCAGCCACGTCAAGGCTTAGCCCCCCGCTGTAGCAGTAGAACACATACGTCTTGTCTCTGCCCAGCTTGTCGACGAGGTCTGGCACTTCTTCTAGGTCTGCCCTCACCGCGCCTGGAAGGTGCCACTTTGCATACGACTCAGCGTCTCTGAGGTCTACCACCACTGAGCCGGGAGGCGGCGTCTCTACTTCCAAGTCCTCGGGAGGTTTCAGCGAGTTTATGTAGTTGTCCAGCTCCGTCTTCCGAATCATCTTCACGCTGTTGGTCACCTCTTTTACCACGTCGCCGATGGCTAGGTCGATTTCCTCCACTTCCTCTCTCCTAGCCCATTTTCTCGGCCGTCTGCTGAATATTGCGCAGTACTCAGGCACTTTGACAGAGGCGTCGAAGGTGCCTATTCTGCGGGCTAGTGCGACTATTTCGTCTTTGTCAAGTCCGATTAAGGGCCGTAGTATCGGCATATCTATGTCCTTCTCCACGGCGGCCAGCGCTTGGAGCGTCTGCGACGACACTTGTCCCAGCGACTCCCCCGTGGCCAGCGCCGTCGCCTTTACTAACTTCGCCACTTCGAAGGCAACGAGGTACAGCCCGCGTTTAAACGCTATGTTCCAAAGCTCCTCCCTCACCCCCCTCCTAACGGCCCTGGTCAGCGGCGCGCAGTCCGCCACCACCACCCTGGCGTTGTAGCCGTACGACCACGACAAGAGCCGCCTTACCACCTCTAACGACTGTCGTAGAGTCAAGGTGCCGCCTAGGTTGCAGTGAAAAACGTCCACGTGAGCCCCCCTGCGCATCATAAGCCAAGCGGCGACGGGCGAGTCTATCCCCCCCGACACAAGTGCGAGCACCTTCCCCTCAGAGCCAAGCGGGAGACCGCCGGGGCCTTCCACAACCTCGGTGTAGAAGTAGGCGTTGCCTCCTCTCACCTCGATAAACAGCTCCACGTCTGGGTTTTCTAAATCCACAGATCCGCCTGCCTCTACTAAGGCCGCCCCCACGGCGGCGGCGACGTCGCGTGAGGTGAAAGAGTGGTTGCCCGTTCTGTGTACTCTAACTGCGAATTTACGTCCCGCAATCGCGGCGGCCCACAAGCTCCTCGCCGCCTCCACAATCTCGCCGAGCGAAGAAAAGGAGAGTTTAAAGAAGGGGCTTAGCGACTTTACGCCGAAGACTCTAGAGAGGACGTGTTTTAAACATTCCACGTCGCCATATGCATACAGCCTCCCCGGCTCCCGCTCAAACTTGGCCCCGCCGCACTCCTGGGCCGCCTCCCTAACCGCTCTCAACAACAGGCGCTCCATCTCCACGCGGGTCCACCCCCTCTTTACCGTAAGCTCCCCTACTCGAATTAAGACAAGCCTCTCCACGTCCCCGCTCTGGGAAGAATTTTAAAAACTATAGCCGTAGTCTCTAAAGAGCCTGTCCATTGAGAAGTACTGCCTAAACGTGGCATATGCGTTAAACGCCACATTCCAATACTCGCCGCTGTTGTAAGCGTCGATCGCCGCCTCTACCTTACGCCTAAACTCCGCGTACTCTTTCTCGTCTACCTCTCTACTGTCGAGGGGTAGAAGCCTATCTCTGTCCTCGCCGAATAGCCACCCGTTGTGCCCGTCTACGACGGCCTCTACCACCGCGCCATCGCGTGAAGCCACGGAGGGCACTCCGTTTATGCCAGCTTTCATAAAAGACGTCCCCGAGGCCTCCCAGCCGCTAAACGGCGTGAAGAGCCAGACGTCAGAAGCCCAGATGATCTTTTTCATGGTGTCCACGTCGAGGTGCGGGAAGTAGTAAACGTTTTCGTTGCGGGCGGCTTCTCTAAACCGCCTCATCATGTCGACGCCGTAGGCGTCTTGGGGATGTGCCCTGCCGCCTAGTATAAAAACAGCGTCTTTGTCGACGTCTTCAATAAGCTGAAGGGCGAAGTGAGGTCTCTTATAATGAGTTATACGGCGAGCCCATGAGATGACCACCTTACCCCTCGCCTCTACTCCCAAGGCCGCCAGCGCCTCTTTTTTGACCTCCTCCCTAGCCCTCCTCAGCTCCTCTGCGTCTTTGACGCCGGAGACCTTGGGGTGCTCCCAACGCGGCACCTCCACCGAGTTTGTCACAGGGCGGATCTTGTGGCAGTGGTGAGGGAAGGTGTTACACGTAAGTTTAACCATTTTCTTAGACACCACCACGCCCTCCTGCGCCATCGCCAGCCCAAGCTCGGTTAATACAACAGGCTCCATCGCCATGTCAAAGCCGAACTCGTCTCTGAAAAACCTCTTACTAAACGTCGGGTGGCCCCAGGGGGCGGGCGTGTGTATGACCAGCCTCGCCCTGGGGTGCCGCCTTGCAAACAACGCAAGGACTGTGTAGGCCTCTTGGAGGTCCAGAAACTTTACATTTTCCCACCCGACGAACTTATCTACATAATCAACGGTAGCCTTCCCCAGAATTACATATTTGTAAAAACGATCAGCCTCCATGTCCTCCATGTAAAGCCGCCTAGTCGCCTTAACAGCCCACTGAGGCTCCTCCACCTTTACAAACACCGCAGTGGCGGTGTTCAGCCTGTAGCCTAAGTACGTCACTCTGACGCCTTCGCCTTTCACGACCACGCGCCCCTCGCCTAAGCGCTCAAGCTTTTCCAACGCGTTGCCCTCGGCCCTTTGTATCAGCTCTCCGTTCTCCTCGACGTACTCCACATAGCCCTCTGGGTAGAACAGGGTAACGACAGTGTAAGGCACGCCAAGCCGCGCAGCTGCGTAGAACTTGTCCGCCTCTAACACGCCTAGACCCCCGGCGAAGTTTTTCAAAAACTCAAGCCCCAGCTCCGGCGTGATGGAAACTATCATGTGTCGTAAAAATACGGCGATTATTTAAGCTCCACTATCTTCTCCAGCGTCGGGACCACGTATTCGAGCCCCAGTTTTCTCAAAGTCTCCCGGGTAGGTACACCGTTTTTGTCCCAGCCCCTGATCTCGTAGTAGTAGTCTAACAACTTGTTATACCCGTCGTAGTCTAGACGCGCCCCTTTAAGAGGCCCCTTGCTCAGAGGTTGCTTAAACCACTTAGGCGGCGGCATGTCGAGATCTCTGCTCCAGTAGCCGAACTCCCTAACCCAGAAGGCCCTGATGAGGGCGTAGATGCGATCCGCCACCTCGTCAAAGTACTGAGGCGTGGCGTCGACGCCAGTGGCTGCTTTAAACAGCTTGGGGTACCAGTCTAGCGAAAGCCCCACCTCAACCCACGGGAGGCGGCACCCCACAAAAGTCTCGTACCACCCCCCTCTAATTCTCTGTAGCTCAACTACCTTGGCGGCCTTCTCTCTTGTGTAGCCAAAGCGGTCGGTCCTGACCTCCCAGCTTATCACCCACGCGTCTTTGTGGTGGGCTCCTATGGGAGACGTGGCGTAGGCCAACGCCATGGCAGGAGCCGCGTGGCAGTCGTAAGCAGACACCTCAAGGCCTTTTACATGGACGGCGAAGTCCTCCCCGCCTATCCTTTCGGCCACCCTCTTCACCCCCTCTGCCAGCAAATCTCCAAATCCCCTCCTATATGCAATGTCGTAGGCGAGTTGCTTCGCCGCCTCGAAGTCTCCCCACTCTACCATAAATCCCAGCTTGTCTCCCAGCCCCCGCTCCGACGCCTCCATGGCGAAGCCCAAGACGTTGCCGAGAGAGATCGTGTCCATGCCCATCAAGTCGGCGATGCGGTTGAGTTCGGCCACTTTTGTCAAGTCTCCAATCCCCAGGTTCGGCCCTAGCATTGCCAAGTTTTCGTAGTCCACCTCCGCAGAGCCCCCCTCTGCCGGGACCCAGTGGCCGCAGGCCATGAAGCAGAGGGGGCACGACTTTAGATCCACTTCGTACTTCTCCACCATGTTTCCCCCAACCTTGGAAAACTCGTCGAACTGCCCCTCTGAGAAGTTGTATGTAGGCAACACAGAGGCCTCCTGGGCCCACTCCACTGTAGAGGTGGTGCCCTGCCTCATCCAAAAGCCGTAGCTGGGACTCGACGAGCCCTCCTTCACGGCCTCCACAGCTAGTTTTTGATAAGCCGCCTTGTCCGCAAGCGGTATCTCGCCCTTGCCCTTCACCACCACTGCCTTAAGCCGCTTAGACCCCATCACCGCCCCCATCCCCGGCCGTCCCCCTGAGCGGCCCTTGTGAGAAATAACAGTGGCAAACCTCACTAAGTTCTCCCCAGCTGGCCCTATGGTGATCACGGCGGCGTCCCGCCCGTGGATTTTCTGTAACTTCTCCTCGACAGCCCAGGCGTTTAGGCCCCACAAGTCAGACGCGTCGAAGAACTCCACCTTATCGCCCTCTATGTAGAGGTAGACGGGCTTCTCCGCCCTGCCCTCCACCACCAAGGCGTCGTAGCCAGCCTTGCGCAAATTTACCGCAGCCCAGGTGCCTATGTTGCCGTCTCCATACCCGTTGGTGAGGGGGCTCTTAGCCGCCACAACGAGCTTTCCGAAGTTAGGTCCGGGAAGCCCCGTCAAAGGCCCCGCGGCGAATATAAGCTTGTTGTAAGGCGAAAGCGGGTCGACCCCAGGAGGTAGCTCATCCCAGAGGATTTTAATCGCCAGCCCCCTCCCTCCGATGAAGTCCCTAGCGACGCCGGCGTCTAGACCCTGGGCCACGAACTTCCTCCTTGTCAAGTCAACTCTAAGAATCCTACCCTGCCAACCAGCCATTATCTAGTTGAGAAATAACATATTTTAAACGTAAGCGAAGAAAACCTCAGCAGTGGTCTTTTGGCAAACGCCGTCCCTCAACTAAGTAAAACTGGCGATTAAAAGTTGTAATAGCTGTGGCTCACCTGCGGCGCGACTTAGGGGGCGCGTCGGCACAAAGACAGCAAAGGCGCTGTGCGAGTTTAGCCGACAGAACAAGACGTCTGCAGAAACACGGCCGAGGGGGCGTCTCAAGGCTGTCTCTCCACGAGCTGATGAGAGGGATAACTTAAGCGCTGTAAGCAGGTAGACGGCGAGGCCGACGTAGAAAGACTAGAGAGGGCCAAGGAACTCTGTGTGCAACGTCAAAACTGTATGCACGGCGCCGTCTGGGCGGTAGCTGTGGCAAGTTCTCACGACGTTTCTTATTCGCCTACCGTGCACTTGCGTAGACCCCAACGTGGGGGTCGTTGCGCTTAGGCGATGTCCTCGGCCGACAGTTGCCCATCAGAAATATGAAATCGACCTAACAAGCGTCGAGACTTGGAGTCGTAGTAGTCCGCCTAGGCGGGAGTCGCACATCCTCGGCGGTCCCGGAGTCAAGCACGGGAGACGCCTGGAAGACAGAAGACTGCTGTCAAGTTTCTGGCCTGCGTAGTGGCCGATTGTTATATATACGTGCTTAAGCGAAGACGTGGATGTAGTACTGTTCTTCGAGGTGCATCAGCCGAGGCGGATCCGCCCAGACTTGTACAAAGTTTTTCCGCGCCTCCCGGGGGAGCTTGAGATTTTTTACACAGAGCTCGACGAGGCGGTGTTTAGAAGAGTAGCTGAGAGAGTGTACCGCAAGGCAACGCAGATATTACTAGAGGCGAGTAGAGAGGTCCCTGGGCTCAAGGCCACTTTTAGCATCAGCGGCCTGGCCCTTGAGCAGATGTCAAAATGGGCCCCCGACGTTTTAGACCTCTTTAGAGAGCTTGCCTCCGCCGATGTTGCGGAGTTTGCGGCGCAGACGTATTACCACAGCTTGGCGTGGTTTGTAGATAGAGAGGAGTTTAGAGAACAGGTGGAACAACAAGTCAAGGCCGTGGAGGAGTTGATAGGAGTCAAGCCCCGCGTCGCTGAGAACACCGAGTTTATATACAACAACGACGTCGCGTGTTTTCTACACTCAATGGGCTTCTCAGTCGTCGTCACAGAGGGCGTAGACTGGGTATTAGGCTGGCGTTCTCCAAACTATGTATACAAGGCGTGGGGCTGCGACGCCAGAGTGCTAGTCCGCAACTACAGGCTCAGCGACGACGTGGGATTCCGCTTCGGGGCGAGGTGGTGGGACCAGTGGCCTTTGACAGCTGACAAATACGCCGCGTGGCTTGAGGCAACCCCGGGGGATCTAGTCCTCATCGCCGTCGACTACGAGACTTTTGGCGAGCACCACTGGCCCGAGTCTGGGATACATGAGTTTCTCAGATGGCTCCCCCGTGAAGTGGCGAGGAGAGGGAGGCTCCGCTTCGCCACAGCCTCGGAGGCAGCCGCGAGGAATCCGCCGCGTGACGTATACGACGTGCCGCCGTGGGCCACCGTCAGCTGGGCAGACGAGAGAGACCTATCGGCGTGGCTTGGAAACGAGCTACAGAGGGCGGCGTTTGCGTCTCTCAAGTGGCTTTACCCATACGCCAAGGCCCTGGGCGGCTGGGCCCTAAGGCTGTGGCGTCTCCTCTCTACCAGCGACCACTTTTACTACCAGGCGACGAAGACGGGCCCCGCCGGCGAGGTCCACTCCTACTTCAGCCCGTACGGCTCCGCCTACAAGGCGCACGTGGCCTACTCCGCCGCCCTTGCGGCTCTCTTGATGTATATAAAAGATAGTTGGGGCGCCGAGGCGGCGGCTAAGTTGCGTTTTGACGACGAGCGTTGCTTCTATGCAGAAGGCGTGAGGCTCTGCTCGCTTAGAGATTTAAAAGCAGTGGACAAAGCATTTATAGAACGTCATAGAAAAGATCTAGAAAAATGGCTCAGCGATGTATTTCTTTTGTCTAGAGAAGACGTTGTTAAGTTGCTGGGCTGAGCCATGTGGAGGTTGGCAGCTCTACTCTTTTCAGCTCTTGTCTTTGCTGTATGGCCTCTGTGGCCCCCAGTCGACATCAGCTATATAAAAATAGATAAGGCGCAGTGTCCAGCCGTTGCCCCGCCTAACTGCGCCGCCTACTCTGCCGCCGTGGTTTTAACAGCCCATTTAGACGGCGCCTTTACAGCCTATGTTAACACAGGCGGGGAGTGGCGCCGCGTACTCTCTGCCAGCTTCGGCCCCGGTTGCCGCCGCGCCGTGCTTACATTCGTCGTGCCAAACGGCACATCGGCTATGCGGTTCAACGCCTCCGCCGGGGAGCGGTGGGTACAGGGCATGGAGATACAGGGCATAGACGCCGTTTGTATAGCCGCCTACAAGCCCCCCTCGATAGAGAGGGTAGAAGTAGACGGCGAGTACAGAATAAGCGTATACATCAACGCGCCGGGCATAAACAACACAGTGACGCTTGAAGTAGGCGGACTTACGCAGTCTAAGAAAGTGGAGCTGGGAGTCTTCGCAGGCTCGCCTTGCACAACGCTTAGAGTAGACTTCGGACCCTACGCCTTCCCCCCAGGCCGTTATAATGGAAAAGTGACGATACACACCGGCGAGACGAAGGAATTTAGCTTCGAGGTGCCCATCTCCGCCACAACAATGACGACGCGCGTCACTACGACAATTACCGTGACAACCACGGAGCTACGCACCACGGTGATTACGACGACCGTACAGCCGCCGCAGTACGTGACGTCTTACATAACTCAACGCGAGACTGTCACAAATACGCTTATCGTCAAGGAGGTGGACTGGGGGGCCGTGGCCCTTGTGTTAACAACCGTGCTTGCGGCCTTTGCCCTGGGGGTCTTGGCACATAAGAAGTCGGTGCAAGCGTTGTAAACAAATAAATAAGTCTCTACGTGAACGTGCACGCCCCAGCCCGTGTAAAAAAGGTCTACATAATTTCCTTCGAGTTCGGGGGGCTGGTGAAAGTGGGCGGGCTCGGCGAGGCGGTTAGGCAATACGCCGTCGGCCTCGCCAAAAGAGGATTCGACGTCACGGTGTTGATGCCGAGCCACGGGAGGCACCTCGACCCAAGCAGAGGCTTCGACCTCTATCCGCTAGACTTCAGAGCTTGTGGAGACAGGTGGGGGCTCAACGGCAGGGCGTATCCATACTGCATAGGCGCTGAGATCACTTGGGTAGAGGGGGTGAAGGTGGTCATGTTCAAAGGCTTAGACTACTGGACGGGGGTGGTGTTCGACAAGTGGGGCGTATATGAAAACGCCGAGGAGAAGTCCGCCCTACTCGCCAGAGCCGTCGCGGCTTTTGCAGAGAGGTTCGGCCTGCCTGACCTAGTTCACGTAAACGACTGGGCCACCGTGCTCGCAGGCGTGGCCGTCAAAGACTTGGCAGAGAGGAGGGGCTTGGCGGTGCCGCTGGTCTTCACAATACACCTCTCGTGGGACTACTCGTTCCCCTGGCACTACGCCGAGTGGTCCGGCCTTTCTAATAAACAACATCTAGTATGGCGCGTCTGTTGCCACCGCTACGAGTACTACGACGCTGTGTGGAACGAGGCGCGGGGCCACGTGGAGAAGTTCGGCGTGTTGGAGGCCGACGTGGTGTCCACAGTCAGCTACGGCTACTTAGAAGAACTATTAATGAAACACGGGGACTGGCTTAGAGAAAAGACTTGCGTCGTGTACAACTCCACAGATTGGGACCTGGGTGAGGTGGAGAAAAGAGAAGACCCGTGGCCACTTGTTGAAGAAGTGGAGAGGCTAGGCGTGGCGGGGAGGCTTGACCACGGAGGCGCGTTGTTCCTAGCCGTGGGAAGGCTCACTTCTCAAAAAGGCCTAGACTTGGCGGTTAAAGCCCTCGACCACGCCCCCTCCGCCCGCCTATTAATACTAGGCGTCCCAGCGGGAGACTGGGGGTATGAGGAGTACGTCAAACGTCTCGTGGCAGAGCGGCACGGCCGCGCGGCTCTCACCACCGCGAAGATCCCGACAAGGTTATACAAGGCGCTTCATTACGCCGCCAAGGCGCTTGTCATGCCCTCTAGGTGGGAGCCCTTTGGGATAAGTGCAGTGGAGGCCATGGCCCTGGGAACCCCCGTGATAGCCACAAAGGTGGGCGGCCTGCCCGAGGTAGTAGACGGCTACGGCATCTTAGTTGAGCCAGACAACCCAGCCGCCCTCGGAAAAGCCATGGAGGAGGTGGCCAGAGGAGGGGCGAGACTCCCAACCAGAGAAGAAATTGTCAAATACGTCGACCAAAAATTCCGACTACAACATACCGTCGAGATGTTACTCCGTTGTTACGAAAAGGCGAGGCAGTACGCATATTACAAAGCCGTCAGCGGCGAAACGCGCTAAAACGCCGCCGCGTGCGGCGCTGAATAGCGACTTGTCTGACTAGCTTGTTTATTCATCAAAAAATTACATAAATTTTGACTAAAACAAAACAAGATTCTTAGCTACATAAAAAAATAAATGGTATAATATATACATTTTTATGAAAAATTACATAATTATTACATGGTTCACTACACCTCGATTTAAGAAAATTTTTTATAGTGTATACAGAGTTAAACATGGTAAGAATAGCCGTAATTCCAGTGGGCGGGGAGGCCGTCAGACTACGCCCTCTCACTTTAGAAACCTCAAAGGCGATGGTTAGGTTTCTAAACAGACCACTAGTAGAGTTGGCTATTCTCCACCTAAGCCAGCAGGGCGTCGAGGAGTTTTACTTCGGCGTGAGGGGGTACCACAACTACCGCGACATATACGACTACTTCCGTGAGGGCGGCTGGTTCTACGCAGAATACGGCCGAAAAGTCAGGATACGTTACATGCCCCGCGTCGAGACTCGGGGCAACGCAGAGGCCGTCTTAGCCACTCTTGAGTACTACGACATAGAAGAGCCCGTCCTCGTGGTGCAGGGAGACAACGTGTTTAGACTCGACGTCCAAGATATGTACAAATACCACATCTCAAAAGGGGCGTTTATAACAATAGCCCTAAAAGAAGAACAAGGCGACTTAAGCGAATTCGGCGTGGCTGCAGTAAACGAGGATATGCGCATCTTGAAATTTGTAGAGAAGCCGAAAAGAAGAGAGGAGGCTCCCAGTAACTTCGTCAACACGGGACTCTACCTACTCTCAGAAGACTTCAAAAGATTCTTCAAGGGAGAGGTGGGGCAGAAGCTATACCTGGAGGGGAGGATGGACTTCGGCGGCGACGTCATACCCACAGTCGTTGAGGCTGGGTTGCCAGTGTACGGCTACGTGACGAGGGAGTACTGGTTCGACGTGGGGACCCCCGAGAGGTATTTGAAGGCGGTATTGTTCCTCCTGCAGAGGCTCACCCCACAGGAGCTGGAGGCAGATGAGATAGCCCCCGCCGTCTACGCCCAGGGCCAGAGCAAACAGTCTAAAGCCCTCAAGCAGAAGCTACAAGACGACATAAAAAACGGCGTGGTAAAAGCCGAGGGGCACGTGCTCATCGGCAGACACGTACAAATAGGCAGAGGCGTGTATCTAAAAAACGCAGTCATAGACAACTACGTCATAGTTGAGGAGGCGACCTCGGTAGAGGACTCCGCCGTGATGGACCGCTCTTACATAGGCAGAGGCGCCGTCATAAGGAGGTCGATCATAGGCAGACACGTCTACGTGGGGGAAGGCACCGTAGTTGAAGATTCCGTCGTAGCAGACAACGCGACAGTAGGCGACGGCGCCGTCCTTAAAAAAGTAAAGGTCTGGCCTCACAAAACAGTGGAGAGGGGGGTAAGACTAGAAGGCTTTAACGTAGTCTAGAGTTTAGTTTATAAATAGCTGGAATAGTTAAAGTCGGCGGGGGGCTGCGCGGCGTGCCTGCCGCGCTCCGCCGAGATCCGGCGGACCCAGGCTAGGGGGCCCGAAACCGGGGCCGGGCGCCGTCTCCAGCGGCGTGGCGCCTAGGCTTTACCGAGGAGCCCCGGTCCGGCGGGGCGCCGGTCCCCTGGCTACTCCGGCCGTAGGGCCGGGGAGACCAGGGAATGCGGCGAAACGGCGGAGGTCCGGGAGGGAGCACGCCTAAGCCGCAGCCGGTGCGTTCGCCGGGGCGCCGGGGGGAGAGACGCCTGGGCGTGCGCCGTTTGGGGCCGGCGTCGGCTCCGGGTTGCCGCCGTTTCGTGCCTTTAGCTTTTACAGACGTAATGTGCTCGGCGGCCCTTAGTTGCTGTGGCTGTCGTGGTGGCTTCGTGTATTAGGAAACCCCCGTGTCGCCGAGTGGGGCTGGCCAGCTGTGCCTTCAGAGGCGTTTACCAAAGGCTCGGCAACTCCTGCTTTGTATACTTACGACGGGCTGGACCCCTCGCCTCCGGTTAAGCGGAGCGGCGCGCCGGTGTGGACTGGATCATTATCATGCAGATACGCCAGGCGGCGTTTTTACCCACTGTTGTATAACGTCCCGCCTAACGTGACTTCTCTCCCTAGGTAGTCCCAAGACGCCCACCCGCCTTACAGCCCACAAGCCGTCAACGACTTCTGCAGAACGGGATACAGAAGTCCCGGCTGTCCATAGTTAACTATACGTGCACTAGACGCAGCGACAATCCCCGGGCCTCTTTGAAACGCCAAGCGCCGCCTCCCCATGCGGTCTCTGGGAATTCAGTCGGGCTCAACAGCAAGTTCACAACACCTCTGGCCCCGAGTCGCCTAGGTGTACGTCAACCTCGAGCCTGACGCCGAATTTGCCAGGTATATAGACGCCGGGCTCTATAGTGAAGACCATGCCTGGGTTAAGCACGTCGTCTGAGGCGGGGGAGATGTCTGGGGCTTCGTGTACTTCTAAGCCGAGTCCGTGCCCCGTGCGGTGGATGAAGAAGGGCCCGTAGCCTGCCTTTTCTATGACAGACCTGGCGGCGCGGTCCACCTCTTTTGCAGCGGCGCCGGGCCTGGCCGCGCTTATTGCCGCCCTCTGGGCCTCCTCGACAATTTGATACACGTCGGCGTAGAGGGGGGCAGTCTCTCCAAAGAAGAGAGACTTTGTCAAGTCTGCGAAGTAGCCTCCGTAGGCGGCTGAGACGTCTATCACCACGGCCTCGCCTCTCTGAAGTCTTTTCTTCGTCGGCTCTTGGTGAGGCAATGCGGTGTTTACACCGAACTGGACAAGAACGGGGCCCGGGGCGAGCCCTCTTTCGGAGAGCTCTAGGTAAATCCTAGCGGCTACTTGGCGCTCTGTAACGCCGACGTCAAGTACTAGACTGTTTATTACCTCTTTAATGAGAGAGGCGGCGGTCTTTATCTTCTCCACCTCGTCGGCCCTCTTCACTGCCCTAAGTTTTTTGAGCAGGTCGTCTGCAAACCCGAAGCGAGCCTTTGGGAAGGCCCTCTTCAATACTTCAAAATGCTTGAGAGTAGTGCCGCCGTCGACGAGGACCTCCTCGTCTCCGCAAGGCGCGGCGGCGGCTTTGAGAGCCTCGGCGGGGTCCTCGCCGTCTTTATAAGAATAAACACGCCCTGCAAGTCTCTCTGCGTCTAAGGCGGGCACTACAACTGCCGCATAGTCGCCGCATTTTACGAAGGCCTTAAATCTCTCATAAGTCTCAATCCACACACCCGTAAAGTAGGCGAAGTTAGCCGTGGTGGTGACTATAATCACACGTCTCTAATACTGCCACTATAAATCTCTAGGGGCTCTTTTTCTAGCCCCCTCCCCAGCCTCCACGCCGCCACCTCCCAGGTGTAGATGTCTGCAATTACCCAAACCACCCTCCAAAGGGCCATATGCCGCAAGTCTTGAGCGCTTGGAACGGGCGGCCCAGGATGTGTGTGAAAAATTGCCAAGAGGTCCAGCCCCAGCTCCTCGGCTTCTCTAAGCGCTGTGTACAGTTCCTCGGGGTCTATTCTAAAGGCCACGGGGCTCGCGGCGGCGTTTCTCACCCACCTCCACGCCGTCACCGCGTCGTCTCTGCCGAAGAGCAACGCCACGCACTCCGCCTCAGGCCTGCAGCGGGCCCTCGCCTCTTGGATAAAAGTTGCTGGTAGTTTCACAAGAGCGGGATGTATCTGGCCATGTGGGCTCTTTTAGACACCTCTAGCGTAAGTCTCTCGATCTCTGCGATACCTCCCTTGAGTACTAAAATAGTGAGGCACTTCCCGTCGACATGCATATGCGTATAGGCAACTATCAAAGACTTGCTCTCCTCCACCATGTCGCCTATCTCGAGATCGGCGTCTGACAGCGCGAGCAAGACGCCGAGGCATTGATGAGACGGATCGGAGTGGTTGCGCCGGCTTTCTAAGTACTGTTGAAGAGCGTTTGCCACAAGCTCGCTACGCGTGACGCCCAGCTCCTCTGAGACTTTGTCCACCTCGTAGGCCACTTCCTTGGGCAACGACACTCCGAACCTCTTCACGTATCTAAGGAGAAATGTGTATATATACTTCTACTCTTACACCCATGACTTGCATAGGCGTGGTGGATACCACCTTCGCCAGAGTGGACATGGGCGGCGTGGCGGTGGAGGAACTCCGTCTGTTGATGCCAGACGCGTTGGTGAAAAGAATCACAGTCCCGGGGATAAAAAACACGGTGTGGGGCGCCTTGAAGTTAATAAAAGAAGGCTGTGAAGCGGTGATGGTGCTGGGCTGGGTGGGGCCCACCCCCGTCGACAAGTACAGTTACTTGGCCACCTCCATCGGATTGATACAGTTGCAAATACAGACGGGGGTCTTGGTGCTAGACGTCACAGTACACGAAGAAGAAGGCGGCGGAGACGAAGAACGCTTAAAAGAAATCGCAATAGACAGGTCTAGGAAACATGCGTGGAACTTAGTCCAGATACTGCGAGGAGACTTGTCGAGATTTGCCGGCAGGGGCCTTAGACAAGGATACCCACACGCAGGTGAAATTTTATAGTGGCAAAACAAGATGTTTTATATAAAGTTCCTAGATATACATATAGGACACCCTCCGTCTGACCTAATTAAACATATTTAAAGAACTATATATATTTATAAAATGTTTGATTTTCTATTTTTCTTGAGAAAACTATTTAAAGCTATAATTACTTAACTACGGCGGCTACGGCAACGTCCTACCCCCCGCGCCTCCTGCCGTCGTTGCCGTAGTCCCGCCATCTTCTTTAAAAAATAGTCGACAAAGCCACTGCCAGCACCCCGCTTAGAAAAATTCCGTCGAACACCCCGGCTCCGCCTATTGAAACAAAGGGCGGCCTTTGTCTCAGCACCTTTCCCATATTTAACAAGTCGGCGCCTATGATGGTGCCGTACACCGCAGTGACGTACGTCGCTATCGGGCCGCCTCCGGCGAGCAGGGCTGACAACGCGGCTATTAGAGGCGGGGCCAGGGCCGGCGTAACTACGCCTACGTTGGGAACCACCCTGCTCACCATGTTTATCAAAATAGAGGCAACCACAATCGAGGCCAAAACCCCCGGCGTCTTCACGTGGAGGAGTAGGTAGGTCGCGACGGCGAGCGGTACGACGGCGCCGCCTATGTTTACGGCTATGTACGACCTCTCCTCCTGCATTGCAACTTTGGGGACTGGTATGGGGAAGCCGAAGACCACTACGTAGTCAACCACAGGCACGTACTCCCTCCTCGAAAGCGTATAGACAACCACGTTGATGGGGCTCGTGATGAGGCTTAGAAAAGTCACCACGAACCCCAGAATGAGGGCCTCAAGCGGCCGGACCCCCGCGGCGCCTAAAACTTCGACAAACGAGGTGGCAAACAGAGGTAGCAACAACACCGACAGCGCCGCGTAGAACAAGCCCAGCACGCCGTGGAAGGGGGGCGTAATTACTATCCTCATTGGCGCTTTGCCTTAGAGTAGGCGGCCTCGGCGATGTCTGCCGCAAACCCCACAATAGAGGCCGCCTCATGCATCATCGCAGTTGCACCCGCACACCCCACTTGTAAAGTGGCGTTGGCAAGCTCTGCGCGTTTAACTAACACTCGCAACGCCTTGTCTACGTCGTTGCTGTAAAAGGCGTCGAAGGCGTCTTTCAAGTATTCATAAACCCTTTTAAAGATGTCGAGCACCTTGTCGACGCACTCCACTTCCTTTTGCAGGTAGTAGTTAGTGGCGCGGTCTATGGCGTCTCCCACGTGTTCCAAGTTTTTTATCGTAATGACGTAGTCTACGTAATGCTCTGGTTTTTGTCCAATATTTCTTTTCACAGTGCGCAGAGAAAAGAAGTATAAGCGGTCGATCTGGTCGTCTAGCCTAAGTATCTCTTCTGCCAAGTCTCTACGGCCCTCGGCCACCATTTGAATAAACAGATTGAACATGGCGTCAACGGTGGTGTACATGCTACGCACAGCCTCGTTGATGTCGATATCCTCCTTGGTGACAATCCTAAGCTTCAACATACCGCCCATCTCCATCAAAACCACGCCTGGCAACTTGCCTTCAATTTTCGTAACCAGGGCTGAGGTGCTTTTAGTTTCTATCTCCAACTCGTCTACGCCCTCGATGTAGTACGCAATGACGTCTCTCACTAACTTCTCCACGTCGTCTTCACTTATCCTAGCCTTACGGGGACCAGACGCCTCTGCTCCCGGCAAAATCATCAACTTGTCTCTATCCACTATTATCTTCACAGGAGAGCCAACTCGAAGGCCGTGAAGCTCCACCCACCTCTTTGGAAGTGTAACTCCGTAAGACCTCTCCCCAACCTTGATTATTCTCCTAGACTCCACATTACATCCAGTTAAACCGGGTTATAAACACATCAGCCTGGGACGGCTCTTTCACAAATCTACATCGGATGTGGTCATCACCTACTGCCACTTAACACAGCTCTTAAATACTTGCTCAGGGGATACAAGCTGTCTGCTCTAATAACCGCCTTAGCCGCCCGGGCCACCTCTTCGCTAGCGGGGTTAAAGGCTATGGAGTAGCCAGCCTTTCTAAGCATAGGCAAGTCGGCCTCTCCGTCGCCCACGGCCACCGCCTCCCGCCACTCCACGCCTAAAAGGTCTAATACAGCCGAGGCCACGGAGTCTTTATTCTTGTCACTTACCTGCACTGAGACAGAGTAGACGGCGCCGTCTCTGTACACCAAATCGTTAACCACATAGAAGTGGAAGCAGTGGCCCAACGCCCGAGTGTACCCCACGCCGGCCGACACGGCGATTGTATACACTCCTGCCTCTTTTAACATTTGACACAACGCCTCAAGTCCCCTCGTGGTTTGGAAATAAGCCTCCACAGCCCTCCTCGGCGCGCCCCACCAAAGCAAGACGTCGTAAAGCGCCCACTCGTAGTAGTCGATCAAGCCCCGTTTATACAAAAGCCTGTTAAAACTCGCGTCAATCCCAAAAACGGCGTGTAGCCTCTGCCACGCCGAGACGAAAGGAGTAACGACGCCGTCAACGTCTAAAATCACAGCCTTGTACATGGCGTATAGACCCCCGCTCTTTAAAAATTATTCTCTAAACACTTTAACAGCCTTGGAGGGGCAGTGGAGCTCGGCCTGCTTCACCGCCTCGTAAAGCTCGTCGGGCACCACCCCCTCCGAAACGCCGTCTTTAGCGTACTCAGGCGCTATCACCGGCTTGCCCCCCTCCCCTGGGATGAACACAGTAGGCGCGTAAAAGAGACAGAAATGAGCAACTACGCATTTGTTCCTGTCTATTTTAACACGTACAGGCATGCTACCCAGACGACTCTAGTATATAACTATTCCCAGGCTCTTCAACACTGCCTCCTTCACATCCTCCACCGCCTTCGGCGGAACCACTCTACAAGGCCTCTCGCCACACAGAGCGCCCTCGTATAAAAGCAACCTGCGCTTCGCCTCCACTCCCCCAGTGTACCCGCCAAGCGACATGTCGCTCTTCACCACACGGTGGCAGGGCAAGACCACTGGGTACGGGTTAGAGGCCATGAGACGCCCCACCTGGCGGGGAGACGTGCCCAGGGCCTCTGCGTAGAGCTTATACGTAGTCACGTAGCCCCTGGGGATGCCTAGTAAGTACAGAAGCCGCCTGTCTACACGCTCAAGAGGCAACAACTCTACAAAACGGATAAGCGGCACCTCTTCTCTACACTCAGAGGGGTTTAGAACCACCCTCTCGCCGTCCCAGCCCAGCCGCTCTGGCCCGTATATGGTACAAATCACGGAGATAAAAAACCTAAAAAATTTTAACACGTGCCCAGGGTGAAGCTCGCCGGTGTTTTAGTCGCGCTGGCAGGCGGAAAAGACGAGCTGGAAGTAGAGGGGACGACCGTAAAAGAAGTCCTCATCAACTTGGCAACAGTGTCAAAAAAGCTCCGAGACAGAGTCGTAGATCCCGAGGGAAGGCTCCGCCCCGACATCTATGTAGCAGTCAACGACGTCGACATTAGACTGCTACAGGGACTGCTCACCCCGGTCAAAAAAGAAGATGTGGTATTAGTACTGGCGTATATACACCCGGGCTAATATTTCTTCTTCCTATTGTCAACCACTACAACAGGCGTCTTTGCAGTCTCTGCCTGGGGCGATGCCGCGTTGGCGCTGGGGCTTGCTATCACCACCTCCTGTCTGTAGTAGACCAGGCCTTGTGGGAGCGCCTCTTTTTCAAATATCGCTCTTAGGAGTAGCGTAGAGCCGAAGAAGAGGAAGGTGGCCATCCCCGTCAACACGGCGCTCCACACAGTGGCGTACTCTAGGTAGCCCTCGAAGGGGGTGAAACGCAGTATGTCCTTCTGGCCCATCACCTCCCTCACGGCCCAGAAGCCGTTTACCACAAACCACACCAACAAGCCGGCGAGGCCCCACCGTATGAAGAAGTCGCCTAGCCAACCCCCCAGCGGCCTTTTTGGAGGTAGCGACGCTATGAAGGCGAGGGCCAGGGCGATAACCATGAACCAAATCCAACCGCCTATCACCGGGTTGCTTGTTAATGATAACACTTGTTCCAACACTTGCCGAAGATCCATCGTCTGCTACATCTTGTCGATTTATAACAGTATTGCTTGGATTGCACACGTCTACGTGTATTAGCAGTGTGTGAGCGTAGGCTTTTTAGGACAGACTTGGCGTGTATACATGATATTTGCCAACGACGAGTTGAAGAAACTAATTTCACTTGGGAGGCTCAAAGTGGAGCCGCTGTACCCAGACGCGGTGAGGGAGAACGGCCTCGACCTCCGTATCGGCGGCGAGTACGCCATATACGCGTACGAGGGCGCCGTAGTTAAGACCTGTGAGCTGGAGGACGCCAGGCCGCTGTTTCGCGTGGTAAAGGCAGACGAGGTGGTCATCCCGCCGCGCAACTTCGTCCTCCTCACCACCGAGGAGTACGTCAAGATGCCAGACGACGTGGTCGGTCTGGCTAACCTACGCTCTACAATAGCTAGGTACGGCCTCACGGCGCCACCCACCGTGGTCGACGCTGGCTTTGAGGGCAACATCACCATTGAGATCGTGAACAACTCGCCTAACACAATCGTGTTGAAGAAAGGTACACGCTTCCTCCACCTAGTCCTCGTAAAGGCGGAAGGACGCGCCTTGTACCAGGGGGTCTACCAGGGGCAGAGAGGCGTGAGGCCGCCAAAGGGGCTGAAGGGAGAGTGTTAAAACAAGTCCACGTCTTGGGGGCATTTTGCCTTGTTTTTAGTAGCTATGTCGTATACCTCGACGCCTTCTGCGATGAGCGCCACCTTGGTCTTTGTCTTTCTGTAGGGCCCCGCCGAGGAGCTGAAAACCGTCACGACGGCTCTGTCGTGGTGGTGGGCGCATCCCTCTGACACGTAGGTGTGCCCCCTCACTAAGACCCGCGTGTTGTGCATCTCGTGGAATTTCTTCGTAATCTGCGCGCCGAATAGCCACGCGCCGGGGCCACGCGGGCTGGGGGCGTAGTCTTCACAGCGACATGGGTCGTTCCACAACACTTGAAACGCCAACTCGTCGCGGGGCACTGTCAAGTCCCCAGTGGCCTTGGCCAAGTCGCTTAGGGGGGCCGGCCTCATGGCGCCGTCGAGGGGGATGCCTCCGTGTAGAGCCACCACGCTTTTGTTTACAACAGCCGCAAGAGGCAACGCGGCGAAGGTTTTTTCAAACTCTTTATACACGGCGCCGCACTTGCTACCGATCTTGTAGCACAACTCGTCGAGAAACCCCCCGTCTATGTTCATGATGGGAGACTCGTGATTGCCCCGGAGGACCACGGCCTTGCCCTCGAGGAATAGCTGAAACACTTGGGTAACCACCTCCAGGCCCTTGGGCCCCCTGTCGACGTAGTCGCCGAGGAAGAGGTAGGGCGGAGGCCACTCTTTCAAAACCATCTCAAGAGTGTATAAGTCGCCGTGGAGGTCTCCCACCGCCGTGTATTTACCCTCAAGCTGTAGCACAAGCCCCCGGCTCTTCTCCCTCACTCTTGCTAATAAGTCCACTAGACTCTCCGCCATAGCCTCTTGGCGTTTTCCTCCACCACCTCCGTTACGTAATCCACGGGGGAGCCCCACAGCTCTGCGAGCTTCTCCACAGTCCTCTGTATCAGAGGAGGAGCCAGCCTCAACCCCCTGTATTCGTAGGGCCCGTCGCTTTCTAGAAGCACAATCCGCCTATCCGCCGCCGCGGCCACCTCCTGGTGCTTCTTCTGGACGGCGACGGCTGGGTTTATGGTTATAAAATAGCCCAGGCGCCTCACCTCCTCCAACAGGTGGATCGGCCCCGTGTACCAGTGAATTATTGCCCTGTCCACGTCCGTCCTCCTCAGCTCCTCCAACACGTCGCCCCACGCGTCTGGCGCGTGTACGTTCACCACTAGGTCTAGCTCTCTGGCCAGATTTAAAAACGCCTTGAAAAACTCCCTCTGCTTGTCAAAACTATGCGGGACAAACCTCTTGTCTAGCCCCACCTCGCCTATACACGGCGCCTCCTTTTTCTCTATTATTTTTAAAACGGCGGGGAGGTCCCCCGGATCCGCCTTATCGACCTGCCACGGGTGGATCCCCAGGCACGGGATCACGCCGCCTATTTCCAGCGTCTTTCTGCTACTAGCCAAGTCGTCTGAGACGCAGACAAGCGTCCACTCCTTCTTATACTTCTCTAACTCCTCTGCAGGGAACTCGTGGCAGTGGACGTGGTTGTCGAACACATCTAAAATCCGTAGTGTATTTATCAATCACACGGCCTCAGGCCCACGTAGGTGGTGTACATCTTAGGAGTGCCGCCGTAGGGCCCCGGCCCGCCGCGGGCAATTTTATTAATCGGATCGCCGCCCAGCCCCTTCCCAACCCCCTCGTATACGCCGGACGGCAGAAAATCTCCTGCATTGCAGGACATTTCACGGCGAATTCTTCCTGCATTTGACATTTGTAAACAGCGTTGTTTTTTGTATGGATCAACCTCCTCCCC
>JBEULK010000081.1:12906-13950 GCA_041287325.1 Pyrobaculum sp. | reverse complement strand
GACGGACCCGTCTTTGTAATCTTTTGCGAGGGCCTCCGGGTCTTCGTACCTCCTCCCGCCTACCTCTAGGGGGCCTTGGTAGGGGATTAAGAGGTATGCGGCCAGCTCAAACACTGGGTTGAACCTCGTCTCGCGGGGTGGGCAGTAGGCGGCCCATACCTTCTTCTCCACCTCCTCTGGGGCGTCTGTGACGAAGATGGCGCTCTGGGGCTTAGACTTGGACATCTTGTACATGGCGTATACCTCGTCGAGTTCTCTGTGGCTTCCCTCCATCCTGCCGGCGCCGGAGAGCGAGGTGATTATCGGCGTGTGGAGGGCCACCGGCTTTTTGAAGCCCAGCTTCTCGGCTACGTCTCTAGCCAGCATGTGGGCCCTCCGCTGGTCCATGCCGCCGACGGCTACGTCTACGCCGAGGTAGAAGATATCGGCGACCTGCATCACTGGGTATAACAACTTGGAGAAGTCCAGCTCCACCTCCTCAACCCTCCTGCCCATGACGGGGATCGCCCGCCTGATCCGAGCCAGCGACGCCTCCTTAGCCACCTTCACCACCAGCTCCCAGTACCTGGGGTCTCTCGCCACCTCGTCGCCGTAGACGTACTTAAACTGCGCCACCTTGCTGAGCACCTCCCTTACCCTCTCCCCGTGGCTTCTCAACTCTTGGAGAGAGCCCTTGTCGTTAATCCACGCGTGCCACGTGGCCACTAACAAAACCACGTCAAACCCAGCCTCCTTTAACTCTCTAAGCTTGTAAGCCCAGACGAGCCACCCCACGTGGATAGGCCAAAGAGGCTCAAAGCCCAAGTACGCAAGCCCTCCCCTAAGCGATAGGAACTCCTCCCGAGTCACCACCTCCTCAACCCCTCTCAGCAAATCCATGACGCCACTAATGGCACGGTTTATAAATTTCTCTTACGCGGGGCGAAACCCTCCCTACGTTAAGGCGAAAAACTGTTGATATCCTCCGGATCTTAGCGCCGCGCTCATAGGAGTCAGCCTCGTGCCACTACGGCGCACTTAGAGAGATGAGAGCCTGGGCTTCAC
>JBEULK010000081.1:0-12806 GCA_041287325.1 Pyrobaculum sp. | reverse complement strand
GAGGCGGCCGCCGAGCTTAGAGAGCTGATTCGCAGCAAGGTGAAGACGCTTGGTCCTGGAGCGTAATAGTTATATACTGGGTTTTTTGGGAGTGGCATGTCTTCAGAGGGGTACGCGCTGTCGGGGTGGAGCGAGGGGTTTCTACGCTAGACTCCTTAGTATGTAAAGCGAGGCGTTATGTGTTGCTCATGGCTGCCTACGACCCCGGGATCCACCTGGGCTCTTCTATTTCGGTGTTGGAGATACTCACGGCTCTGTACGGCACCGGCCGCGTTAAGATGAACCTCGCCAACGGGGTCGGCGACAGGAACTACTTCGTCTTGTCCAAAGGCCACGCGGTCCACGCGGTTTACGCCCTAGCCGCCGCGATGGGCTACCTCACAATTGACGAGTTGCGGGAGACCGGCAGCCTGGGGAGCCGTCTTCAGAACCACCCTGAGGTGGATACTCCGTTTGTGGACGTTCCTAACTCGGGCTCGCTTGGGCAGGGGATCAGCCTCGCCGTGGGCATCGCCCTGGGGCTTAGGCTTAGGGGGCGCTCTGGGAGGGTCTACCTCGTGGTGGGAGACGGCGAGCTGGACGAGGGGCAGAGCTGGGAGTCCTTCGCCGTGGCGGCGCATTACGGGCTGAACAACTTAGTCACCATTGTGGACTACAACGACGTTCAGTTAGACGGACACAGCTCAGAGGTGCTCCGTAAGGGAGACCTCGCCGGCAGGTTTAAGTCGCTGGGCTTCGAGGTTTTTGAAGTAAACGGCCACGACGTGGCTGAGGTGGCGTCCGCCTTGGAGAAGGCTGAGAAAAGCCAGAGACCTGCTGTTATCATTGCAAAGACGGTGAGGGGGAGGGGGGTGCCGCCTATTGAAGACACGGCGAGGCAACGCCTCTCGCGCGACGACGCGTTGAAATACGCGTCGGACACATGTTAGACATCCAAAGCCTCACGCCTAGAGACGCCTTGGGGAGGGCGCTTGCGGACTTGGGCGACTTGCGGGACGACGTTGTTGTGCTAGCGGCCGACACGGGGGAGACCACAAGAGCAAAGTACTTCGCCGAGAGGCATCCGCATAGGTTTTTCAACGTGGGCATCGCGGAGCAGTCTATGGTGGGGATAGCCGCCGGCTTGGCGCTGGCCGGCTTCATGCCCTATGCGCTTACCTTCGCTGCGTTTATGACCAGGGCGTGGGAGCAGGCCAGGAATTCTGTGGATAGGATGGCCCTTCCGGTGAGGCTGGTGGGCACTCATGCCGGCTTCGCCGACGCCTACGACGGGCCTTCTCACCAGGCGTTGGAGGACATCGCCCTTTTTAGAGTATTGCCGAACTTCACAGTGCTGGCGCCGGCTGACTCTTGCGAGACTTACAGGGTTGCGACTGCCTCTGCTGTGGTCAAGGGCCCCGTCTACGTCCGAGTGGGGAGGGACTTTCACGTGCCCACGACGTGCGACTTGTACGACAGGTTTGAAGTGGGGAGGGCCTACGTGGCGTCGGAGGGGTCTGACGTGGCTATTTTCACCACCGGCGTGGTGTTGCCGTTTGCCTTAGAGGCGGCGCAGATTTTAAAAGACAGGGGGATATCCGCCGCAGTTGTCCACTTCCCCACTGTGAAGCCTCTTGACATTCAGACTGTGGAGAAATACGCCCGGGCAACTGGCGCCGTGTTGACAGTGGAGGAGCACATGGTACACGGCGGCTTCGGTTCGGCGGTTGCCGAGTACCTCGTCCAGACCTACCCGGTGAAGATGGCGATAATGGGGCTTAAGGGCTATGGAAGGACTGCCAAGAGCCCCGTGGAGCTTTACCAATTCTTCGGCCTCACGCCGGAGAACATCGCCGCCAGAGCCGAGGAGCTGGTTAGGCTGAGATGAAGAGGTTTGCCTACAGACACAGCAGGGGGTTTACAGAGGTTTACGTGGGGTCTCAGATACGCCTAGAGGACTACGTAGAGAGGCCCGTTGTGTTGGTAGAAGAGGGGCTGAGAAACCCTCTTCCCAATGCGCCTACTCTAACGCTGAGGGGCGGAGAGGAGGTGAAGAGTCTCGACAGCCTGGGCGTGGTGTATAAGTTTTTGATGAGCGCGGGGGCGGATAGGTCTACCACGCTTGTGGCTGTGGGCGGCGGCGCCTTGCTAGACTTGGCCGCCTTCGCCGCGGGGACTTACATGAGGGGCATCGGCCTGGCGTTGGTGCCCACCACGTTGTTGGCGATGGTAGACGCCGCGCTTGGGGGCAAAGGGGCCGTGGACTGGGGAGAGGTGAAAAACTTAGTTGGGGTCTTCTACCAGCCTAGGCACATCTTCTGCGACTTGTCGTGGCTCTCCACGCTCCCGCAGAGGCCCTACGTGTCGGGCTTCGCGGAGGTGGTGAAGTACGGCGTTTCTCTAGACGAGGGCTTTTTGACATGGCTTGTGGAAAGAGCTGACGACCTCTTACAGAGGCGGCTTGAGGCGTTGGAAGAGGCGGTTTACCGCTCTCTCAGACTAAAGGCCTCTGTGGTTGAGTTAGACGAGTTTGAGGAGAGGGGCATACGCCAAGTCCTCAACGTGGGCCATACAGTGGGGCATGCAGTGGAGCGCGTCGCCGGGTTGCTTCACGGAGAGGCTGTGGCGGTGGGGATCGTGGCTGAGCTACGCCTGTCCAGAGACTTGGGGTATTTAAAAGACGGCGTGGTGGAAGAGGTGGCGGGTTTGTTGAAGAGGCTGGGGCTGCCTGTTAAAATATCGCTGGGAGAGGAGGAGTTAAAGAAGGCGGTAGCGCTTGTTAAATTTGACAAGAAGCGCAGAGGGGACTACGTATTAATGCCGCTGGTGGTGAGGCCGGGGAGGTGGGTGTTGGAAAAAGTGCCCGTTGATGTGGCCGCCAGGGCGGTTGAATACGTGGCCAAGTGATGTACTGCGTAAAGCCCGGCGTATTCTCCGGCCGGTTTAAAGCACCCCCGTCGAAGCCTATGTCTCAGCGCTACCTCCTCGCCGCCGCCTTGGCGGAGGGGGCTACTACAATCAAGGGGGTGGAGTGGAGCGACGACTTTACTGCCATGTATAGAGCGGTGCAACCCCTGGCGTCGCTTTTTGTAAAAGGCGACGAGGTTGTGGCGGAAAGGCGGGAGCCAGACTCCGTCAGGGCTTTTAACGTAATGGAGAGCGGCTTCACGCTGAGGACCGCTGTGGCGGTGTACGCCGGGGTGCCGGGCCGCACGGCTGTTTACTACACAGGTACGCTGAGGGGAAGGCCTGTGGAGGACCTCCTCGAGGTTTTGAAAAAACTTACGCGTGTAGAACACGGCCCCGGCGTGGTGTTGATAGAGGGCAGGAAAATCGACAGTTTTGAAGTGGAAGCTAGAGCCGACGTGTCTTCGCAGTACATATCAGGCTTGATGTACTTAGCCTCTCTGTCTAGGGGTGTTGTAAAGCCTGTGGGGGCGCGGAAGTCTTGGCATTTCGTCGAGGCGACGGCAGAGGTGCTTAACAGATTCGGGGCGAGGGTCCGCCTCGGCGAGGTGGTAGAAGTAGAGGGCCCGCTTAAAAGCCCTGGCATGTTGCAAGTCCCGGGGGACTACAGCCTAGCCGCCTTCCTAGCAGTAGCCGCGCTGGCCACCGGAGGCTCCGTGGAAATCTTGGGGCCGGCTAGTAAAGTGGATAGAGAAGTGTTAGAAATCTTTGAGAAAATGGGCGCCCGCATGCAGTATTTTGAAAACGGAGTAGCTGTAAGCGGCGTGTTGAGCCGGGGAGTAGACGTCGACTTGAGCAACAACCCAGACCTCGCTTTACCGGTGGCGTTAGCGGCGGCGTTTGTAGAAGACGTCACGACTATAAGAGGGGTGGAGCACCTCGTCTACAAAGAGAGCGACAGGATAGCCGCCGTTCTAGACGTGTTGAAGAGGGTCGGCGCCTACGCCGAGTATTCCAACGGCGCTTTTGTAGTGAGGGGGCCGCCTGCGAATAGAGGCGTAAAGTTTGTCTCACACGACGACCACAGAGTTGTGTTAATGGCGCTTGTGGCTTCCAGGGCGGTTGGAGGATGTATCGACGACGTGTCGCCAGTGGCTAAGTCTTGGCCTGCAGCGCCTCTCTATTTTTATAAATCATCTGAGTAGCCTTTAGTATGAGAGTAGTGGTCACCGGAGGCGCAGGGTTTTTGGGTAGCCACTTAGTGGATAGGCTGATAGAAGAGGGGTTTGACGTGGTGGTTGTGGACAACCTCTCAAGCGGCAGGAGGGAGTTCGTCAATAACCAGGCGGAGTTTCACTTGAGAGATTTAAAAGAGGCGGAGTGGGGCGTCGGGATCAGGGGGGACGTGGTGTTTCACTTCGCGGCTAATCCTGAGGTTAGGCTCTCGTCTACCGAGCCGGTTGTGCACTTTAACGAAAATGTGTTGGCTACGTTTAACGTCTTGGAGTGGGCTAGGCACGTGGGCGTTAGGACGGTGGTGTTTGCCTCGTCTTCTACTGTGTACGGCGATGCCGAGGTGATGCCGACGCCGGAGGAGGAGCTGTATAAGCCCATATCTGTGTACGGAGCGGCGAAGGCGGCTGGGGAGGTGATGTGCGGGACATATGCGAGGTTGTACGGCGTCAGGTGCCTCGCGGTTAGATATGCCAACGTCGTCGGACCGAGGCTGAGGCACGGCGTGATATACGACTTTATAATGAAGCTGAGGCGCAATCCCAACGTCTTGGAGGTGCTAGGAGACGGGACGCAGAGAAAGAGCTACCTCTACGTAAAAGACGCAGTCGAGGCGACTCTACTGGCGTGGAGAAAGTTTGAAGAGTTGCAGACGCCGTTTTTGGCGCTCAACGTGGGGAACCAAGACGCAGTGCGCGTGCTAGACATAGCCAACGTCGTGGCCGAGGTGTTGGGCCTCAAGCCAGAGATTAGGCTGGTGCAAGCCACGCCAGACGGCAGAGGGTGGCCAGGGGACGTCAAGTATATGACTCTGTCCATCGCCAAGTTGACAAAACTAACCGGCTGGCGCCCCTCTATGACGAGTCTAGAGGCTGTTAGAAAAGCCGCCGAGGACTTGGCAAAAGAGCTATGGCAGACACCGTCGTAATAGCCGCGTTGTTTGCCGCAGTTTTGATATACACATGGGCGAGGAGGAGGGGTGTTAAATGCTGACAACGCGCCTCCCCACGTGTTGCGACTTAGAGGTCTCCTCTATTAGGCGCGGCAGTTCGGAGAAGTGGTAAGTAGTGTATACCGGCTTTACAGACCCCGATGCGATGAGTTGGAGAGCCTCTTCCAAGTCTCTCCGCCCGCCTTGTATGACTGGCATTATGTCGATTTCTTTTAGTATTAAAAGCCCCAGGGGAAGTTGATGTGGACTCGGGTCTACGTTGCCAATTAAGGCAATTCTCCCGCCCCAGTTCAGAGACCTCACAGTCTGCTCCAGCGTGGGGCCGCCGACGTTTTCGATGGCGGCGTCTGCCCCGCCGAGCTTCTTAACCTCTTCTGAGAAGGTCCGCGAAGTGACCACGTAGTCTGCAAACTTCGCCACGTGCTCTGCCTTAGAGGAGCTTGTCACTGCAATTACTCTAGCCCCCCTCGCCTTTGCCACCTGCACTGCGTGTATGCCCACGCCCCCGCTTGCTCCCGTCACTAAGACTTGCGAGCCGGCGGCGACGCCTATTTTCTTCACAGCCCTTACTATAGTAGACAGGACACACGCCGCAAAAGAGGCCGCTTCGAAAGACACGCCAGAGGGGATTTTTACCAAGGACTTTGCGTCTACGGACACATATTCGGCGAATACGCCTGGGATGTCCTCGCCCAGCACTTTCCTGTTCCTACATAGGTATTCGCGGCCAGACTTGCAATACTCGCACTCGCCGCAGAATTCATACATCATTCCGGCGACGGGGTCCCCCGGCTTAAAGGCGTCGACGCCGGCGCCCACCTCTTCCACCACGCCGGCGAACTCGTGCCCGGGAACCGCGGGCAACTTCACGCGTTGAAACCCCTGCCATGCTAAGAAGTCTCGGTAGCAGACCCCAGCCGCCTTTACTCTCACCACCACCCGCCCAGGTAAAGGCCTTGGCCTATCCACCTCTTCTAAAACAAGAGGCTCACGAAAAACCTTTAACACATACGCCTTCATTACACACAAAGAAGAAGGTAGTAAAATATTTTTAGCAACACCCCCCTCTAAACGTGAAGGCCAAGGTAGACAAGCTAGGGAGACTACTACTCCCAAAAAAGATGCGCCGACAGTTGCCCAGGGACTACGTAGTAGAACTCCCAGACGGAATTTTGTTAATACCTAAGCCAGAAGATCCCGTAAAACTATTGGTAGAAGAAGGGAAAAAGATAGATAAACCGTATAGAAGAACTAAAAAGAGAAATAGAGGAAGAGGCCGAGAGAGAACTAAATGATATACGCTGACACAGATTTTTTCCTCGCTTTATTAAAAGAGGGGGATAGACTACATAACAAGGCCTTAGAAATATTAGAAAAATATAAAGGACGTATTACTACTTCAGTGATTACTTTTGTAGAATTAGGTAGTCGCCAAGAAATACAATTTAGATGTGGTAAAAGTTTTCCAAGCAGTAATGGCTATTTGTAACATCGACGACCCTCGGATACTTAAAGCGGCGCTGTATATCAAAGAAGGAGTCGGAGTATTTGACGCATTTCACACAGCTTTTGCTGGAGAGGAGATTATAAGTTCTGACCATGTGTACGAGAGGCTTGGATTGAGGAGGCTGTGGTAGTTATTCGGCTTCTACTGCTCTTACGCCTATTCCTAACAGTCTTCTTATCACTCTATCTATTAGCCTTATGTAGGCCCCCCTCTGGCCGATAAATGCTCCGAACTCGCTTTTTCTCACTTGCACCTGTAGCTCGGGTCCTGCGAAGTCTGCGTCAACTATGTGTTTAGATATCCAGCCCACGGGGTGGAGGGACCTTACCCATTGTTTGAAGTCTAGCGACATTTCGAGTAGCCTCAGCCTAGCCCCGACCTCGTTTTCAATAGTCCTAATTCTCTCCCCGCCCTTGCCCACGACTCTGCCCAGCTGGCCTTCTTTTACAATTATCAAGGCGTCTGGGACGTTTTCGCTTTTAATCCCTAGGGAGTCTTTATCAGCCCTGAACTCCACAGCGGTTATGATGTCTGCGTCGGGGGCGAATATCCGCGCTGTCTCGTATATGTACCGCTCTACTTCGGATAGTTGCCTCTTCCGCATCCTCAGCTCGAGGGCTAGCTTAATCCCGCGCCTGGCCCCCGGCCTCACTATGTCTTTCACGCCTAGGTCGACCACCTCGGCCTTCTCCTCGCCCATCAAGGCCTCTCTCAACAAAGTGGCGCCGTCTTTCTCCGCGTCCGCCGGCTTCTGGAAGATGGGGTCCCCCGCGACGATTAGCCTACTGCCTCTGCCGAGCCTTATTAAAATCTCGGCAGCGCTCTCAGGCCTGACGTTCTGGGCGTCGTCGAGAAAGATCATACTGTCGTCGAACGTCCTCCCCCTCAGATACGACACGTCTGTCACCACTACCTTTTCCTCTTTCAATAACTTCTCAATATACGACCTCTCGGCGTAGGGGCCGAGGATGTCTTCTAAATACGCCGCGGCGATTTTGTAGTACATCTCGCCGAGCTTCTCCGGCGTCAAAACCTCGCCAGTTGCCACATCTACGATGGGCCTGGCGATGATGAACTTACGCGCCTTGCCGCTCTCCACCGCCCAGATGCCGAAGGCAATGCTTATTAACGACTTTCCCGTCCCCGTGGGGCCGAAGAGGCCGATTAACTCGTTGCCAGGTTCTCTTAACACGTTTACCGCCCTCTCCTGCCCCACAGTCATTGGCTTAATTTTGTCAAACATGTGGCCCGTAGAGGAGACAGGTTTTAAATATTAACCACTTCTAAGATGTGAACAGACCCGCCGTAGCGGTGGCTGCGCTGGCTGTAAAAGATGGGAAAATCCTTCTTGTAAAACGGAGATATCCACCTAGCCAGGGGAAGTGGTCGTTGCCAGGCGGCCATGTGGAGCTGGGGGAGCGCCTCACAGAGGCCGTGTTAAGAGAATTAAAAGAAGAGACTGGAATGGATGGCGTCGTCAAGAAGTTTTTAGCGCCGGTGGAGTACATCGAGGTTGTAGACGGCAGAGTGAAGTATCACTTCGTCATCTTGGTATACCTCGTCGAGTTGACTTCAGACGGTCCGCCCCGAGCCTCCGACGACGCAGAAGACGCCGTGTTAACGCCCCTTGAAGAGGCGCTTAAAATGGACTTGACAAAAACAACGCGTGAAGTTTTGACCCTATCTAAGCTTGGCTATTCGTAAGTAGGCCTCTTCCACGGCCCTCGCCAACACCGTTCGCACCTCTCCCATGTTTACCAACGCCTTAATGGTGGTGCCCCCCGGCGTAGCTACATACTGGCTCATTCTTTCCAGCGTGAACTTGTCGTCAAGCGACGGCAGTGACGAGAAGAGGGAGAGCACCACCTCTCTGGCTAAGTCCCAGGGTATGCCGATGTTCACGCCGGCCATTACTAACGCCATTGCTATATCTGCCACAATGGCGGGGCCTGAGCCCAGCAACACTGTCAGAGGGTCGATCAGCCTCTCTTCCACCCAGAAGGTCGGGGCGACGTACGACAACACTTTTTCCACCTCCTCGTCGCGAGGCCCTGCTATGACGATGGAAGTGAGGCCGACGTTTGTCATGGCTCTGTAAGGCCTCGCCGAGAGTCTTTTCAACGCCTCTGTGGCGGCCCCGGCGACAAACGACACAAGAGGCCTTTCCGTGTAGAAGTCCAACTCTGGCAAGTTTGCAGGCTTTACTGTGAGGATTAAGACGTCGCTGTTGTCTACCACAACTTTGTTGTTTGTATACACCTCCAGCCCTAGGGCAGATAGCCTCTGTGCTGATTTCTCTGTCTTTACAGAGGCAATAACTCTTATGTTGTTGCTAGATAGCCGAATTGCGATTTGTGACCCAAGCTTACCCGCCCCTATCACGCCTACTGTGAGCTGGGGGACGCATGAGAGCGAGAGATCAGGTATTTAAATAGATTTGAAGTAGGAGGTAATGTATTTCGCCGTAATTGGATGGGGCATACGGAACAAGTCGGCAAGCCCGGCTATGCACAAGGCCTCGTTCCGCGCGCTGGGCATCGACGCCGAGTACTTCGCATTCGACGTACCGAGAGGGGAGGTGGGCTGTTTCGTACAACTGGCCCGTTTTAACCTCAGGGGTTTTAACGTAACTACCCCCCACAAGGAGGAAGTGGTAAAGTACCTAGACGCCGTGGCCGCCGAGGCGCGGGCAGTGGGCGCTGTGAACACCGTGCTGGTAGATGGGAATTTGTTAGCGGGGTATAACACAGACGCTGGCGCCGTCTACAACCTCGCCGGAGGCGCGATGAGGGGCGCAGATGTGTTGGTCCTGGGAGCAGGCGGCGCGGCCCGAGCCGCCGTTTTCGCCGCCGTGAAGGCCGAGGCTAGGAGGATCTATGTGGCGAACCGCACTGCGGAGAGAGCCGAGGCTTTGGCTAGGGAGTTTTCTGAGAGGCTTGGCCGAGAGGTGGCGGCTGTTCCCTGGGGCAACGCCCCCCGCGCCGACGTTGTTATCAACGCCACTCCTGTACACGACGCGTCGTTAACTAGTCTAGATGGCGCCTCGCTGTACGTAGACTTTGTATATATACCCACGCCCAGGACAAAGATGGTGGAAGAGGCGGCGAGACTGGGCGTAAAGGTGATAGATGGCGTCGACTTGTTGGTGGAACAAGGCGCTCTCGCCGAGAGGATTTGGCTCGGTGTTGAGCCCAACAGAGAGGTCATGCGCAAAGCCGTCTTGCAGTTTCTGGGGCTATGAACGTCTTCGGCAGAGAGTTTAGAATCGTCACGTTTGGCGAGAGCCACGGCAAGGCAGTGGGAGTAGTCGTTGACGGAGTTCCAGCGGGACTTCCGCTGAGTGAAGAGGACGTGAGGAGGGAGTTGGAGAGGAGGATGTTTTGCCACATACCCGTGCTGAATCCCCGGTGCGAGCCTGAGGAGTTTGAGATCTTGTCCGGGGTCAAGGACGGTCGCACCCAGGGGACTCCTATCGCCATCGTGATCTGGAACCGCAGTGTGATCTCCAGCTACTACGACGTGCTTTGGCTAAAGCCTAGGCCGGGCCACGCCGACTTGGCCTACTATTTGAAGTACGGCAAGAACTACGACCACAGAGGAGGCGGGAGGGCCTCTGGCCGCACGACTGCGGCAATAGTGGCGGCAGGCGCCGTGGCTAAGAAGTTGCTGGCCCACGTGGGCATTGAGGTGGCGGGGCACGTGGTAGAGCTCGGCGGGGTAGAGGTAGGGGTGCAGTACTCCTTTGAGGACATTAAGAAGAGCTGGGAGAGGCCCTTGCCGGTGGTTGACGAAGCCGCCTTGGAGAAGATGTTGGAGAGGATTAGAGAGGCCGTATTGAGAGGCGACAGCATCGGGGGCGGCGTGGAGGTGTACGCAGTGGGAGTCCCGCCGGGTCTGGGGGAGCCTCACTTTGGCAAGATCAAGGCTGATTTAGCTAAGGCGGCTTTTTCAATTCCAGGTGTCGTGGCTTTTGAGTGGGGGGCGGGGAGGGCCCTCGCGAAGATGTATGGAAGCGAGGCCAACGACCCGATCGTAGTAGTGAACGGGAGGCCTGCCCTGTCCACGAACCGCGCTGGCGGTCTACTGGGCGGGATAACCGTCGGCGCCCCGCTGTACTTCAAGACGTGGTTTAAGCCCACCCCCTCTGTGAGAAGGCCGCAACAGACAGTAAACTTGGAGAAGATGGAGCCCGCCACTGTGGAGTTTAAAGGCCGGTACGACGTAACCATAGTCCCAAAGGCCCTGGTGGCGTTAGAGGCCATAACCGCCGTGGTGTTGGCAGACCACGTCCTCAGAGCCGGCTTAATTAGGCGTGATAATCCGCTCAGCGGAGCGGTTTAAAACTATTGAAATAAGTCCTCTGCTTGTAGCACCTGGGGGTGGGCCCCCTTGATTTTTCTCACGGCTAGGAGGTAGGTGCCTTCTCTGTTCCCTAGCTTCTTTTTCAAGTTTTTCAGCTCCTCCTCTGCCTCTCTCTCGTCTAGATGAGACCACTTTACTTCGATGGCCAAGATCTTGTCGTCTTCTACGCAGACTATGTCCACCTCCACGTCTTTTTCCCAGTAGCGGCCGCATCTGCCTAGGTGAGGTAGTAGGCCGAGTTGTTTTAACCTCGGCAAGGCCCTCCTCGCCACCTCCTCGTACGCGGCCGACATGTACTCGTCTAAGTGGGGCCTCGGCGCCTCGCCTATTTCAAACATCTCTCTCCTGCTGTACACGTGCCTAACCCAGAATTTTATGTAGAGGTCTGACACCACGTAGATAGGCCTGGCCTTGCCCAACACAGGCACCTCTCTGCGCACTACATCTAGCTTTTCTAAGACGTGAAGGTACTTGCCGAGGGTGGGGGTGGGGATCCTTGATCTGTCTGCAATTTCTGAATAAGTAGTGGCGCCCTCCTCCATGGCTCTTATGATGTTTAAGTAGACGTGGGGCTCCCTTACCTCGTATCTCATCAAGTTCTCAGCTTCTTCATACAGAGGGCCCCATCGTGAGAAAAGCCGGTTTATGTTGTCCTCGAGAGAGAGAGTTTTATCAAACAACGACAGGTAGTACGGCACTCCGTTAGACACGGCGTAGGCCGCCGCCAGCTCGTCTGCTTTGTAAGGGAGGAAGAACTTGGCGTAGTGAGGCCTTAGAGGGCCTAGTTTAATCTGGGCGGTCCTTCTGCCGAACAGCCCCCCGCCGTATGAAACAGACTTTTCCACCAGCGAAACTGTAGAGGAGAGCAGTATTAAGAACACAGAGCTTTTAGACAGATACTCATCCCAGCCCCGTTGGAGTTGCGAAAGCACAGACCGGTCCTCCTCAACCCAGTAGGTAAACTCGTCTACCGCCACGACGATTTTCCCCGCCTCTGCAAGCGCGGCGAAGATGGAGTCCCAGCTCGGCCTCACGTAGCGACCCAATGCCTTGCCCACTGTTTCTGCAAACCGCTCAAGTTCTAGGTCTATGGGCTGTCTAGTGGCGTATATGTAAACCCCCCTCTTCCCTTCTAGAAACTTCTTGACTAGCCACGTCTTGCCTACCCTACGCCTGCCGTAGACTAACACTAGGCGGGCCCCGTCGCTTCTCCACATCTCCTCCAATGCTCTTAACTCGTCTTCCCTGTCTATAAACACAGAAGTCTCAATTCTTCAGTATTTAAATCTTCAAGATCTAAATCTTATTGTATTCGATATCGTAATCGAAAAATTTAAAAACACAAACAGTTCTATACCCATGGGTCCCCCACCGTGGGCGTTCTTAGGCCGGAGAGGTCTAAGAGAAGTGGTGTTATGGCTACTATCTGACAGGCCTATGAACGGCGCCGAGATAATTAGAGCTGTGGAGGAATTCACCTGGGGGTTCTGGAGGCCGTCCCCGGGCTCTGTGTACCCCCTGTTAAAACAACTAGAAGCCGAGGGCCTTGTGAGAAGGAGACAAGACGGGAGGTACGAGCTCACAGAAGGAGGGAGACATGCCACTAGGCTAATCCCCTGGTTTAGAGGCCCCAGGCCCGGCATGCCCAGGTCCATGGAAGAGATCGTCGAGGAGTTAGAAAGCTGGGCCATGTATCTACGCGACGTCGCCTCTGTAGACCCCGAAAGGATATCTCCCTACCGCGAGAGAATCAAAAAAATTGGAGAGACGTTACAATCAATTTAGGCACTTTTAACACGTATCTCTATTTAACCTAGAGATTTTACATATTTATGTTCGCAGTGGAAGGCGTGTCTGTAAGTGTTG
>JBEULK010000080.1:0-14497 GCA_041287325.1 Pyrobaculum sp. | reverse complement strand
ACTGAGAAGACCAGGAAGATTCGACAGAGAGATTTGGATAAATCCGCCTGACTTCAGGGGGAGGTATGAGATTCTGTTGATACATACGCGTAACATGCCTCTGGCGCCTGACGTGGATCTTAGGAAGCTTGCCGAGATTACTCACGGGTTTACTGGGGCCGACTTGGCAGCCTTGGCTAGGGAGGCAGCTATGTCTGCGTTGAGGAGGGCTATTCAAAGCGGTTTTATAGACTTGAACCAACCGTCGATACCGCCAGAAGCTTTTGAGAATATTAAGGTGACGATGTCGGACTTTGCCAGTGCGCTTAGGGAGATAATCCCCTCAGCTCTTAGAGAGGTGCACATAGAGGTGCCGCGGGTCCGCTGGGAGGACGTGGGAGGCTTGGAGAACGTTAAACAAGAGCTTAGGGAGGCTGTGGAGTGGCCTTTGAAGTATCCTGAGAAGTTTAAGAAGTTTGGCCTTAGGCCTCCCAAGGGCATACTCCTATTCGGCCCGCCGGGGACTGGCAAAACTCTTTTGGCGAAGGCCGTGGCCACCGAGTCTGGGGCTAACTTTGTCGCTGTGAGGGGGCCCGAGATCTTCTCTAAGTGGGTGGGAGAGTCTGAGAAGATGATTAGGGAGATATTTAGAAAGGCCCGCATGGCTGCGCCGGCGGTGGTTTTCATAGATGAGATAGATGCCATGGCAACCGCCAGGGGGCTCGGCGCAGATTCTCTAGTGGGAGAACGCGTCGTGGCTCAGCTTCTCGCAGAGATGGACGGCATAAAGGCTTTAGAAAACGTGGTGGTGATAGCTGCTACTAACAGGCCCGACTTGGTGGACCCGGCGTTGCTTAGGCCTGGCCGCTTCGACAGGATTATCTACGTCCCGCCGCCGGACTTCAACGCCAGGCTTGAAATACTGTTAATACATACAAGAGCTACTCCGCTGGCCAAGGATGTGGACTTGGAAGAAATCGCTAGGAGGACTGAGGGCTACTCGGGGGCCGATTTGGAGCTGTTGGTGAGGGAGGCGACGTTCTTAGCCCTTCGTGAAGACATTGAGGCGAAGGAGGTGTTTATGAGGCACTTCGAGGAGGCTCTTAAGAAGGTTAGGCCGTCTGTGACGCCTGACATGTTGAAGTTCTATGAGTCTTGGCTTGAGCGGGCGAGACAGCTGGCCACAGTGACTAAGGCCAAGTCTGCCCCGCCGCTGTACTTATGAACATAACTACCATTGGCAACGTCATAGAGATGTTGTTAAGACGGCAGGAGACTATTACCAGCGAAGATGTAAAGGCTTTGCTAAAGCGGGCTAACGTACAAGTCACCGACGCTGAGTTGGCAAAGGCGTTGATGGTTTTAGAGATTTACAAGAAGATTCACGTAAGGCGCATAAAGAAAGAGGGGAAAGACGTATTTCAAATTACTAGGCGTAAATAATTATTAACTAGTCTATTGTTTTGTGGGAGTAGTAGAACTGGGGAAGCTTATTGGGAAGGAGGCGAGACAAGAGGTAAGGCTTGAGAGTCTTGCCGGGAGGTGTGTGGCGTTAGATGCGTACAATGCCTTGTATCAGTTTTTGGCTTCTATTAGACAGCTTGACGGGACTCCCTTAATGGATAGGGCTGGGAGGGTGACTAGCCACCTATCCGGGCTGTTTTACCGGACTATAAACTTGCTTGAGGCTGGGGTGAAGCCGGTGTACGTCTTTGATGGAAAACCTCCTGAGTTTAAGCTACTAGAACTTGAAGAAAGGAGGAAGACTAAGGAAAAGGCCATAGAGGAGGTGGTAAGAGCGATTAAAGAGGGGAAGAGGGACGAGGCTGTTAAGTACATGAAACGCGCCGTCTTTTTAACAAGCGAAATGATAGACGACGCTAAGAAGCTACTTACTTACATGGGGGTTCCGTGGGTGCAGGCGCCTAGCGAAGGCGAGGCACAGGCAGCGCATATGGCTAGTAGGGGGAGTTGCTGGGCTGTCGGGAGTCAAGACTACGACTCGTTGTTATTCGGCTCGCCTAGGTTAGTTAGAAACCTCGCCGTATCGCCAAAGAGGAGGGTGGGAGAGGAGGTTGTGGAGCTTTCGTCTGAGGTGATAGAACTAGGCGCTGTTTTAAAGGCGCTTAAGCTGAAGAACAGAGAGCAACTTATCGACTTGGCTATTCTACTGGGCACAGACTACAACCCAGACGGCGTGCCGGGGGTCGGCCCCCAGAAGGCGCTTAAGCTAATCTGGGAGTTTGGAAGCTTAGAAAAAATTCTCAACACTGTTCTTAAAGGCGTCTCTTTCCCCGTCGACCCGCTTCAGATAAAAACCTTTTTCTTAAACCCTCCCGTGACAGACGACTACAAGACAGAGTTTCAGAAGCCAGACGAGGCGGCGCTTTTATCGTTTCTTGTGGATGAGCACGACTTTTCTCATGACAGAGTGGCGAAGGCTTTAGAAAGGCTGAGGAGGGCACAGAGCAAGCTTAAAACTACTTCTCTCGACTCCTTTTTCTAATGTCGTTTCGCCTAGTGGAGGACTTAGTACAAGAAGGCGTTGTAAAGAGTGAGAGAGTGAAGAAGGCCATGTTAAGCGTCCCCAGAGAGGAGTTTGTAATGCCTGAGTACAGAATGATGGCGTATGAAGACAGGCCTCTTCCCCTGTTTGCCGGGGCTACGATATCGGCGCCTCATATGGTGGCCATGATGTGCGAGTTAATCAACCCCAGGCCTGGGATGAAGATTTTAGAAGTAGGCACCGGCTCCGGTTACCACGCCGCTGTCTGCGCCGAGGCTATTGAGAGGAGGGGGAAGGTGTATACTATTGAGATCGTAAAAGAGTTAGCAGTATACGCTGCACAGAATTTAGAGCGGCTTGGATACTGGGGCGTCGTAGAGGTCTACCACGGCGACGGGCGCATGGGGCTTGAGCGTCGCGCTCCCTTCGATGCCATAATCGTAACGGCGGCGGCCTCCTCCATACCTCAGGCGCTTGTACGACAGTTAACTGACGGCGGAGTTATGGTAATCCCCGTTGAGGAGGGAGTAGGCCAGGTTTTGTACAAAGTTGTGAAGAGGGGGGAGGGGGTTGAGAAGCGTGCAGTTACCTACGTGTTGTTCGTATCACTGAAAGAGGGCTAGGGCTCTACTCTATACCTATCGCGGGGGTACAACGTGGCGTGTCTCACGTTGTCGAGGCCCAGCAAGGCGGCGACTAGTCTGTTAAAGCCTAGTCCAAAACCGGCGTGGGGAGGCATCCCGTAGTCGAATACTGCGAGGTGGCTTTCAAACAGCTTGGGGTCCAGCCCCCTCTTTCTCATCTCTTCTTCTAGCTCATCTCTCTTGTGTATTCTAGTGGCGCCAGAGGCGACTTCAACGCCGTTGATGATTAAGTCGTACGACTCGCTGAGGTTATCCTCTTTTCGTTTTGTATAGAACGGCCTAAGAGAGGCGGGGAAGTCTACTATGAAGTAGACGGGGCCGTAGAACTTCATAAGACTTTTTTGCATCTCTACGTTAAGGTCGTCGCCCCAGTTAATAGAATAGCCTAGCGCTCTCAACCTTTCCACCGCCTCGCCGTATTCTACTCTTGGTATTTTTGAAATTTCTGCAACCACTGGCGTTATTCCAAACTCCTTTAACTTGTCTTCGTTTGTCAATTCCACAACTCGTTTCATAATTTTTTCTAAGAGGTCCATGATGTCGTTGTAATTCATAAAGGCGGCCTCTGCGTCAACTGATATAAACTCGTTGAGGTGGTAATCTGTGTTGTGTTTCTCAGCACGGTAGGCCGGTCCTATTTCAAAAACTCGTTCTAACGATGCCGTTAACTGCTCCTTGTACAACTGCGGGCTTTGAGATAGATAAGCCACGCGTTCGAAGTAGAGGACTGGAAATAGCTCGGCGCCTCCCTCGGTGCTTGTAACGATGATCTTGGGGGTGAAGACTTCTACAAATCTCTCGCCGTATAATACCTCTCTTATTGCTTTTAATATGCCCGACGCCGTGGTAAATATAACAAGATTGCGGGGCCTTTTTAAATCAACTGAACGCCACCGAAGCCTAGTGGCTAAGTCGGGCGTCTCTGACCAGATGTCTATTGGCAACGGCTTAGCCTTGTTTAACACCCATAGCTCTGAGGGAAATATCTCAACACCTCTTTTGGCAATTTTACTAGTCTCCACAACGCCTTTGACCACTATTACATCTTCTCTATTAAGCTCGTTAAATTTGTCAAGAAGGTGTTGCGGCGTCTTCCCGCTTTTAAAAGTAACTTGTACAAAGCCCTCTCTGTCTCTCAAGACTAAGAACTTAACCTTGCCGAGGTCGCGGAGTTCCCAGACCCACCCAGCCACGATCACCTCTGTGCCGTGTTTCTCTGAGGTGACGTCAACAGTCCAGTGAGTTTTTCTTGGGTAAGACACGTGTCGGGGTAAGAGCAAGTAAAAAAATTATACTCTTAACTCGCGCTCTTTTACCAGCTCCACCTTGACGTTGGCTCCCGAGATTTGACTTATTATCGCCTGTAGACGCTCGGGCTTAATCGGCAGTCTCCTCACCTCGCGAGACGGAATCTTCACAACAGTCTCCGTTGTGCCGTCGGGTAGCCAAGACGTGGAGATTGTAAGTAACTTCGCCGGAGACACCAGCTGAGCAATGACCTCGTTTACATTGCCGTGTTCTACAACTTTTACACTTTTCCCCAAAACTGATGAGAGTTCTTTCTCTAGTTGCATAAACGCGCCGCGGGGGATGCGTTTTGTGTTTCTCATTAGTACAATAACAATGTCGTCAACCTCGTAAGACTTTACATACTCCACCTCTGTCAAGTTTATTTTACGCTCTACCTTGAGCAAGGCGTCGCTTACCTCTACGTCGAGCCAGCCGTATCTGCCGCTGTCTATCAGCGACTGACACTTCTGACACAGCACGCGCGTCTTAACACAGAATTCACAAAACGGAATTTTCGCCATCGGCAAGTATAAAATGTAGATATAAAAACTCTTATTAAAGCACCGACAAGGTTATGAAGATAGCAATAATAGACGGCTACACCGACGAGCCAGCCGGGCTTGGAGTACCGCCTTACTTAGATGTATATGCCAGATATGTCGCCGGCGCCGCGTTTCAAGCCGGCGTGGATCAAGTATTTTACTACACAATCGATTCATTAAGAGCAGATTGGGCGCAGTCACTCTCTTATTTAAAAAACTTTGACATCGTAGTTGTAATTGCTGGAATAACTACGCCTGGCAAGTACCTGGGAGGCGCCCCCATCTCTCTTGACGAGATTTTAGACGTCGGACGTCTGGAGGAGCCAGTGAAAATCCTCGGCGGCCCCGTGGCGAAGTTCGGATTCGGAATAGAGGGGGGCACGGCGGCGGTCCCCCCGTCTAAATTTCGTAGATACTACCACCTCGTCGTTACGGGAGACTTAGACCTCGTAGTCTATAGAGTATTGACAGAAGGGCTAGAACGCGCACATCCCTCTGAAACACATCAAGACTTTAGGCTAGTAGACGTCTTTGCAGAAAAAGGCGCGCGGATCGTCAATCAGCACCCGAACTATGGCAAAAACTTAATTGTAGAACTTGAGACGTACAGATCTTGTCCGAGGTACGTCTCCGGCGGCTGTTCTTTCTGCACCACAGTGGCATACGGCCCCGTAATTACTAGGAGCATTGAAGGCGTAGTAAGAGAAGTCGAGGCTTTGTATAAGGCGGGCGTATTACACTTCAGGCTCGGCAGGCAGGCAGACTTCTACACCTACATGGCACACGACATTGGGAAGGAGGACTTCCCGCGGCCTAACCCGGCGGCTATAGAAAAATTGCTGGCTGGGATTAGAAACATGGCGCCTGGCTTAAAGACTCTACACATCGACAACGTCAACCCTGGCACAGTGGCTAGGTGGAAGAGAGAATCTGCCGAGATTACTAAGCTGTTGATAAAATACGGCACGCCGGGAAACGTGGCGGCCATGGGCGTTGAAACAGCCGACCCAAGAGTAGTGAAAATCAACAACCTTAAGGTGGAGCCGGAGGAGGTCTTGGAGGCCATTGAGCTTTTCACAAGGCTTGGATCTGTGAGGGGAGAAAACGGCATGCCTTACATCTTAGCTGGCATAAACTTCGTCGTAGGTCTCCCCGGCGAGACTGCTGAAACGTATAGGCTAAACGTGGAGTTTTTAAAAGAGGTGATGAGAAGAGGACTTCTAGTCCGCAGAGTAAACATACGACAAGTGTTAATATTCCCCACCTCGCGCCTATGGCCCAAGGCTAAGAAGATCGCCAGAAGACTAAGAGAACATAAACAGAGGTTTTACCAATTTAAGAAATGGGTACGCGAAGAGTTTGATAGAGAAATGCTTAGGAGAATCGTCCCTAGGGGCACAGTGTTGAGAGAAGTGTATACAGAAATACATTACTACAACGGGACATACGCCCGGCAGGTGGGCTCCTATCCTCTGCTGGTGTACATCCCCACTCGGGTAGGGCTTGGACAGTTTATCGACGTGGTAGTGTTAGACCACGGCTCAAGAAGCGTCTTGGCGTTGCCGTATCCCGTGGATATCAATCGCGCAGATAAGCGAGTAATACGACGGCTACCAGGCGTCGACAAGGAGAGAGTCAACCTGATATTAAAAAACAGGCCTTTCAACAGCTTAGAGGAGTTGAAAAAGGTGGCGGGCGACGGCGAATACATCAACTACGTCTCTTTGTAAGACCGTATATAACATAGAGAGTAAAGGCTATGTACGCCGTTACTACGAGAGTGGTTAGGTTCACCACATAGGCGCCTATCTGCATGTCAGGCGTCCTAAGCCCCGCCGCTGTTAGATAGAAGAAGTACAAGGCGACTCCCAGCGAAAAACCTGCATATGCGTATACAAGCTTCACGCAAGCTCAAAACCGGTCTCTTTAAAAAACTTATCTGTAAAGCTTTAAATCGCCCGTGACTGCGTTTACCATCTCATCTGGGGCGGGTCCTACGCATATAGCCGTGGGGGTGCCAGGCGGTAACTCGGTCAGCCCCGCGTCTACTACCACGGCCGTCGGGAGGCCGAGCTCCTTCGCCTTGTTATGAAGTTGGTATAAGTGTTCCACGCCCTCGGCGGCTAGGACTATCTTCTTCTGTCCCTCCGCCAGCCAAAGGTCTAACCAACGGCGCCATTTTGTATCTTCCATAGCTAGCAGAACACATTCAACAGCGGCGTGGCCCACCTGCGCGGCGGCCTTTCCACAACTTATTCTCAGGTCTTTCCTAACTACAATCGACATCTTCACATTCTGAGAAATGCCAACAGTTAAAAACATAAGGAATACTTTAAAATACCATTTTTCTAAGAGTTTATGCAATCAAAATATGTGCTAGTTCTAGTTATATTGTTTATTGCAACGATTACATATGCACAAACTATTAAAATATCAGGCGCCAATCCCTCGGTACTAAACACCGACACAAAGGTAGTAGCCAGGCTAGTCGTCACCGACATAGGCGCATTTGCCTCACAGTGGAAAACAAGACCTGTCTTCGAGACTGTGAAGATAGGGGCGAGGGAGCTCCGTGTCGCCTCGCTAGTAATTGACGGAGTAGAACTAAAGGGAAGAATAGACGGAGACTCCGCTGTGCTGTATTTCAAAGGGCCTGCCAGCGACTTAAAACGTGTAGCAGAGTCCCCCTATGTACAATCAATTTTTGTAAAAGTAGTGCCGGAGGTACCTCCAAGAGAATTCTTCACAGAGCCCATTAGCCTCGTGGAGAGAGCCAGCGGCGCTCCGCAACCAAACCTGCCAGTTATGCGCGAAATCATTGGAGCGTCTAAAGTAGAACAACTATTCGGCGTGAATGGGACCGGCGTTGTGATGGCAGTTTTAGACACCGGCGTTGACTACGGAAATCCCGACTTACAAGACGCGTTGGCTTGGGTTATTAAGACTAAAGATGGCAAAGAAATACTCGCCGCCTCAATATCCCCTGCTGACACTGCCCTTCAGTATAAAACACTTCGAGGTCAGGCGGCGTCTATTCCGCTAAGCCAAGTCGCCTCAGTCGAGCCACTGGTCTTAGACGCAGACGAGTCACAAGTGATGATACTGTTTCCCTTCAAAGCTCAGCAAGGGTATCTTCCTACAAAAGGCTCTAGTTTTTACGTAATCGACGGCATTGATCTCTACGTGGTCTCTGCGACGTGCAACTACGCAGTCTCTGGCCTTGTAAGCAAGAGCGGAGTCTATAAATTCGGCATGACGAATTTGTACATACCGTGGTACGGCGGCTATGTACGAGTAGGCGTAGTCATGTACGACCCCGACCAGCCCGGCGTCTACACCGCCGCTAAGGTAGACATAAATGGTAATTGCGACTTCTCAGACGACCCCGAGCTTAAGTATTTTGGAAACAGGCTCATTGTAGACAACTCCGCCGCGCCTACTAAAAGCCTAGGCGTGGCTGGGGGCTACTTCTACGACTGGGGGCTATGGCTTGATTCCTATGCAAAGTTTTACCCCGGCTGGGACTTACAAGGCAACTACTTAAGTATTTTCTACGACTTCGACAGCCACGGCACTGCCTGTAGCTCCGTCGCCGCTGGCAGAGGCAAGGCGGTGTACAACCTAGGCTACCTCGGTCAGCAACGCCTCAGAGGAGTAGCCCCTGGCGCCAAGGTCCTCGGCGTGAAGGGCCTTTGGTGGGGCATGGTAGAGCCCGGCATGATGTGGGCGGCGGGCTTCGACGTAAGCCCAGAGGGGCAGTGGTATTGGACTGGGCAGAAGAGGGCACATGTAATAAGCAACAGCTGGGGCATCTCGACGTTTATCTACGACTACGCTGCCTTTGGTTACGACTTTGAGTCTGCGGTTATAAACGCCTTAGTAGCCCCCGGCTTTCTTGACAGAAACTACCCAGGCATTGTAATAGTCCAGGCAGGCGGCAACGGAGGGTACGGCTTCGGCACTATTACAAGCCCAGGCGCCGCCGTGGGAGCAATCACAGTGGGAGCCGCCACAAGCGGCCACTTCTGGCTGGCTACCGGCACGCCGTTTTACGGCTTTAAATGGGGCGATATTATAAGCTGGTCTCTAAGAGGGCCGACGCCAGCAGGTTACGTAAAACCAGACGTAGTAAATGTAGGGGCTTTCGGCGTAGCGGCTTACCCAGTGGGCTGGGGTCGATACTGGTACAACAGTCCAGAAGACTGGGACATCTTCGGCGGCACTTCTCAAGCCACTCCGCTGACTGCGGGCGTCGTGGCTTTGGTGCTTAGCGCAGTTGCAGATGCTAGAGATCCAGCTACGATAGACCCGTATCTTGTTAGACAAATTATTACAAGCACTGCGGCAGACATAGGCTATACGCCGTTTACAGCTGGACACGGCTTTGTCAACGCCACAGCCGCCGTAATCGCCGCCAGGTCGTACTTCGGCTTGTCTGCCCCCAAAGCTCCTGTAGTGTTATTTAGTACCAACTCTCAAGTGGACTTAGGCGCCTCTTGGGACTTCCAGTGGAGGGTTAACATACCACTGTATTTCGGCTATCTTCTTAACAACATCTTGACTAATCAGTGGCAGACAAGTCTACAGATAGGACTTCGCCAGCCCACGCTTGGAATGACCACCTTATACTTGACCACGACGCCTGGCGGAATGGCGGTGGGACGGGTAACCGTGACCACAGTGGGCTACGCGGGTAAGGTCAAGTCTAAGGCCGCTATGCTGGTCCCAGTGTATAGAAAGTCTATAAGTCTAAGCATCCCTGTTAGAACCTTAGGAGGATACTTTACAATGCAACAGCTCGGCTTTGATGAAAACATACTGAAACAAGCGGATTTAGTTGTATTTAGAATGGCCTATCCATTTAGAGTATTTGACCCAGAATACAACTATGCTTACAACGTGCGGCCCGTGTTGTGGGTCTTTGGCTGGACTGACCTTAACAACGACAACTCAATATCTCTAACAGAGCTTACGTGGTACAACTACGGCTACCAGAGGGGCACTGAGGTCGAGGTGCCAGTGGCTAGGCTAGGCTCTAGGATGGGGCCAGGCGAGAGGCTTGTCTTAAGAATAGACGTTAGGCCTGTCGCTTCGCCGTATCCCTCCGCTGTTCCTGTTACTGTGGAGGTTGTGGCGTATAAGAGGGCGCAGGCGTCTGATGTACAGGTTACCCCGTCTGAAATTACGCTGGGTCCGCGGCAGAGTTACACCTTCACCGTCGTGGTGAGGGCTCCGCCTAACGCAGCTCCTACGGCTTATGAAAGGATGATACTATTTGACATAAACGGCACTACGTACGTGGTGCCTCTGAGCTACGTGGTGAGACAAAGCGTCGGCGCCAATACGGAGTTTACGCTTACCGGCAGGCCTTCTGACAGTTGGTACAACGCCAGCGAGGTGCGCGGCGCCATCGACTGGGCGTGGCGCTACGAGTCTGGCGACTGGCGCGCCTATTACATATCAGTGCCTACCATGGTCAGAGGCTTGTACATAGACTTCGCCTGGAAATGCGCCAACACATCGCTTATTCTGTACACCATCACGTCAGACGGCTTCTTCGCAGGCCTATTCTGGAACCAAGGAGTAACATACCACCGGTACCTAGGAAGTGGTAGGTTCGTGTGGACTGGCGTCGGCGGGAGTACTAGAATTGTGACTGTCCCATCTGCGTCGTTTGCCCTGCCTGTAACTGTAAATGGATATGCACATTCCACAATGTCGGCGTCTTATCCCGTCCGCCAGGCAAATAGTTTTGTAATCTTAGCCAGGACTTCTCTCTACGACGGCTGTTCTACGGCGGAGGCCGTCACGGGAAAGGTGAGGCCGTTTATTGAAAGCGGCGACGTGCCTGTGATTTTTACGCAGTCGCCTTTCGTCAGGGTGATGTTAAGCAAACCGCCGATTCAGTTCAACTTCGCTATTAAGTTTGCCACGGTCATGGGCGGCGGCTTTGTGGTTCCTATGTATACCTACGGCACAGACTTGAGGTTTAATATGTTGTACATACGGACGCCGCTTTTTGTGGACTACGTCGCGGTATTATACTCGCCACAGTACGCCGTGTGGTACAGAACTGGCGGGAATAACTTCGGGTACTACCCGTTGTACGCGGTTGAGGGAGTCTCAGTGCTTAGCTGAGGGTTAAACCCTCGGTTTTTTCTATTTTTCTCCACGCTCTTATTAACACCTCTCTGGTCTCGTTTCTTGTTAGTAATTTTAAAGCCTCTGACCCCGTTGTCCACCTATATGCGTCGTGTTCTTTTGAGAGAGTTACGTCGAGGCTTTTGCTCTTTGCTAAGAAGTACACCACCTCTCTGTATATTGTTCGTCCTATTTTCGAATATTTATACCTAATTTCTTCTTTAAAACTTGGTATAAGTTCTACTTTTAGGCCTGTTTCTTCGTAAATTTCTCTCAGCGCCGCCGCCTCGTCTGTTTCGTATAGGCGTACTAGCCCGTGGGGGAAGTCCCAGCCGGATTTGCCGTGGAGCAGGAGGTAGAGTATCTCTCTTTTATTTACTGCGTACACTACGGCGCCTGCTGAGCGTTCGAAAAATTTCACAATGTTTATTACCTACAAGTCTTATATGTTTTACTTTAGTATCTTTTTAAACCGTATGGACAAAAATATTCTATACCTAGGTCTTTGTAAATAGTTGATAAGGCGCCGTACATGACTACGGGCTTGCCCATTTCTCTTGCCTTTTTAATTAGCTCGGCCACTTCTGCGAGGCGTACTGTGCCGGGGGCCACCACGATGACCTTGGCCTTCTCTACCCAGTTGTGTGTGTTTGACACGTCTATAAACTCGTAAGGGTAGGGGGTCCCCTCGGCGCTTGCCACTACTCCGTCTGTAAGCGAAAACAACGCCGAAGCTACCCTGTTGTTAAACCCCACGAGTAGCACAGGTCCGCCGTATTTTGACAGGACGTATTCGGCGAGTTTCTTGGGACACTTTTCAGACTTCTTAGAGCCGCAGACTTCGAGGCGTTTAAAACCCTTTTCGCTTGCTCTCTGTAAAATTTCTAAGCACGTCCGTAGTGGGGAGTCTTTTGGGGCGGTTTCTAAGTCGTATATCCCCGGCTTGATATCCGCATCGATAGGCACATCTGCGCATACGTTTTCAATACAACACCTAGCTAGTACTTGTCCTTCGCATATGTCGACTCCGTTTTTCTTAATTATAGTTACGCTAAGCAACACAGTGATCAGCGGATTTGAAGTTATAAAGTTTATCGCAGAGTATGAGCCTAGAGACGAAACATAAAGTAAAATATAGGATTGCCAAATCCTGAGTGGAAATTCTAAAATACGACCTCGTAATAATTGGTTCTGGCATCGCCGGCCTGAGGGCGGCCACGGCGGCGGCTTGGGCCAGTGGGGGGAAGATCTCCATTGCTATTTTGTCTAAGATTCAGGCCATGCGTAGCCACAGCTTGTCTGCAGAAGGGGGCATGTCTGCCGTCTTATACCCTGATAAAACTGGTGACTCTTTAGAGCTCCACGCATACGACACTGTAAAAGGGAGTGACTTTTTAGCAGACCAAGACGCGGTACAAGTCTTAGTGGAATACGCCCCAAGGGAAGTTAGGTATCTTGAAAGAATCGGCGTCCCTTGGAGTAGGGAGGCAGATGGGCGGATCGCGCAGAGACCATTCGGCGGCATGTCAATACCGAGGACCACCTTTGCCGCTGATAAGACAGGCTTTTTTATTATGTCAACCTTGTTCTCGGAAACCCGTAGATTTGATAACATACACGTGTACCACGAACACTTCGTTACTAAATTTATAGTAGAGAACGGACAATTTAAAGGCGTCACTGCATACGACTTAAAAAGAGGGGAGTTTAAGTTCTTTTACGCAAAGACGGGCATCATCGCCACGGGCGGCGCCGGGAGGCTATATCGCTTTACCACCACGGCACATTCAACCACGGGAGAGACGCTGGGATATGCATTGAGAGCGGGCATAGCTATAAAAGACATGGAGTTCGTACAATGGCATCCCACTGCTCTTGTCCCAAGCGGCATACTCATAAGCGAGGCGGCGAGAGGTGAGGGCGCCTATCTTATTAATAAAGACGGAGAGCGGTTTATGAAAAGATATGCGCCTCAGCGGATGGAGCTCGCCCCTAGGGACATTGTGTCCAGGGCCATATTGACAGAGTGTGCAGAGGGCAGAGGATTTCAACACGAAAGCGGGATGTGCTACGTGGGGCTTGACTTGAGACATTTAGGAGAGGAGAAGATAAACAAGAGAATACCGTTCATCCGCGAGCTTGCTCATAAATACGCTGGTATAGACGTCCTTACCGAGCCGATACCAGTAAGACCAGCTGTGCACTACACAATGGGCGGCATACACACAGACACATGGGGCAGAGTCCTCGACGCCAGAGGGCAATGGGTTAGGGGGCTGTGGGCGGCTGGCGAGGCCGCCGCGGTAAGCGTCCACGGGGCCAATAGGCTGGGCTCTAATTCGTTGAGCGAATGCGCCGTGTGGGGGCGCCTCACGGGGGAGCAGGCGGCTAAATACGTAATGGAAACCTCCGCCCTGCCTTCTCCCGACGAGTCGTTGTTAAAGACAGCCAAGGCTGAGGAGGAGAGAATTTTTGACAAACTTTTACACAAAGAAGTAAACGCGCCGACTCCTTACGAAGTGAAAAAAGAACTAAACGATGTTATGGAGGAGCACTTCGGGCCGTTTCGCCACGGGTCCTCAATGGCTGATGGGCTGGCCAAGCTTAAAAAACTCAGAGAGCGCGCCTTGTCGTTCCGGGTGGTGGATAGCAGTAAAGTATACAACCAGAACCTAAAAGATGCGCTGGAGATAGACGGCATGTTAGACGTTGCCTTGGTCATAGGCGTAGGCGCTTATGCGCGTAGTGAGTCAAGAGGGGCCCATTACAGACTAGACTACCCCAAGAGGGATGACGTAAATTGGCTAAAACACACAGTGGCGTATCTATACGGAGGGGAGATTGCCCTCACTTACACGCCGGTGACAATTATAAAATGGCGACCAGAGGAGAGGAAGTATTAGTATGAAAACTGTAGTTGTTAGGGTAAAGAGGTTTGACGGCTCTAAGAGCTGGTGGCAAGAGTACAAAGTAGAAGTGCCAAGTGAGAGAATTTCCGTTTTAGACATCTTGATCAAAATCAAAGAGGAGCAAGACCCAACTCTTGCAGTGCGGTACAGCTGTAGAATGGCGATCTGCGGCTCTTGCGGCATGGTGATAAACGGAATACCGCGCCTAGCGTGTCAAACTTTACTATCTGACCTAGGAGACTCCAGGATTAGCGTAGAGCCTTTGTGGAACCACAAAGTGATAAGAGACTTAGTGGTAGACTTAGAGCCAGATTTTGAAAAAGTTAAGTCCGTCAAGCCTTACATAATTAGAGATGTGAAAGAGATTTATGAAACAGATGTAGAATTTGGACAGAGACCTGAAGAACTTGAGAAGTATTACAACTTCGCCTATTGTATACAATGCGGGATTTGTATGGCTGCGTGCCCCATATTAGGTTCTAATGA